>PLZN01000536.1:17268-33603 GCA_003152195.1 Acidobacteriaceae bacterium
CGACCGGAGCGAAGCGTAGTGGAGCGACCTGCGGTTTCTTTTCCCATACGTCGCTAAGGGCGGCCCAAGTAAGAGTTCGTCCCTTTTCTTCTCCCCTCTGTGTGCAGAAAGCCTGCGCACAGGCGAGAATGAATGCTGTGACTACTCTTCACGACGACCGTCTTTTCCCTTCCGATCCTACGATCCGGGCCATTGCGCGGAGGCTGTATGGTGCCGTCCGCAATTTGCCCATCGTCAGTCCGCACGGGCACACCGAAGCGCGCTGGTTCGCGGAGAACCAGCCATTCCCCAACCCCACCAGCCTCTTCATCGTGCCCGACCATTACGTCTTTCGCATGCTCTACAGTCAGGGCATCGCGATGGAGGAGTTGGGAGTTGGCCAGGCGGAGATGAATGCCGATGAGGCACGGCGGATATGGATCCGATTCGCCGAGTCCTATTTCCTCTTTCGCGGCACGCCAACCCGGATGTGGCTGGACTTCGCTTTTCAGGAGTTGTTCGGGCTCAACGAGCGGCTTTGCGCTGCCAATGCCGGTGCGTACTACGACACCATCAGCGCCAAGCTGGCCTCTCCGGCGTTCCGTCCTCGAGCACTCTACGATCAATTCAACATCGAGGTGTTGGCAACCACCAACTCTCCCCTGGATCCGCTGACCTACCACCAGGCGATTCGCGACTCCGGGTGGAAGGCCCGCATCCTGCCCACATTTCGCCCCGATGCGGTGGTCGATCCCGACTTCGACGGCTTTCGCCAGAATGTCCAGCGGCTGGGCGAGATGCACGGCGAGGATTGCGCGGCCTGGCCGGGCTATTTGCGCGCTTTGCGCAACGCTCGCCAACGCTTCCAGCAGCTTGGTTGCACCGCCACCGATCATGGGCATCCAACGGCGAGCACCGCCGACCTGGATCCTACGGCCGCCGCCGCACTCTTCGCGCGGGTCATCGCCGGCCACGCGGATGCCGGTGAGCATGAGCTCTTTCGCGCGCAGATGTTGACGGAGATGGCGCGTATGAGCCTCGAAGATGGGCTGGTGATGCAGATCCATCCCGGCAGCCGCCGCAATCACAATCGCCAGGTCTTCACCCGGTTTGGCCGTGATGTCGGGGCGGACATTCCGATGCCCACCGAATATGTCCACGCGCTGCAGCCGCTGCTTGAGCGCTTTGGCAATGAAGCCTCGCTCACCATCATTCTCTTCACTTTGGATGAATCAACCTACAGCCGCGAGCTGGCGCCTCTGGCGGGGCATTACCCTTGTCTTCGCCTGGGACCCCCGTGGTGGTTTTACGATAGCCCCGAAGGCATGATGCGCTTTCGCGAGCTGACCACCGAGACCGCGGGCTTCTACAATACCGTAGGGTTCAACGATGACACGCGAGCCTTCCTCTCCATTCCGGCACGGCACGACGTGGCTCGCCGCGTAGACTGTGCTTTTCTGGCCAGACTGGTAGCGGAGCATCAGCTGGATGAAGACGAGGCTGTCGAAGTGGCCCATGCGCTGGCCTACGAGCTGGCGCGCAAGGCGTACCGGCTGTGAAGCGGATTTCTCAGCATGAGAGAAAGCAGCATGAAGTTCGTTGACCCGACCAAGCCTTACAGGAATCCCGGGGGATGGGGCACCCGAGATTGGTTGCATGTTCGCTGAAGAACATCGGGCCCGGTTCTCAATTGTTCTGAGTTGTGGTGGGAAATGCTGGCCAGCACGCGCTATCAACGGTTGCCTAGGCGATTTTCCGCATCGAAGATAGGGTGGGCGTGTGTTTGTTCGGGATTCGAGCGGTTTTCACAGTCGGAGACGCTCCATCCGGGCAGATCGGCATCGTGAAATGATCCAGCGCATCGCAAACCTGGCCGAAATCTTCAGGCCAAATTGAAGTCTTTGGGGAAGCGCAATGATGGAATTCCATATCTCACGAGAAGCACGCGACCGTTATGAATTCAACCAGACCCTGTTTGCTTTCAGCGGCAACGTAGTTTTCGCCAATCTTCGCGCCAGCCGCGAGTTCGCCTTCCGCATGAACGAGCGCCGGGGAGTCGAAAAAGACCCGCAGCGGACGATTCAGCCGGGAGCGCTCTATGCCATGGGCCTCATCGACGAGTTGAGTCATGCCCTGGTCGATTATTACCGGAAGAATCTGGACCCCAAGGTGATGGCCGGAGCGCTGGAGTGGTTCGATTCGCGCATCGGCAAGGCTGAGCTGGACAAAACCATTTTGGCCTTCGTCGAGCAGTTTCCGAGCAGCGATGTATATCGCAACGAAAAGAGCAGCGTGGAGTGGCTGGCAGGGCAAACGGACGGCCTTGCCCACCGGGCGGTAGCCTTTGAAGAGATGATGCTGCTGTGGCTGGCCAATGCCAACCCCGCCTTCCAGAAGTTCTCCGAGCTGTTCACCGATCAGTCCCTCGCTGCTGTGACACGCTACCAGCAAATCACCACCGGGCTGCGCGAGTTTTTCGGCACTCGGCCTCCGCTGGGGTCGAAGAAGCTCAACCTGATTGACATGCTGCGCGCCCCGGCTCTGGCTTCGCCGGACTCGCTCAGCGAGCAACTCGCCTACATCGTCGAACACTGGGCAGAGCTGATCGGCGCTGATCTTGCCCGGCTTCTGCTGGCCATCGACGTGCTCAAGGAAGAAGACATTGCGGTCTGGATGCGGTTTCATCCCTCCGACGCCAACGCGGGGCGGAGGCGGAACCTCCCCTGGAACGCGGACAAACGCGGCGAAGTGCCGTCCTATGCCGGAGCAGTCGAGGAGGGCGAGCGTTTCAGCGCCGACCAGGATTGGATGCCGACCACGGTGCTCATTGCCAAGAGTACCTACGTCTGGCTGGAGCAACTCTCCCGCTTCTACGGCCGCCACATCTATCGCCTGGATCAGATACCCGACGAAGAGCTTCGCCGCCTGGCGGGACACGGGATCAACTCGCTGTGGCTCATCGGTGTTTGGGAAAGAAGTGTGGCGTCGCAGACAATCAAGCAACTCTGCGGCAACCAGGAGGCGGTGGCCTCCGCCTATTCGCTTTACGGATATGACATCGCTCATGATCTGGGCGGCGAGGCGGCTTATGGCAACCTGCGCGATCGCGCCTACGCGCATGGCGTCCGGCTGGCCAGCGACATGGTTCCCAACCACATGGGTATCGATTCCAGCTGGGTCATCGAACACCCGGAGTGGTTCATGTCCCGGCCCGATAGCCCTTATCCTGCCTACCGTTTCGAAGGGCCGGACCTCTCTCGCGATAACCGGGTCGAGATCAAGATTGAAGATCATTACTATGAACAGTCCGATGCTGCGGTGGTCTTTCGCCGCCGCGACAAATGGACGGGCGATACCCGCTACGTCTATCACGGCAACGACGGCACCAGCTTCCCCTGGAACGACACCGCCCAGATCGATTACCTGAACGCAGCCGCGCGCGAGCAGGTGATCCAGACCATTCTGCACGTCGCGCGCCTGTTTCCCGTCATCCGTTTCGACGCTGCGATGACGCTCGCCAAGCGCCACATCGAGCGCTTGTGGTTTCCCATCCCGGGTAGCGGCGGCGCCATTCCTTCACGCGCCGAGTACAGCATGAGCAAGGCCGATTTCGATGCCGCCATGCCGGAAGAGTTCTGGCGCGAGGTGGTGGATCGTGTGGCACGGGAGGTTCCCGGCACGCTGCTGCTGGCGGAAGCCTTCTGGCTCATGGAGGGTTACTTCGTCCGCACGCTCGGCATGCATCGGGTTTATAACAGCGCCTTCATGAACATGATGCGCGATGAGGACAATGCGAAGTACCGATCGGTGATCAAGAACACCATCGAGTTCGACCCGGATATCCTCAAGCGCTACGTTAACTTTATGAGTAATCCCGATGAGCGTACGGCCATTGACCAGTTCGGCAACGGCGACAAATGCTTTGGTGTCGCGACCATGATGGCCACTCTTCCCGGGCTGCCGATGTTCGGCCACGGGCAGATCGAGGGGCTTACGGAAAAGTACGGCATGGAGTTTCGCAAAGCTCGGCACCAGGAGGATGCGGATCGGGGATTGGTTGAGCGGCATGATCGGGAGATTGCGCCCCTGCTCCACCAGCGCTGGTTGTTTGCCGATAGCGAGAATTTCCTGCTCTACGATTTCTACCAGCCCGATGGCTCGGTGGATGAGAATGTCTTCGCTTACTCCAACCGGCGCGGCGAGCACCGCGCACTGGTCATCTACCACAACCGGTATGGGACCACGCGCGGCACCATTCATCACTCTGCCAGCTATGCCGATAAGAAGGCCGGCCACCTGCGCCAGCAATCGCTCGGTGCCGCTTTCGCCCTGCCGGACGATGGCAACCTCTTCCTGCTCTTCCGCGATACCACCACCGGCCTGGAGCATCTGGAGCGGGCCGCGAAGATCGTCTCCCAGGGCTTCACCCTGGAACTGCATGCATATAAGTGCCATGTCTTCGTCGACTGGCGAGAGCTGAGGCCCGACGCGGATCATCGCTGGGATCTGCTCTGCGATTTCCTGAACGGTCGCGGCGTGGGCAGCATGGAGGAGGCGCTACTCGATCTGGAAGTGGCCCCGCTGCACGCGTCGCTGGTGGCGCTGCTGAATCCCGAGCTGGTGGAGAGCTTAGCCCACTTGTCGAGTGCGGGCGAAGCGGTTCCCGCCTGCGGCCAGGAGGCTGGATCGTCCACGCCGGCCGCAGTGCTGCTGCGGCAGTTAGAAGCGCTCAACTCGCGCTTCGCCACCGAGGCCCTTGCCATCTATGCCAGGAAGACCGGCTCCCCTGCACGTCACTCTACCGATCCTATGCATGGATGGCTGACGCTTTGCCAACGAGTTCATGCGGTCGTAGGCCTTCCTGTGATCGAGGACAGATTTTCTCAGCCATGGTCTCGCGATGCGAAAATGGTCCTGCCCAGTAGCACCCCGCAGCTCCACGCAAGCGCCATTTGGGGTCCGGTGCTCGCCTGCTCTGTCCTCGAAAGCCTGGCTGAAACGATCGGGAGCGAAGACCCTGCGGCCACGGCGCTGGCGCTCTTTGACCGGCTGCGGCTGCGTGCGCCTCTCGCCCGGGCCTTCACAGTGGCCGGGGGCAGCACGGAAGACGGCTGGCGCGCTGCCGCCCGGGTCAGGCTGGCTTTCCTCCGCCAGACCTTGGCGGCTGCCAAGCCCCTGAATGCAGACTCGTTCGCCGGATTTCCGTATTCCTTCTGGGACGATGACGATGCGCGCTGGCTGCTCCATGTGCACCAGGTATCAGGAGAGTGGTACTTCAACAAGGAGCTTCACCGGCAGCTTCTGTGGTGGGGGCAATTGCCGGATCTTCTTGCGCTTGGCGCCCCAGTCCAAATGCAGGAGCCCGCCAGCAGCGCAAATGCCGGCGGCTCGTCCGCTGTGCCGGCCGTCCCGTCGCGCACTGCGGCGGAGAAGACGGCGCGCCAGCCCGCTTCACGCCGTATCCAATCGATCGAGTCGATCGAGCAGAGGGTTCAGGAGGCGTGCAAGCAGACAGAAGAGACCGGCTACCGCATCGGGAAGAGAAAGGATACGACCACGAAGCCGCCGAAACTTGAAAAAGGTGCGCTGGCGAAGTGAATGCGCTGGCGAATCTGTTGTTAGCAACCACGCATGCTTAACTTTAGAATGAGAAAGCGTTTTTGGCTTGCGGGGGGCTATGGCTCAAGGGGTTAAAAGTACTGTTCGACGGCGCACGATCCTGGCAGAGGGTCCGATCACTCTGGCTATCGATATTGGTGGCAGCGGCTTAAAAATGCAGGCGCTGAGCCCGGAAGGCAAGCCGATCAGCGACCGGCTGCGCGTGCCTACGCCGAACCCGGCAACGACCACCGCGATCCTGAGCGCTTTGGACGAGCTGAAGGTGAGCGTTCCCCGCTTCGACCGGGTCTCGGTTGGGTTTCCCGGAGTGATCAAGCAGGGCAAGACGTTCACGGCGGCGAACCTTGACCCGGGATGGATCGGTTTCCCTCTGGCGAGAACGCTGGAAAGGCGATGGGGCAAGCCCGTCCAGATGACAAACGATTGCGCGGTGGGCGGTTACGCGGTGATTCAGGGCCACGGGGTCGAGCTTGTTATCACGCTGGGTACCGGGATGGGCTCCGCCTTGTTCACCGAGGGGCTCTTATGTCCCGGCCTGGAATTAGGGCATCATCCGTGGCGCAAAAAGACCTACGAGGATTACCTGGGCAAGCGCGGGCTGAGGATGTTTGGAGTGAAGCGCTGGAACAAACTGGTGAAACGCGCGGTGGCGCAGACAGCGGCGACTTTCAATTGGGACACCCTCTACATCGGGGGCGGCAACGCCACAAAATTGACCCTCAAACCCAGTCGCGACATCAAGATCATCTCCAACGAGGAGGGTCTGCTGGGGGCCATGGCTTTGTGGAGAGACCGGGTCTAGAGGTGCTCTGGAGTGGATTTCTCCCATCGGCGTTTGTGGCTAACCTTTGTCATCCCTGAGCGCAGCGGAGGGATCTGCAGTTCCCATCTCTCGGCCGCTTAGCCCCCCGTCTTAGCCGCAGCCGGTGAAGCCCTCAACTTTGTCATCCCGCCTGGCCCGGCGTGCCGTGGGACCGAAGCGGAAGGGACCTGCGGTTTCAGCGATTCGTCGCCCGGCAGGTATAGGTAGAGTTTGCGACGTCTTCAGCTCTTCGAAATCCTTGACCAGTCGTGGTGTCCGCAATCCCTGCGGCACGGAGAGACCGACTATCTGGAAGCGATCACCAGCCGGGCAGACATCTACCGCCCCGTTCGGGCAGAGATCTTCCGCGCCATCGGTGACTGCGGCGCGCAACGCATAGTCGACCTCTGTTCGGGCGGCGGCGGCCCGTGGCTGAGCCCGGGATGGCGTACCGCATTGGCCGAACGCGCGCCGCTCAACCTGGTACTTACCGATAAGTATCCCAGCAGCGTGCTTCCCGCCCGGCTGGGCGCGGATCCCTACGTGAGTTGCGTGAACTCTCCCGTAGATGCCGCGTGCGTGCCTACAGAACTCAGCGGTTTTCGCACGATCTTCTGCTCGTTTCACCATTTCTCCGATGCGTTCGCGCTCCGTGTTCTGGGCGACGCTGTGCAATATAGTGATGGCTTCGCGATGGCCGAGATCACTTCGCGGACGCTGCGGGCGTTCGCCATCATATTGCTGACACCGGTCTTTGTCTGGGCTCTTACCCCGCGTATGCGGCCCTTCCGCTGGTCGAGACTGCTGCTGACCTATCTGATCCCCGTCATCCCGCTGGCGGCCTTGTGGGATGGCATGGTCTCCTGTCTTCGTACTCGAACTCCGCAGGAGCTGCTGGCGCTAACCCGCGGCTTCCCGCAGTATGAGTGGATAGCGGGCTACGCACGCGACCGCGGGAGCTGGTTGGCATCGGTCTATTTGATCGGGCGACCCCGCCGGTAGCTACAGGGCTGGAGGGCAGCCCATGGCATAATCCGGGGTGCTCAAGGGTTCCGGGTCCGACTGAGAAACGGGCTCACTCGCACCAAGAAATGATCGACCTCTGTGCCGATACGCCACAACAATCTACTACAGGATCTAAACCCGTTTCATGCCCCTGTGGGTCGGCAACGCCGGTGGACGACTGAGAAGAAACAAGTTCTCGATTAAGCCGCGGTTGGTGTTTGGCACGGCAGGAAACACCACGAATAGGCGGGTGCCCCATCCTTTGCGCTCTTTGCAAAGGGTGGGATACGCGACGGTCGGTATCGAGATTTGTGGTATCCCACCCTTCGCAAAAGACGCGAAGGATGGGGCACCCGGGGATTTGTTGCACTCTCTGCCGAGGACAAGAAATGCCCCGTTTCATATCCCGCGGGTCGGCAACGCCGGTGGACGCTTTAAGGAGCATGAGGTTCGTTGCCCTACCAAGCCTTACAGGAAATCCGGGGGATGGGCCACCCGGGCATTATTTAGAGATGGGAGTTATCCGAGAGACATCTACCGCATCTGATCCTTAAGGAGATATGCCGTGGCCGAGCGGCTTAGGAACGACATGAAATCCGAAGACCTGACGGAGAACAGCCGCGCGGTCGCGCTCATCGACCCGGTCCCGAGCGATCGCTCTCGCAACGTCAGGCAATATATCTGGAGTTATGTCTCCCGCTCTCCCCTACGCTGTCTCTGGAACCTCGAAGGGATACCCGTCAAGGTGATCGTGAGGAACACATGGAATTCCATGTTTGCCGACAACCTTCTGGGACGCTCCGCCGAGCTCGGCTTTTATTTTCTCTTTGCCCTGTTTCCCACGCTCTTCACGGCTTGCTCGGTGCTTGGTTTGGCGGCCCGCTCAGCGGTCCACATCTATGAAAGTCTTCTGCAGTACCTTTCGATCGTGGTTCCTCCCGCCGCTCTGGGGACTGTCCTCGACGCTTTTAATCAAACGACTGCTGCCGCGAGCAGCGGCAAGCTGACCTTCGGTCTGGTAGCGGCATTATGGTCTGCTTCCGTAGGGTTTTCCGCAATTCAGGACAGCCTCAATGTGGTCTACCGGGTGAAGGAAAATCGGCCGTACTGGCGGGCCAGACTGTCGGCGATCGGCATTACGTTTATGCTTTCGATCGTCATCACACTTATCCTCGCTTCGTTGCTGGCAGCAGACTTCTCTGCCCGCCTCGCTCGCCTTCATATCTACCATCACTTCCTCGCTACATGTGCCTCAATCTCGCTGAGGAGCGTGGGATGGCTCGTCGCCACAGCTCTCCTTTCCTTTCTGTTTGCACTCATCTACTACTTCGGGCCGGACGTCAAGGTCAGCCAATGGCGCTGGCTCACACCTGGCTCCGCCCTTGGCATGCTGGGCTGGCTCGCGGCTTCGCTTGGGCTTCGTGTGTACGTTCACTACTTCAACAGCTTCTCGGCTACCTATGGCTCCCTCGGCACCGTTATCACTCTTCTGACCTGGTTTTATCTCAGCGGGTTGATGCTGTTGCTCGGGGGCGAGATCAATAGCGAAATCGAGGTCGCGGTACAGGGAAAGAAGCTCGCATCCAGTGGAGCGTTAAGACCAGAGATCATTAGCAGCACAGCCGCACCCACTTTACCGCCACGGTAGCGCCCGTCCTCGAAATCTTGCTTTCCTGTTTATGGAACGGATGGAAACCAAGAAGCCCGCCAGGCGGAGCGGGATCAAACCGCAGTCCTGCAATCGTGCATCTGACGAGAGGATGGCGTGGATTGAGCTATTCGTAGGACATTTTCGAATGACGGCTCAATCCGAGGTCGGGGATAGAAGGTTAGGCCTCAGTCGACGCTGCAAGGCCCTGTCGAGCATCGGCATGCTGGCTCTCTGTACTGGATTGCCAGCTCAGAATACAAGTCAACCTTCCCAGCTGCCAAAGACGGCTTCAGCAACCGAAAATATCCTGTACTCCTATGAGGGCCAGAACGTCACCGCGATTGAGGTCGCCGGGCGTCCGGACCTGGATACCAGTAAGTTAACGCCTCTATTCCCGCAACACGCAGGGGAGCCGTTCTCAAGACAGAAGATCGATCAGAGCATAGCCGCGCTGAAAAGTGCCGGCAAATTCAGCGAAGTGCAGCTTCAGATCGATCCAGAGTCAGATGGAGTTCGGGTGCTGATGATTGTGGAACCTGCGGTTTGGTTTGGGATCTTCGAGTTTCCTGGAGCCGAAAGGTTTCCGTATTCCAAACTGGTGCAAATCGCGAACTACCCTCCGGGAGCGCCTTTCAATGCGGACGATGTTCAACGGGACACCGATGCGTTGCTTCGCTTTTTCCAGCAGGAGGGCTATTTTCAGGCTGGGGTTCGGCCACAGGTAAGCCTGGATACCGCGCACAACGTGGCGAATGTAAGGTTCATGGTCAGTCTTAGCCACCGCGCGAAATTCGGCACGGTTGCCATCGCCAATACCACGCCGGAAGAGGCTGGCAAAATGACAAAAAGCCTTCAAGGCGTGGTGGCGCGAGTCAGGGGCGCGGCGATCCGGCCGGGAAAGAACTATCGCCGTGCGACACTGACGAATGCAACGCAATATCTTCAAAAGCGGCTGGAGAAGCAAGGCAGGCTGGCCGCACAGGTAAAACTTGCCGGGGCGGCATACACTGCTGAAACTAACCGCGCCGATATCCACCTTGATGTGCAGCAGGGTCCAATGATCCATGTGCAGGTGAAAGGTGCTCACCTGTGGAGCTGGAAACGCAAGTCGCTGCTGCCGGTATACCAGGGGGTGGGCGCGGATCCGGAGTTGGTGCAGGAAGGCCGTCAGGCGCTTGTCTCCTACTTCCAGGGCAAAGGATTCTTCGGCGTGAACGTCGACTCGGAGTTCCATAAACAGGACTCGGTGGACACCATCGTCTACGTCATAACCAAAGGAAAGAAACACAAAGTGACAGCGGTGAGTGTGGCCGGCAATCGTCAGCTCAAGACGCCGGATCTGATGGCCCTGGTCACGGTAAAAAAGTCGCATCTGTTCTCGCCGGGCAACTACAGCGAGCAACTGGTACGCGCGAGCACGAAGAATCTTACCGCGCTCTACCAATCCGAGGGATTCAGCAGTGTTCGGGTCACTCCCTCGGTGAGCCACAAAGAGGGTAACTTAACGATTGCGTTCCACGTAACCGAGGGACCTCGAGACATCGTGAGCTCTTTGCGCATTGAGGGCGCCGATACTTTCCCCCAAGCCAAGTTCGCACCCGGCGGCCTGAAGCTTGAGGCGGGCAAGCCCTATTCGCAGAAGTTCGTAGGGTCGGACCGCACCACGATCGTTGCGCATTACCTGCAGGCAGGCTACCTGACCTCCAGCTTCCGTGAGACAGCTGCCGTGGTCTCGAAAAATGATCCTCACCACATCAATGTGGTCTATCACATCTACGAAGGGCCCCAGGTCTATACCCAGAATGTCTTGACGCTGGGCCGGGTGCGGACGCAGCAGCGGCTCATCGACAGGGACGTAGCCTCTATTGTTCCCAATCAGCCACTCACTGAGACGCAACTGCTCACCGCGGAGAGCCAGCTCTACAACCACACCGGAGTCTTTGATTGGGCAGAAGTGGATCCCAGACGGCAGATAACGACGCAGACTAAGGAGGATGTTCTCGTCAAGGTACACGAGGCCAAGAAAAATACCATGACCTATGGCTTCGGTTTCGAGGTCGTCAATCGCGGCGGCAGCATTCCCAGCGGAACTGTTGCGCTGCCTAATCTTCCTCCGATTGGATTACCTTCTAACTTCACCACCAGCCAAAAGACGTTCTATGGCCCCCGGGGAACATTTCAATTTACGCGGAACAACGTACGTGGCAAGGGCGAATCGCTTTCGTTTACCGGGTTTGCGGGACGCCTGGATCAGCGCGCAGCGGCCTATTACATCGATCCGAATTTTCGCTGGTCTAAATGGGGCTCGACAACGTCGATCTTGGTGGAACGGGATGAAGAAAACCCGGTTTATTCCGCTCAGATTGAAAATGGTAGTTTTCAGCTGCAGCGATTTTTGGATAAAAAGAAGGAGGATGTCTTTTTCCTGCGTTACAGCTTCAGTCAAACTGATTTGACGCGCATATTGATTCCGGAGTTGGTCCTGCCGCAGGATCAACATGTCCGGCTCTCCACGATTGCGGCTAACCTGACCCGTGACACCCGCGACAACCCTCTCGATGCGCATAAAGGTATTCTGCAATCGATCGAACTGGACTTTAATCCCACTAAGCTAGGCTCCAGCGTCAATTTTGCAAAACTAACCGCGCAGACGGCTTACTACAAGCAGACCCTTCACAATATCGTGTGGGCAAATAGTATTCGTGTCGGCTTAGCCCAGCCCTTTGCGAACAGCGTAGTACCGCTCAGCGCAGCATTTTTTACCGGTGGTGGCAATACCTTGCGAGGCTTTCCGCTGGACGGTGCGGGCCCGCAGCGACAGGTTCAGGTCTGCAGCACAGGATCATCGGCAGACTGCAGCTTCATCCAGGTTCCCAGCGGAGGAAATGAGCAGCTGATTCTCAACTCCGAGGCTCGTATCCCGCTGCCCATCAAAAAGGGTCTGGGCCTGGTTGTCTTCTATGACGGGGGTAACGTCTTTCCGAGGGTCGGATTTCACGACTTCGCGCCGCTCTACACCAACAATGTGGGATTGGGTCTGCGTTATGCAACGCCCGTCGGTCCGGTAAGAATCGACCTCGGACATAACCTTAATCCGGTCCCGGGAATCAAATCGACTCAGTACTTCATCAGCATCGGCCAGGCATTCTAGACGGAGGACCTCTTGAACACCGCGACGGCAACATCTCATCGTGACCTTCCGCCAGAATCAGGACCGCCCAGGCGCCGGCCGCGGTTGTGGAAAGTAGCTGCCTGGGTCGCCGCCGGCCTGTTTGCTCTCCTCGTAGTGGCCGGCATTGCCCTGACGCTTGTGCTGCAGAGTGCGCGCTTTCACAACTATCTTTTGCAGACCGTAGAAAAGCGGGCAAGCGATACCCTCGGCACGCAAGTGCAATTACAGAACTTCGCCGCGCACTTGTCGAATCTTAGTCTCGACCTGTACGGCTTGACTGTACACGGCGCCGATCCCTATCCGAATCCACCGCTCCTCCAGGTGCAGCACGCTGAGGTGGGCGTTCGCATCGTCTCGGTCCTGCACAGCAAGTGGTATCTCGATAGCTTCGTCGTTGACCGCCCGGTGGTGAAGGTGTTTACCGACGCGCACGGCGTGACCAACATACCGGTCATCAAGAGCAGCGGCTCCAGCAGCAGTAACACCAGCCTCTTCGATTTGGGGATTCGTCATGCAGTGCTCGATCAGGGCGCGGTCTACTACAACAATCGTCAGAGCGCCCTCTCGGCAGACTTGCACAACGTAGACTTCCGCGCTTCTTTTGACAGCCTGCTGCAGAAGTACTCAGGGAGGCTAGCCTACTCGGACGGGCAACTCCGGCCGGGTGGGTTCAAGCCGATTCCGCACAACCTGGAAGCAGAGTTCGATGCGACGCCCACTACCTTCCACTTGACCCAAGCCAAGTTGACCAGCGATACATCGCAGTTGGTGCTGAGTGGCACGCTGCAGGATTATAGCCATCCGCATCTGCAGGCACGCTACGAGGCCATGCTGGATGGAAGCCAATTCCGTAAGATCCTCGCCAACCCCTCGCTACCCGTTGGATTCATTCGCGCCAGTGGATCGGTGGACTATCAGGAGATAGCGAATCGCTCTTTTCTCGATACGGTCCTCGTCCGAGGCGATTTAAGCAGCCAGCAGCTTGATGTGCAAACGCCAGCGGTTCGCTCGCAGATCAGAGACATCGCAGCGCACTACTCGCTGGAAAACGGTGACGCAACCCTCCAGAATTTCCGCGCCAATTTTTTGGGTGGTGCGCTTACGGCCACCGGCAAGATGAGCAGCGTTGACGGCAACTCGCACGCAAAGTTCAATGCCTCTCTGCGCGGCATTCAGCTCGGAGATCTGAACCGCGCCATGAAATCTTCGGGCGTGCCAAAGAATGTTGCGGTAGGCGGCACGTTGAATGCGGAAGCTACTGCCGCTTGGGGAAAGACCTTTGACGATGTGGTGGCCCAGGCCGATGCAGCCATTCACGGGAAGGTATCCCGAACCGCTGACGCCTCTCAGTTTATCCCGGTGGAAAGCACGATTCATGGAACCTATACCGGCGGTAAACAGGAACTCGCACTCAAGCAGAGTTTTCTGCGGACCCCGCAAAGCACCTTGACCATGAACGGTGTAGTGAGCCAGCGATCCAGCCTGGATTTGAAATTTGAATCCAACGATCTGAGCGAGCTGGAAACCGTTGCCGGCCTTTTCCGTACGCCCACTCCAGGGCAGCCCGTGCAGCCGCTTGGGCTTGCCGGTACAGCGTTGTTTGAGGGCACGGTTCGCGGATCGACGAACGCGCCACATCTGACGGGCCAGCTGACCGCTTCTCACTTCCGGTTCAACGGAACAGATTGGCGAGTGCTGCGAACCAATGTAGACGTGAGCCCATCCTCGGCTAGCTTGCAGCACGCGGATCTGGAACCGGCCTCTCACGGACGAATCACCTTCAACGCCAGCACCGGCCTGCGCCGGTGGGCCTTCACGGAAGCAAGCCCACTAGAAGTGGATCTTGACGCCTCGCAATTGGATGTCCAGGAGCTGGTAAAGCTTTCAGGGCAGCAATTGCCCGTGACGGGTACGCTGGCAGTGAACGTGAAGGTGCATGGGACCCAACTGAGTCCTATCGGACAAGGGAACATCTCGCTGACGCATATCACTGCTTACGATCAGCCCGTCACGTCCGCGACGTTGAACTTCGAAGGGACTGGAGATGAGGTTCACGGCGATCTTGGCGTTCAGCTTCCCGCGGGCAACGTGCAGAGCAAGGTCAGCATTCGACCGCGGCAGAAGAGTTACAACGCGCAGCTTACTGCCGCGGGAATTCGTCTGGATCAATTACAGGTTCTGAAGGCGCAGAAGGTCAATGCCACCGGGGTCGTCAGCATCAAGGCAAATGGGCAGGGGACGTTCAATAACCCGCAACTCGACGCCACGCTGCAAATTCCTCAAATCGATATTCAGAATCAGACCATCAAGGATGTGAACCTGCAGATGAATGTAGCCAATCACCTGGCTACTGCCAATCTATCTTCCACTGCGGTGGGCACTGCGATTCGGGCGAACGCAAAGGTCAATCTGACCGGGGACTACCCGGCAGATGCCACCCTGGATACCCAGTCCATTCCGTTGCAGCCCATCTTCGCGATCTATGCTCCCGAGCAGGCTGCGGATTTGACCGGACAGACTGAGGTGCACGCCACCCTTCACGGTCCGCTCAAGAACAAAAAACTGTTGGAAGCGCATCTCACGATTCCGACGCTGAAGCTGGCTTATAGCAACACCATCCAGTTAGCCGAGACGTCGCCCATCCGGGTGGATTACAAGGACACCGTGATTACTCTGCAGCGGTCGGGTCTCCGCGGCACGGATACCGATCTGCAATTTCAGGGGTCGATGTCCACAGCAAGCGGCGCCCCGATGTCTCTGCTGCTGTTGGGCACAGTGAATCTGCATTTGGCACAAGCGTTCGCTCCCGATATCAGGAGTTCCGGCGAGCTCAAGTTCAATATCAATTCGAACGGAGCGACGAACGGTCCTGATTTCGGCGGCCAAGTAGAAATCGTGGATGCAAACTTTGCCAGTGAGGATTTGCCGGTCGGCCTGGAGCACGGAAACGGCGTCCTGACGTTGACCAAGGACAGGCTCAACATCACAAAATTTCAGGGTACTGTCGGCGGGGGCACGCTCACCGCCCAGGGTGGGGTCGCCTATCGCCCTGGCGTCCAGTTTGATCTTGGGCTGGCAGCCACAGGCGTTCGCGTGCTCTATCCGCAAGGGGTTCGCGAAAATGTGAACGCTAATCTCAGGCTTGCGGGCACCACGGACAATGCGGTTCTGGGAGGCCAAGTCAACCTCGACGATCTCTCGTTTACTCCTGCGTTTGATCTGAACAGCTTCATCGATCAATTCTCGGGCGGTGTTTCCCCACCGCCCACGCCGGGACTCAGTCAAAATATCCAGTTGAACCTGGGCGTGAGTTCCTCCAATAACATCAACCTGGTCAGCAGAACACTCAGCGTCAACGGTTCGGCGAACCTGCGAGTCCGCGGTACGGTGGCAGAACCTGTGATCCTGGGCCGTGTCAATCTCAGTGGCGGCGACATCATTCTCAACGGAACCAGGTTCGTCCTCAACGGCGGAACGATCGAGTTCGTCAATCCCTCCGAGACGCAGCCGGTTGTCAATCTTGCCTTGAACACGACGATCCAGCAGTACAACATCTCTATGCGGTTCAACGGGCCGATCGACCAGCTGCGCACCAACTACTCGTCTGATCCATCGCTGCCGGCGGCCGACATCATCAACCTGCTGGCATTTGGTGAAACTACCGAAGCGAGCTCAGCGACTGCTACTCCGGCGAATCAGGCAGCGGAGTCGCTGGTTGCGTCGCAGGTAAGCAGCCAGGTGACGAGCCGGGTGTCGAAGGTCGCAGGCATATCCCAGCTTTCCATCAATCCAGTACTGGCAGGCGGCACAAGCCAGGGGCCGCCTGGCGCGAATATCACCATCCAGCAACGGGTCACGGGAAATCTGTTCGTCACGTTCTCCAGCAATGTAGCCTCGACACAAAACCAGACGATCCAGGGGCAGTATCAGCTCTCACCGCGGGTTGCGGTAAGCGCCACGCGCGATCAAAGCGGCGGTTTCGGGTTCGATACGCTTATCAAGAAGAGTTGGTAGAGTCGAGCAGGAATTTCGCTGACCCGCGCAGCCCAGAGTGCCGGCGCGCGGCGGCGCGGGGGGGGAAGTGTGCGCGTTAAGCGCGCTATGCGC
>PLZN01000536.1:33674-33845 GCA_003152195.1 Acidobacteriaceae bacterium
GGTTAATCAGACCCAGGCTGCTTAGCTGTTCCAGCGCAAGGTCGATGCGCTCACTGCTTACATGCCCGTGAAAGAGTCCCCTGATTTGGGTTCTGGTCAATCCTTCCGGGGTAGCGTCGAGGGCCTCGCCGATGCGCTGGGCGGTAGGATCGATGGGAGAGGCGTCGAAGA
>PLZN01000327.1 GCA_003152195.1 Acidobacteriaceae bacterium
GAGTTTTTCCGCAGCCTGTTAAGGCAGATGTGGCCTTCGGCCCGTCCTTCCTAGTCGAGGTACCCGTTCTTGGAACGAAAGCATTAAGGACGCACGAGCGTAGACCGGCTGCGGCTTACGATTTTGCGCCCGGAAATTCCTCCACGTGAAGCTCACCCTTGCGGCCAAAGTAGATGACTTTCCTGCCGCTGAGAAAGGCCCAGTAGCCGATCACGCCGGCCGCTGCCGAGCGCTTCATGAACTCCGGATAACGAATCGTGTCCGTCTGCGCTCCGCGAATCGCTGCGATCACCCCGGACGACGAGAACTCCTCCGCAATAGGAGCCCGGGGAAGAATTATTTTTTCCGTGTGCGTCTTGCCATCGGTCATGTAGAACGTCTCTTCTCCCGTGGCCAGATCGCAGAAGTACGATTCAACGCCGGCCTCGGCCAGCCGGCGTACCACCTCGGGGAAGATCAGCTTGCCCGCCTGCGACTCTTCCAGGACGTCGTGGATCACCTTGGTATTCACAATTTCTCCTTTTACTCGGTTGGAATCTTACGCAGGCCGTGCACCTGGGCAAGATGTTTTAGGGTTGCGACCAGAGCCTCGCGCTCCCCCGGCGAAAGAGGGGCGAAGAACTCCTCGTCGTTTTGATCCGCAATCGCGGCCAGGGCTCGCTGGCCTCGGCTCCGGACGCCTCTGCTTTGTCCATGGATTTAATTTACTAGGAAACTGTTTCTATTGCAACTAATATCTTCCCATCAGCTTGCCTTGGTGGATGGAAGACATGACCGTCCGCTACCCGAATGGGTTACAGGTTGCGACCTCGGTGCACCTGGGGGACCGCTTTCGTAAGGGGGCTGAGCCGGTTGTTTGATTGCAATGGCCGGGTGCCGCTGCCATGCTTTCCTTGCTGCTCAAGAAAGCTCCCGGTTCGCAGGGGTACGCAGCCGCGGTAACGGTTTTGTTTCGCCCGAAAGCGGGGTTGGTATGAAGATCTGCCAGGTTGTTCTCTTCTGCGCGCTCGGCATAGGCACGGAGGCGGTGCTGGGGGCGCAAACGCTGCCCACCGGCACCGTTCTGGTCGCCAGCGAAACCATGCCGGGAAATGGACTGCCGTTCCCGGCATCGCTGGCATCCGGCATGGACCCGCTTTCCCACCCGGCCGCCCCGGCACCGAGCGAGAGCAATCCGCCGGCTGCTGCCGCCAGCAGCACCGGTCTGCAGCCGCTGACCGCCCAGGACCGGCTTACCCTCTTCCTGAACAATACCTATGCGTCCCCGGGAGCCTTCATGGCTCTTTCCGCGGGCGCCATGGTAGACCAGATCAGACATACGCCGGCAAAGTGGGATCAGGACGGGAATGGCTACACCCGGCGTTTCGCCAGCGCTTACGGCCAGCTTGCCGCCCGCAATATCACTCACGACGGCTTAGCCGGAGTGACCGGGCTCGATCCGCGCTACGCTCCCTGCAAATGTACCGGCACGCTCAAGCGGAGCGGCCACGCCTTCAAGATGAGCCTCACCACCTACCGCAAGGACGGGCGGTTGACGCTGGATGTGCCGCAACTTGCCGGCGCCTACGGCTCGGCCATGATCTCCACTTACTGGTATCCCCACCGCCTCTATAATCCTCTGGTCCAAGGTGTCCAGTTCGGCCATGAGCAGATGGGCGAGATCGCGGTCGGCAATCTGGTGGAGGAGTTCGGCCCGGACATGAAGCGCGCCTTGCATCTGCACTCCTTCTCCGTCCGCAGCCATACCAACCCCGCTGATGACGAATAGCCAATAAAGCATTAACGAATTGAGCACTCCTCCCTGGGGAAATGCTTGATTTTCATTGCAAGCGGCGTGCGCATTGGGCCACGATGTAGAGCGCTTTCACGATTTCTTGGCCCGATCCGGACTCAGCGAAGTGGGGCTTTTCTTGGCGAAAAGCCCCGCAGGCAGCATTTTCATCGGCTACACCTATCGTGAAACCGCTTTAGCGCGCCTGTCTTGCTGTGCCGTTGGGCTCTGAAACCACCCCGGATTTCCGGTCCGAGGCGGGTGGGTTCCGCGAACATCATGCGGTCCCGGGTGGCCGGGAACCAGGCCAAGGGGAGATCCCATGGGACCAAGACAATCGTTGTTCGCTGCTGCCTGCCTGTTCGCCTGCATGGTCACCGCCCGCACGGCAACGGCGCAAAACCCCTTCTCCGGAACATGGAAGATCGACCAGGAAAAGAGTCAACTGGCGGGCGACATCCTCGTGTTCGGCCCAGCCGAAGGCCAGGCGATCGAGCTTACCTCCGGGGGCACCAAGTACTCCTTCCGGACGGATGGCAACAACTACCGGTTGCCCTCGGGTAACCTGGCCATCTGGCGAGAGGCCGGCGCCAATCGCTGGACCACCGAGTACAGAAAAACCGATGGCAAGCTGATGAGGACCGACACCTGGGAGCTCTCCGCCGACGGCAAAACCCTCTCCCTGACCAGCAGCGGCGCCAAGCCGAATGGAGACCTGTACACCGACACCGAGGAGTATGAGCGGACCGCGGGCACCGGCGGGTTGATCGGGTCCTGGAAGGGCACGAACGTCAAGCTGAGCTCACCCAGTGAACTTACCCTCGAGGTGACGGGCCTGGACAGCATGACGCTGAAGATTGCGGCCCTCAAGGCTACCTGCGTGGCCAAATTCGACGGCAAAGACACGGCGGTTGAGGGACCAGACATTCCGCCCGGGTTTCGCCTGGCGCTCACCCGGACCGGCCCCTACAGCTTTAAGCTGGTGCAGAAACTGAACGGGAGCCAGATCTCCTCCTCGGAATACAAGGTTTCCGAAGACGGCAAAACGATGACCGAGATCGGCAACGCCCCCGGCGATCCCCCCTCGACCACTGTCTGGGAGAAGCAATAGCTCAAGAAAGCCGCTGATCGCTTAGAGCGGTTCCCCAGTTACTATGCCCTCGCGAGGATCGCGAGGTGTGGTTTTCTTTGGGGGAAAACCACGAAAACCTCTTTTGCTTCGGGGTATACCTACTGCGAAACCGCTTAGGCCGCTCCTGCATCCGTGATGCCCTGCCTGGCCCCCTGATCGCTGCCGGAGGCGTACACTGGTATTGGTGCAATTGGCCTTCTTCTCGCCTCCAGCCCGTTTCTCCGCTCCAGACGAGCCCACGTTTACCCACCAACGGCACTCCACGGAGTCAAAATGAGTTTGATCAAAGCAGTTGATGTACCCAAGCACATGGCCGATAGGTTACGGTCCCGGCGCATTGCTGCGCGCCTTTCCGGCGGCGCGGCCAAGCAGGCAGTCCTACCCGCAAAGAAGCACCTGGTGCCGCCCGAAGAGGCGCCCGCCCCCGAACTGCTTCGTTCGCGCGCCGTACTGTGAAGCCGCTGAAGCCGAGTCGTCATCCATCGAAAGGTTGGGTGCGATGCCGTACCTTGGGTCCAAGACACGGCATGGCCGCTAACCTATGGTGGAATGAATACGCATTTGCAGATTCATTCTCCAAAGCGCCCTGACACAGGGCGCTTTTTTTTAAGGCGGTTTCGCAATTACCGTGGCCTCGTGGAGATCGCGAGGTGTGGTCCCAGCCAGCCGGGACCATGAAAATGTTTTTCGCGCTAAATTACACCAATTGTGAAACCGTCCAGCCATCCGTTGCAAACTGTATACGAATGATCCGGGCTGCCTGGCAACGGCGTGGTATTTGGGCTTTGCTGCTGATGTTAGGTCATGCGGCGATGGCCCTCGATCCGCACCGCTCCCTGGACCATTATGGCCACCAGATCTGGCGCACCGATTCCGGCCTGCCGCAGAACACCGTCCACTCCATTCTGCAGACGCGCGATGGTTATCTGTGGCTGGGAACGGACGGAGGCCTGGTCCGTTTCGACGGCATTGACTTTCTCACCTTCGACGCCGAGAATACCCCTCAACTCGCGAGCGATACCGTCTACGACCTGCAGGAGGATGCATCGGGTAGGTTGTGGATCAGCACCGCCGCCGGCCTGCTGAGCTACCGCAACGGCGCGTTTGCGGCCTACACCATGGCCCAGGGCTTGCCCGCCGCCACGGTGTGGTTCAGCTATCAGGACCGCCGCCACAGGATATGGGCCATCACCCCGGCTGGCCCCGCCTTCCTCAACGGGAAAAGCTTTGCCGCGGTCGCTGGAGCTCAGGCCGCGGGCCCACTCAATCGCCACGCCCTGGCGGAAGACGCGACGGGCATGCTGTGGCTGGGCGGCGGCAGCGGTCTCTTGGCCCTCGACTTGAGGCCCGCCACACCTCGTCTGGCGCTGCACCTGCTTAACGGTGTAGCGGTGGGGGCGGTCGAGCCCGACCCCCAGGGAAACCTTTGGATCGGCACCGCCGAGGGCCTGGAACGCTATGCCCACGGTGCGCTCGCCGCAGTGCCTATCGCCATCTTGCCCGCCAGGACCGAGGTGACTGCCCTCGACCTCGACGCGGCCGGCGGCATGTGGGTCGGCACCCCGAGCGGCGTGGTCCACATGGTCAATGACCGCGCCAGCCTGCTTCTGCGGCCCAATGGCCTGGCCGTGGATCGCTTCTCTCGCGACCGCCAGGGCGTGCTCTGGATCACCACCGAACGGGGCCTCTTCCGCCTGGCCGGCAACAAGCTTCAGTCCTTCGCTCCCGATTCGGCTTTGGCCGGCAACCGGGTGTTGTCGATGTACGAGGACCGCGAAGGCAATCTCTGGGTGGGCACCGACTCCGGCGGCCTCAACATGCTCCGTGACCAGAGCTTCACCACCTTCACCACCCAAGATGGGCTCTCCGGCAACCTGGTGCGTTGCGGGCTCCAGAGCTCGACCGGGGAGCTGTGGATCGGCACCGATGGGGCCGGTTTGAATCGCCGCACCAGCACCGGTTTCGCCCACTTCACCACCGCCGACGGCTTGTCCAGCAACGTCATCCTTTCGCTGGCCGCCGGGGCGGGCGGCGACCTGTGGATCGGCACCCCGGACGGGTTGAATCTTCTGCACCCCGGGCGCGGGTCCAAGGGGACGGTGGAGAGATTCAGCTCCGCCGACGGCCTGCCCGACGACTTCATCCGCTCGCTCTACACCGATCGGGACGGCAGCCTGTGGATCGGCACGCGGCACGGGCTGGCGCATCGTGTTGGAGGCAAGTTCACCACCTACTCCAGCCTGGACGGCCTGGGCAGCGACTTCATCGGCGCCATCCTCCGGGACGATCTCGGGGGCGATCTGTGGATCGGCACTTCGGGTGGCCTGAGCCGCCTGCACGACGGTGTTTTTACCAACGTCACCGTCCTGCAGGGACTCTCCAACAACATCGTCACCGCCATCTCCCAAGACAGGCAGGGGGCTCTCTGGCTGGCCACCAACGGCGGCGGCCTTAACCGCCTGCGCCAGGGAGCGATTCAGGCTTTTCCCTCCAGCGCGAAAGCGCTTCCGGGCACCATCTATGGCACGCTGGAAGACGCCAGCGGTCATCTCTGGCTCAGCTCACAAACCGGCATCTTCCGGGTAACGATCGCGCAGCTCGACGCCTATGCGGGGGATCCGGCCAGTTCGATCGCGGTCACGGCCTACGGCACGGCGGACGGCATGAACATCCGCGAGTGCAGCGGAGGGGGCCACCCGTCCGCTTGGAAGCTGGCCGACGGAAGCCTTTGGTTCGCCACCCTGGACGGGGTCAGCTTTCTCGATCCCGAGCACGCGCCGGAAAACCGCGTGCCGCCTCCTGTGGTCCTGGAGAAAGTGCTGGTTGACGATCAGGTGCGCAGCCTCGATGTTCGTGGCTTGGATCAGGAGCTGACCGTCAAGCCCGGCGCCAACCGCCTGGAATTTCAATACGCGGGCCTGAGCTTCGAAGCGCCGCGGAAGGTCGAATACCGCTACCGACTCCAGGGCTTTGACCACGACTGGATCGAGGCCGGAACCCGGCGCGCGGCCTTTTACACCAATCTCCCTCCGGGCAAGTACCGCTTCCGGGTGCTGGCGGCCAACAACAACGGGGTCTGGAACACCGCCGGCGCATCGTTCGACCTGCGCCTGCTACCGCACTACTACCAGACCTACTGGTTTTATGCAGCGCTGGTTCTCGCTTCTCTTCTTCTCGGTTACCTGGCCTACCGCTGGCGCGTGCGCCAAGTGGAGGCGCAATGGGGCGCCGTGCTGGCGGAGCGGGGGCGCCTGGCGCGGGAGATCCACGACACGCTGGCCCAGGGATTTGTCGGCATCTCGGTGCAGCTGGAACTGGTCGCGCGCCTGCTGGCCAGCTCCCGCGAAGCGGCGATCGAGCACCTCGATCAGGCGCGCGCGCTGGTTCGCGCCAGCCTCACCGAGGCCCGCAGCTCCATCTGGGATCTGCGCTCCGCGGGCACCGCGGCGGAGGATCTGCCCGCGCGCCTGAGCAAGAGCTGCACCCGCATCACCAGCTCCTCCCCGGCCAAGGTGTACCTTCAGGTGAGAGGCACCTACCGCCCGTTGGAGCGCAAAATAGAAGAAGAATTGCTGCGCATTGGCCAGGAGGCGGTGGTCAACGCGGTGCGCCATGCCGCGGCCACGCGCATCGACGTGCAGCTGATCTACGAGGGAGCGCGGGTGTCGCTGCGGGTCGAGGATGACGGCTGCGGATTCCAGCCGTCGCCGGACTCCGCCGGGCCGGAGGGACACTTCGGCATCCGCGGCATGCAGGAGCGGGCGGGACAGATCGACGCCTCGCTGGTGCTGGAAAGCAGACCCGGCGGGGGCACGCGGGTCTCGGTCGAGGCGCCTTTGGCATGAGCACCGGGGGACAGGTTGCGAGGAAAGAGAAAGTGAGCATGAGCGATCGCATACGAATCATGGTTGTCGAGGACCACACTATCGTGCGCCAGGGGCTGGTTGCGCTGCTGCGCACCGTGCCCGATTTTGCCATCGTCGCCGAAGCCGCCGACGGGCGCAAGGCGATCGAGTTGTTTCGCCTCCACCAGCCCGACATCACTTTGATGGATCTGCGGCTGCCGCAGATGAATGGCGTGGAAGCGATCGGCAGGATCAGGATTGATTTTCCCCAGGCGCGCATCATCGTGCTCACCACCTTCGACGGGGACGAGGACATCTATCGCGCGCTCCAGGCAGGAGCCCGGGGTTATCTGCTGAAGGGCATGACGGGCGACGAATTGATGGATGCCATCCGCTCCGTGTACGCGGGCAAATCGCGTATCCCGGCGCCGGTGGCCGAGCGCCTGGCCGAGCGGATGAGCGCGCCTACCCTTACCGGGCGCGAGACCGAGGTGCTGCAGCTGATCGTGGGCGGCAACAGCAACAAGGAGATCGCCGCCGCGCTGAGCATCAGCGAGGCCACGGTCAAGACTCACATCAACAGCCTGCTTAGCAAGCTGGGGGTTACCGATCGCACCCAGGCGGCCACCACGGCGCTGCAGAGGGGAATCGTGCACTTTGATTGACCACGGCTTTAGGCGACTCCACTGGCGGCGCCGGCCGCCTTTTGCCTGGTTGCTGCTGGTGCTGCTGGCGGGCTCCGGTTTGCGCAGCCAGACGGCGCATGCGGCGAGCCCGGATTTCCTGTACGCCCCACCATCCATGGCCGCGTGTGCGGTCCCGGCTGGCCGGGACCGCATGAAGTTCCTTGATCTCCCTGAGCCCCACAGGAAATCCGGGGTCTGGCACAACGCCAGCCAAGAGGAGCTGCGGGCACTGATCCCGGCGCGCGCGCCGGTGATCAGCGAACGCATTGAGACCGAGTTCCGCACCGCCTCCGGCATCACGGATGGCAAGGGTCACTCCATTGCAGGGGTGGTGCTCATCACCGCCGGCTACTCCGCCGACGGCAAGTACTCCCACTATTTCGTATCTCAGGTTCCCCTCAAGGTCGGAGACTTCCTGCTCCCGCCGGGACAATACCTCCTCGGCTGGGTGCGCGGGCAAGACTCCCTGCGGGTGACGTTTTACCTGGCGCAGAGCGGGAAAGCGGTGGGACAAGTGGAGGCCACGCGCAATCTCTCCATCACGCGGGTGGAATCCTTTCGCATCTGGCCGCCGGGGGACAAGCCGCTGATCCAACTCGGCCGCTTTACTTTCAGCTATGCCATGGCTCAGGATTGATGCTGTGCAGACTGGCCGGCGAACGGCAATGGCTAGCCTGGATATTTCACCGGCGGAGACCGAAGGTGGGCCTTCGGCCATCTCGATCATCCCAGGTACCCTGGATTTCCTGTCGAGGTTGGTGGCGTTGTCGACTTGCATGCGGCTTTCCTTGAAGAAAGCCGCACACGCGGTCCCGTCTTGTGCTGCGTAACAGGAAATCCAGGTACCCTGGNNACGTTCGCCCCCGCATGCTACGGTAAAAGGCTGCGAAGGTTCCCGATGCCAGCACGACCCAAGTCGATCGCCATTGCCGCCGTGGCTCTGGCCGTCCTGCTCGTCGGCGGGTGGTTGGCATGGCATGCCCTCTCCCCTAGCGAATCCCCGGCGCCGGTGGCCGAGGAGGTGAACCCCACCGCCATCATTTACCCCGACGGAGCTCAGGCGGGGAAAGATATCGCCGCGGCTCTGGCCCAGGCAGCGCGGGAAAAGAAGCGCGTCCTGCTCGACTTCGGCGGCAATTGGTGCGGTGACTGTCACGTTCTGGAAATCTACTTGCACGATCCTGCCAATCGCAACCTGCTCCAGGCCAACTACATGCTGGTCCCGGTGAATATCGGCCGCTACGATGAGAACCTGGACATCGCCGCCAAGTATGGCGTTCCGGTCAGCAAAGGAGTGCCCGCACTGGCTGTGCTCGAGCCCAGCGGCCAGGTGGTTTACAGCCAGCGCAACGGCGAGTTCGAGGCCATGCGCACCCTGGATTCGGCTTCGGTCACTGCCTTTCTCCTGCAGTGGAAGGGCTGAAAGCCCTGAGGGCAGCTTTTGGGCCGAGATGTGCTGAAAAGCATTCCCTCAGTGACTAAAGGCCCAATGATTCTGTTCGGNNTTTTCCGCAGCCTGTAAAGCCGGTTTCATCCGCCAAACTCGTCTTGGCCCCGGCAGGGCCTTCATGTACCTTCGATGGCATGGCCCGTGCGCTTGAAAAAATCCGGCTCGCCTTGCTGGCTTCGCTTTCGCACGACGTGTTTGGCAACGCCAAGGCCGCCGCGTACTCCGCCATTCTTTGCCTCTTTCCCACCCTCCTGGTCATCACCACCGTGCTCGCCCTGACACCAGAATCGGATACGCTGCGCGGCGAGATTCGTGCGGCCTTCGCCGAAGTGCTCCCCGCCGATACCATGACGCTGCTGCACGCGTATTTCACCACCCAGAAGGTCCGCTCCGAGCAGGTGCTCACCTCCGCCATCCTGGTCAGCCTGGTGGCTGCCATGGGCATGATGCTCTCCTTAATGGAGGGTTTTCGCCGCGCCTACGATCTGCCCCGGCGTGAGTGGAACTTCTGGGTCGAGCGCGTGGTGGCCCTGGCCCTCATCCCTTTGTGTCTCGTGCCCATGGCTTTTGCCACTGTAATGGTTGCTTTTGGCCACCAGATCGAAGAATGGGTCATGAGCAACAGCTACCACGTCCTGGGCACCTTCGTGCTGCTTATCTGGCGCATCGTCCGCTGGGGTATCGGCCTGTTCACCACCATCGTCGTGCTGGCCATGATCTACCAATTCGGCACCCCTCGGCGGCAGGCCTGGAAACGCGTTCTGCCCGGCGCTTCGGGCGCCGCCATCATCTGGTTCCTGGCCACGCTGGGCTTTGGCTTTTATCTGACCCGCTTCGCCGACTACTCGGTGGTCTACGGTTCGCTGGGAGCGGTGGTGGCGACGCTGGTATGGCTGTACATCGCCACGGCGAGCGTTCTGATCGGCGCCGAGTTCAACGCCCATCTCTTTCCCAAGCCGCAGCAATCGCTTGCGCAGGATGCCCCGGCGGAAGAGGAAAAGATGGCAACCGCCGGGCCGACCCACGCGGCATAAAGCGGTCTCACAATTACTTGGCCTCATAAAAGCTCGTGAGGTGTGGTTTTCCTGGGGAGAAAACCACGAAAATGTTGTCTCTACGGTCTGCACCACCTATTGTGAAACCGCTAACCCCAAGCCCAAAAAGAGCGCGTAGAATTAGGCTGATGGAAGCCATCGCCGGCTCCAGAACGCAGCATGGGGGTCGAATGAGTTTTACCCAGATGGAACCGAGCCTTCCCGCGGACCAACGCCGCCGGGCCAAGATTGTCGCCACCCTTGGCCCTTCCTGCAACAGTGAATCAGTCTTCCGCGAGCTGGTCCGCGCCGGCCTCGATGTCGCGCGGCTTAACTTCTCTCATGGCACGCTGGCGGAAAAGCTCAAGCTGATCGAAATGGTGCGCAAGGTCTCGAGCGAAGAGGGCAAGCCGATCTGCATCCTGGGCGATTTGCAGGGGCCCAAGATTCGTACCGGCCGGCTGAAGAACCGCATCCCGGTGCAGCTCAAGGCCGGGCAGCGGCTTACCATCACACCGCGCGATATCGCCGGCACCTCGACCCTGGTCGGCACCACCTTCCCCACCCTGGCGGAAAATCTGGAGCCGGGCGCGCGCATTCTGCTTTCCGACGGCCTGATCGAGCTGTACGTGCTGGCCGTGCACGGGCTGGACACGGAGTGCGAGGTGATCAACGGGGGCATGCTGGGCGAACACAAGGGCATCAATCTGCCTGGCATCACGGTCCGGGTACCGTCCTTGACCGCCAAGGACGAAGAGGATTTGGAGTTTGCCATCCGCAGTGGAGTGGACGCCATTGCGGTCTCGTTCGTGCGCACCGCGGAAGATATCCGGCTGGTCAGGCATCGCGTGGCCCGCATGGGCGCCGAGACCTGGATCGTTGCCAAGCTGGAAAAGCCGCAAGCCATTCAGCATCTGGAAAGCATCCTCGAAGCCGCGGACGGGGTCATGATCGCGCGCGGCGACCTGGGGGTCGAAATGCCGCCGGAGAAGGTGCCGGCCATTCAGAAGCATGTGATCCGCCGGGCCAGCGACTACCGCAAGCCGGTCATCACGGCGACCCAGATGCTGGAGTCGATGGTCGAAAATCCCCGCCCCACGCGGGCTGAGGCCAGCGACGTCGCCAACGCTATCTACGACGGAACCGACGCGGTGATGCTCTCGGCGGAAACCGCCGCCGGCAAATATCCGGTCGAGGCGGTCAAGATGATGGCCAAGATCGTGCTTGAGACGGAAGGCCAGGAGCCTCTGCCGCGCATCAGCGAGCGCGGCCAGCCGGGCCACGTACGGCTCTCGGTGGCCGAGACCATCTGCGAATCGATGGCCCACGCCGCCGAGGACCTGGACATCAGCGCCATCGCGGTCTTTACCGAGACCGGCACCACCGCCCGCCAGCTATCGAAGTACCGCCCCAAATCGCCCATCTTCGGCCTGAGCAGCGTGGAGGCGGTGATCCATCGCATGACGCTTCTCTGGGGTGTCCACCCCATCCTCTGCAACAAGCTGGCCACCGCGGAACAGATGGTCGAGACCGCCGAGCGGCTGCTCGAAGAGGGCGGCCACGTGCAACCGCGGGAGATCCTGGGCATCGTCGCCGGCACCCGCACCAAATCGGGCTCGACCAATTTCCTCCGCCTGCACGTCCTGGGCGACTCTCTCTCTGAGGCTAGCTCCTCCCGCGAAGAGGCCCTGGCCCACCCCCGCGGCAAGCGGCTGGCGAAGTCCAAAAGGCCATCCCAGGCACTCCCCCAGCGGGCGCGCTCGGGGCGCTAGTCTTTCTCATCGATGCTGTGAAAAAACGCGCTGCGCCTGCGGTTTGACACCACAGATGCGGACTGAGTAACGGCGGGTGCCCCACCATTGCTCTTTCCCTAGCGACGCGGAATGAGTGTGGTTGCGCCTTAATGGGAAAGCTATGGAAAACAACTCATCACGTCCCAGGCACCCAGCGCTTCGCTTAGGCGCAGATTGACAAATGGCAGTTGCATGCGCCGGATTGGGAAAAGCGTTCGCCAAACGGCCCCTCACTTCCCATGCCGGGCGCTACTGCCCGCAGCCCTCAGCGGCCGTTACGCCCGCAGGGCGCTTGGCTGCTAAGGTTAGATAAAAGGGTGGATGGAGAATGGGCCGGATCCACATACTTGCCGACCAGGTGGCCAACCAGATCGCGGCCGGCGAGGTCGTCGACCGGCCGGCCTCGGTGGTCAAGGAGCTGCTGGAGAATTCTCTCGACGCGGGCGCGACCCGCATCGTCATCGAGGTGGAAGCCGGCGGCCGCAAGCTGATGCGCATCGCCGATGATGGCGTAGGCATGATGCGCGACGACGCGCTGCTGGCCTTTGAACGCCACGCCACGTCCAAGCTGCGCTCGAGCGACGACCTGCTCTCGATCGCCACCCTGGGCTTTCGCGGGGAAGCGCTGCCCTCGATNNACCTGTTCTTCAACACCCCGGCGCGGCGCAAATTCCTCAAGTCCGAAACCACCGAGCTGGCACACGTCACCGCCCTGGTTACCCATTACGCTCTGGCCCACCCCGACAAGCACTTCGAGCTGCACTCCGCCACCCATGCGCTGCTGGTCGCGCCCCCGGTACGCCAGGCGGCGGAGCGCATCTTCCAGATCTTTGGCCAGGACATCCTGGATCAGCTTCTGCCGCTCGCGGCCGAGGTCGATCTGGAGCGTGCCGGGCTGCCCGAGCCGGCGCCCTGGAGGCGGCCGGCGGACTACCAGGCGGCGGAGCCGGGACGGCTGCGCATCAGCGGCTTCGCCTCCAAGCCCGAGCTGCAGAAACTGAACCGGAACTCGATCTACTGCTTCGTCAATCGCCGCCTGGTGCGCGACCGGCTGCTGATGCACGCAGTGAGCGAGGCCTATCGCAATATTCTGCCCCCCACGTCTTTTCCCGTGGTGCTGCTGTTTGTAGAGATGCCGCCGCAAGAGGTGGATGTCAACGTCCACCCGGCCAAGACGGAAGTCCGTTTTCGCCAACCCGCCTTTCTCCACGGCTTTGTGCGCGACAGCATTCGCAGCAAGCTGACCATGGGGCGGCCGGCGGCGGCCTTCCTGCACGCGCTTACAGCCAACCCCAGCGCCACGCCCGCGCTCGTTCCCTACCCGTCTCCCCACTCCGGCCTATGGGAAACACCCATCTCCGACGGCTTGCTGGAGGCGGACGAGGCGGCTGATTTCCGCTTGACGGCCCCGCCGGTGATCCCGTCTCCCGGCATTCTGCATTTCGCCCCGCAGACGGTCGCGCTGGAACAGAACCACGGGGCAGCGTGGGCCGGGGATGCCATCGCCAGCAACGGCCAGCTGGCAGCGGGCGGCCTAGCCGGGTCGCCCATCCCTGCACCCCCGGTCCCCGCTTACTCCGCGCGTGCGGCAAGCTGCTCCTCCGCCGGCGAAGAGCAGGAAACCGAACTCGGAGAGAGCCCTTCGTTGCATGGCTTGGCATCGTTGCGGCCGCTGGGCCAGTTGCGCGAATCCTTCATCCTGGCGGTCAACCAGGAGGGCCTGTGGATCATCGATCAGCACGTGGCCCACGAGCGGGTGCTGTTCGAGCGCGTGCTGCGGGAGCGCCGGGTGGAGCAGGCGCAGCGCCAGCGGCTGCTCATGCCGATGCTGCTCGATCTGCTGCCGGCGCAGATGGTCGCTTTCGCCGGCATCGCGCAGGAGCTGGAAAAGAATGGCTTTGAAGTGGAGCTCTTTGGGCCGCGCACCATCGCCATCAAGGCGGCCCCAGCCGGGCTCGAAGGGCAGGCGCTGGAGCGCATGCTGGTCGAGGTTCTGGAGCAGGCAGGCAGCCCGGAGCAGGCGGAGAATCTGGAGGCGGCGCGCACCCGCATCGCAGCCTCGATCGCCTGCCACGCGGCCATCAAAGTGAACACCCCGCTCGATCCCGCGCGCATGGAATGGCTGCTGGCCGAGCTGGCCAGAACCGAGCACCCGGCCAGTTGCCCGCATGGCCGCCCGATTGTCCTGCGGTATGCTTGGAAAGACATCCAGCGGGCATTTCACCGGATCTAAAGCATCTCTCCCGGTGAGTGTGAACACGCTCCCGCCGCGCGAAAAAGGAACCCTTTGACAGCAGAGCAGCTGCAGGCAGCACGGGCGGCGCACTGGCGCCAGAACCAGAGCCCCATCCTCACCCTCGACGAGGCGCAGAGCTGGTTGCGACAGCATCCCTTGTGTCTTTACCTGCCCCGGCGCGCCCAGTTGCCGGTGCCCGCGCCCTCGTTTGTCGAAGCCTGCCTGGGGAGCGGGCATGCCACCCCCGGGGCCGCCGCGTTGGAGCAGGCACAGGGGCTGCTGACGCGCCTTATCGCCTCGGGCACGGTGGTGGCGCTGAACCTGCTGGGCACGGTGAGCGAGCAGCCGGATTTTCTCGCCCACAGCGAGGCGCTGCCTTTCATCCTTTCCCTGCGCGCGGATGCGGATTGGAAGCATGCTCCGCAAAAATCCTCCGGCCACAAGGTCTCTCCCCTCGTGCTGGAGCTGTGGAAGGTGCTGGACCAGGAGGGCACACTGACCGCCTCCGCGGCGCGGGAGAGACTGGGCCGCGAGCTTACCGAAGCCGCGGTGCTGCGCGCCCTGTGCGAGCTCTGGCAGGCGCTGCGCATCAGCCCGGCGTTCGCGGCGGAGGGCCAACCGACCGCTTGGGAACTGCTGCGAGTGCGGCACCGTGAGGCGCTCGCCACCGGCAGCGCCACTTCCCAGGTAACGGCGATATCGCTGCTGGTCTCCATGTACCTGCAGTCGGTCTATGCCGCCTCCAGCGAAGAGATGGAGATTTTTCTCTCTCCCCTGGCCTCGCGCTCGCGGGTGCGGGAAGCGGTGCGCGGGTTGTCGGCGACCCGGCAGATCCATTCCCTTTCCATGGACGCGCAGACCTACCACTTCATCGAGGGCGGTTTGCCGGAGTTCGCGGAGGTTGCTGTCCCGCCGGCGGAGAAGAGAGAGCAATTCGCCCCGGCCACTCGTCCCCAGCCGGCGAGGCGGCCTTCTCCGCCGCAGCGAAGGGATCAGGCCGCGCGGCCCCTGCGTCCCGCTTCTGCCATCTCGCCCCCACCCACCTCGCCCCCACGCGTCGCTTCCCGGCCCAAACCCGAGCATAGGGCGGAGCGCGGGGGCAGACCGCAACCCCAGCCAGAGCCGAGGCCTGCGGCAGCGCAACCATCACGGCCAGCCACGAGGGTGGATTGGAAGCGGCCGGCTCACCCCGGGGCCCGTCCTGCGCGGCCGCAAGCCGCCGCGAGTGGGCGACCGCCCGTCTGGCGGGGCAAGGATGGCGGCGCAAGGCCCAGTGGCAAAGCTCGTGCCGCGCCGGGCTCGCGTCCCCCACACCTCGCAGGACGCAGCTTCTCGCGCCCCGATGCGCGGCCCAGGACTGGGGGTGGGGCGGCCCGTGCTGGACGGCGGGAAAGACCGGGGGATTTCGCACCCCGGCCGCGGCCCGGGCAGAAGTCAGGTTTCGCGCAGAGACCTGCTCGAGGCCCTGGGGATGCACCGTTCCGGGGAGCGCACCGCGACCGTCCTGCTGCCAATGCAGGTGCTTCCGCTGCACAGGGCGCAGAGCCGTTTCGGCCGCGTGCGCCGCAAGCCGCGGGAAGACCCGGCGGGCGCAGACCCGACGAGCCGGGCCGCAAACCATCCTATCGTCCTCAAGGACGGCCGCCGGCAGGTGCAGCCGGGCGTCCCCCAACCTCTTCTGCTGGACGGCCGGCAGCCTCGTTCCGGCCCCGAGGGGAGCAGCGCGGCAGGCCGGCTCCCGCCGGCGGCAGCCGCGAGCGCAGCGCCAGACCGGGGGCGAGCTATAACCGGCCGGGGGGGCAGAAGTTTTCCCAAAAATCCAAGGGAGCGGGCGCGAAATCCAGCCCCGGCCGAGGCAATCAAGGAGGGGGGCCACCGTTTGCCCCCAAGCCCAAGCCGTGGCCGCGCTCGGGCGACGCGGGGCTAAAATCGCGCGGAAACTCGGGCAGCGGGAAGCCGCGCGCAAGTTTCCGCGGACCAAAACCGGATAGGAAAAAGCCGGGAGCATGAAGGAGAACGAGAGTTCGCCACTGGTGGTCGCGATCGACGGCCCTGCCGGAGCCGGCAAGAGCACGGTCGCGGCGATCATCGCCGCCCGCTTCGGGTTGCTGAACCTGGAGAGCGGGGCCATGTATCGTGCCTTCGCGCTCAAGGCCATTCAGACCGACAGCGACGTCGACGATCGGGAAGAGCTCAGCCGGCTGGCGGCCAAGACCCGCATCCGGCTGCTGCCGGGGTCGGCCGCCAACCGGGTTTTTCTGGACGATGTCGAGGTCACCAAGCGCATCCGGGAACCCGACGTGACCGCCGCCGCCTCGCGCGTGAGCGTTCACCCGGGCATTCGGCAATGGATGGTCTCCATGCAGCGCCAGCTGGGAGAGAGCAGCGGCATTGTCATGGAAGGAAGAGATATCGGCACCACCGTCTTCCCCCACGCAGCGGTCAAGATTTTTCTCGATGCCGCCGCCGAGGTGCGCGGCCAGCGCCGCTATCAGCAGAACGGGCCTGCCGGAGTGCAGGCGGCCGAATCCGTGCTCGAGGAGCTGCGCGAGCGCGACCGGCGGGACCGCACGCGCGCGGAGTCTCCCCTCCAGCCCGCGGCCGACGCGGTGATCATCGACTCCACCAAGCTGTCCCTGGACGAGGTGGTGACCCAGGTGGCGGCTATCATTACTGCACGACTGGCTTCGCGGTAGTTTCCGCGTTCCCGTTTGCGTCCCTGGAGGGACGGAAGTGGCGCAGCGATTTTGTGCCCGGCGCGGGCGGTAGAGGCGGTAGAGGCGGCAGGGGTGGAACCGGCGGGGCATCCATGCGGCTGATATCGATGTCACCGTGATCGGCGACCAACTCCACCCGGGGACCGCCCGTGCCCACCTGGCCGGCAACGCTCTGGCCCTCGCCGGCGCTATTCACCGGCAGGTTCAGCTTGGCCTCGATGTTGCCGTTCCTGGCCGTCGCCTGCAGCTGAAAGCTGGCCCCCAGGGGCACGGTCAGATGGATAGCTCCATTGCGGTTGTGAATCTGCACTTGCCCCAGCGGCGCGGCTGTGCCGGCGGAAATATCTCCATCCCCATCCTCCACCCGCAGGTCGCCGGTGATCGCGGTGCACTCGATGTCCTTGGCGCTGGTGGAGATTCTTGCCGGGCCGGTGGCGTTGTTCACCTGCAGGTCCCCGCTATCGATGGAGAGGTCGCCGGGAACGCTGGCCAGCTCGATGTCGGTTCGGCTGGAATGAAAATGCACCGGCGAGGCGATTTGCGCCAGGTTGGTGTCGCCGAAGAAATCGCCGTCGAGCGCGGCCCGGCCATGCACGTCGGAGATGGAGACATCGTCCAGCCGGCCTTGCAGCAACAAGTCGCCGGAGATGGCATGGGCGCTGAACTCGCCTTTGCTCATGTGGACATGGACGGTGCCGGTGAGGTTATCGACTTTGACGTCTCCTCGCTCCGCGCTTACGCTCGCGTCCCCGCCCAGGCCCTCGATGGTCACGTCGCCATGCCCGGCCGTGACTGTGGGCACGGCGCCGTTGGGGATCTCGATGGTCAGATCGGCCCGGCCATTGCCGGAGGACGCAGTTCGCAGGGTCACGCTCTTGCCGTTGACCGTCAATTGCGGCGCCAACGCATCCAGGTCGCGGCGGGCGGCGCGATCGTTGGCCGCATACACGACCTGGTGCGCCTGCACGTGGATCTGATCATCCCCGGAGGGAGTGACCGTCACGTCTCCACGAGGCACCTGGATGTCGACCGAGGCTCCCGCCGGGATCTGCTGGTTCAGGCTGCGGTCGGCGTCGTGCTCCTGGCCCAGGAAGTGAGAGAAAAAATCGTCGTCCCGGTCGCCATGACCGAACAGATGCATATTGTGCAGCCCGTGGGTGGTGTAGCCCATGATGGCCAGAACGATGATCAGCGCGATCACCCCCCCGTGGGAGCGGCGGCCAAGGGTGGGATGGCCGCGGTCCAGCCACCACTCGCCGAGCGAGAGCAATCCCAGCCCGATCAGCAGCAGGGGCCACCAGTGTATGTACCAGTCCCACAGGTGAATGGCATTCAGCTTGCCCGTTTCGACCAGCAGCGCGATCACTCCGAAGACAATCAGCACCACCGGCCCGAGTATCGAGCGGCGGCGGAGAGAGCGCAGGTAGTAGCGCTGCGCCCGGGCCGCGTCCCGTTGGGAATAGGGCGGGGGTAGGGTAGCCATCACGATCTCCTGTCCGGGGCGGCGAGCGGGTCCTCCCCGGCCGGAGCGCCGGGGTGGGAGCAGGGACCGTACTGCGACTCGGAGGCTGGGCCGGTGTACGCCGGCGGCGGCGCGTAGGCGCTGGGAGAGTAGGCAGCCGGCGCATAAGCACCGGGATAGACGGGAGGCGCGGCAGGAGGGGCCGCGGCGATCGCCGCCCGCTCCGCCAGCATCAGTACCCCGGCCAGGATCAGGAAGGGGGGCCAGCTATGGCCGAAGCTGAGCACGCCCCACTGATTCAGCAGGGCGGTAATGCCGACCAGGATAATGAACGCCGGCCCACGCAGGCGGCGGATGAAAAGCCAGGAATTCATTGCGAACCTCCTCGCGGCGTTTCGCGCGTTCTGCGATAAAGCAGCCAGGCGCCCACGCCGACGATAAGCAGCGGCCAGGCGCGGCTGATCCACTCATCCTCGAGCACACCCAGGGTCTGCAGCAGCAGCACGACGCCGACGACGATCAGCACGATGGCGCCCAGCGGGTGCTTGTGTCCCCGGGGCTCAAGGGAGAGGCCATAACCGGGCACATCAGGAACAGGCGTATCCGGCGCTGCCGGGCCCGGGGGCACGGCATAGGACGAAGGATAGGCAGGCGGATACGGGGAGGAATACTGGGCCGAGCCGGGGGCTGATCCGGCGGCCGGACCGGTGGTCGAACCGGGGGGCGCCGCGGCGGCTGGCCCGCTTGCCCCGGGGGCCGTGTAGCCGGCAACGTAGGGCGAGGCGGGGGGCGTGGGGGGCATGCCCAGCCGCGCCGCCAGGTCGTTGAGGCCGAAGGGGTTGGGCAGGGGCGTTCCGTCGCGCCGCGCGATGGCCGTCTGGGCGGCGTCAAAGACCTGGTAAAAGACCCAGGCGGCGACGACCCAGCCGAAGAAAGAGCTGTGATCCGAGAGGCTGACGAAGACCCCGAAAATGAGCACATGCGCCAGGGCTTTGACGTATTGACCGTTGTACATGGCCCCCACCCCGGGAATAAAGCCCAGCAGCCCCGCCAGCACGGGATGCGGATGCCAAGCCGTCGAGCCCGGCCCGGGGAAGGGAGTGGGAGGAGACAGGCGCGCCGTCAGGCAAGGCTCGCAATAGACGACCCCACCCACCGAGCGCATGCACCCGGTGCAAAGTGGTTTTCCGCAGGTCTGGCAATAGGCCGCAGCCGCGACATCAGGATGGTTAAGGCAGTTCATACCAAGCTCCTCTCCGCTTGGTCTTCAGTCGGGGATAGCAAAGCCCTGAAAACCTCTCTCTGTACTTTTCCTTTTCCTGCCCGGTCAAGACAGGTGGGAACTTCCGCCGGACGCTCGCTGCCGGCCGGCACGGCATGCACCATCATGGGCAGCGCAGCATCGCCCTTGAGCCGGGCCCCCCGTCGAGGGACGGCGCCGCCTCTGGGGCCGGTCGAGCTGGGGCTGCCGCTGCCGTCGCGGGCGGGCGCGGGCTGCTTGGGCGTCTGCCGGGGCAACTGCACCGGCTCCGCCTCCGTCGAACGCCGCAACTCCCGCACCCGGGCCTCCATCTCGTAGACCAAGCGCAGGTTCTCGTAATACTTCATCACCTGTTCGTTGGTGGAGTAGTACTGCCGGGTAAGAGTGGCGCGCACCCGCGAAGGGCGAAAGTCGCCGGGACGAAGCTCGGTAAGCCTGACCCCGGTCAGGTTCAGGGTTAAGGCAATGGAGAAAAAGGCCATGGCCGCGGTCATCATCAACCGGGGCTCGAAGATTTGCCGGGCGGCGGGGATGGCGCGGCGGTACCATGCTGGACGCGCCGGCACGACGAGCTGGGGTACGGCGATGCCCGGCTCCCGAGGCTCGCTGGTGCGGGTGAGGATCTTGTGCAGCAGTCCAGCCGGCATCTCCGGTTCGGGCCGCAGTTGTTCCATCCAGGCCAAGCCCTGACGCGTCTCCTTGAGCATCTGGGCACAGAGCGCGCATTCGTTGTGGTGCCGGGTAAAGGCCGCCGCGTCGTCCGCGCCCAGGGTCTCGTCCAGCGCATCGGCGATCAGAGCTTCCCATTCGTCGTGGCGTAGCACCCGGCCCGGCTGGCCGGAGGGCTTCTTTTGCCATGCATCGCGCTCAGACATTTACATCACCTGCCCTTTAGTACGTTCCAGCAACCGCGCTAGTTCCGCCCGGCCGCGGCTGATACGAGACTTGACCGTTCCTTGTGGGATACCCAGCACGTCGGCAATCTCCTTGTAATCCATATCCTGCAGATCGCGCAGGATCACCGCTTCCCGCAACTCCGGCGACACCTTGGCCAAGGCGGCCTGGACCATATGCTCCAGGTCGTTGCGCATGGCCTGCTCCAGGGGCGTCGATCGCTGATCAACGATGGGCTCGCTGCGCGGGGACTCGTTGCCCTGATCCCAGCCGGCGTCCATCGAATCGGTCACCCGCTGCTGGCGGGAGCGGCGGAAGTGATCGACCAGCAGGTTCCGGGTCAGGGTCGTGATCCAGGTCTGAAAGCCTCCCCGGGCGGCATCGAAGCTGTGCAGGTTGGCGTAGAGCTTGATGAAAACATCCTGGGTCAGATCTTCCGCGTCATGCGATGAGCCGGTGAAGCGATAACACAGCGCGTAGACTCGCCGCTGCTGGGACACGACTAATTCCGTCCAGGCCACATGGTCACCGTCAAGACAGCGCCGCACCAGCGCAGGCCAATCGGCCTCCGGCGCCTCGGGCCGCCGTTCGGCAGGCCATTGACGGCGCGCAGGGCCCTCCCGGCCGGGCGGCGTATTCGCGGGGAGATTCAACGCGGGCATTCCTTGGCCTGTAGCATATCGTCTCCCGGAACCGGCCTGGAAATGGTCACTGCGCGCTCCCGTTGCGGCGTTGTCCAAGAAGAATGTGCGCGCCAGACCCATGGGTGCTGGTACGCAGCGATCGCCCCGCCGGTTCCATCCGGTGCGGTCGCTGAAGGCATTTCACTTTTACCATGATGTGGCCGACGGCAGTTAGGTGCAGTTGTTTCCCCTACATCCAAGCAAAAATGTTTCAGGGCCGGCAAAGAGGAACATAGTAGACCTCGAGGTACCAGGCGACGGCGAAGAGCAGGGCCATGCTCCCCGAGGCCCACCAGAAGATCTGCATGGGGAACGAGGCGGCGAGGCTGGCGTTCCGCCGGCCTGCCTTTTGCTCCCAGGCGCGAAAGATGTATCCGCTGCCCAGGCAGACCGCGGCGGCGAGCAGCAACATGCGCAGCGAAGGCAGCAGGCGTTGTTCGAGATCGCTGGCAGAGCCCATGAAGGCAGCATGAAACACGGCATCGAGGGAGAGAATGCTGAGCAGCAAAGAAACGAATTTAGCGAGCTCCAGAAACATGGCCAGCTCTCATGGCTGCGGAATTGCCGCCGGTCACGACACCCACTGGATTTTGTGCCGTTCCACCCACCAGCAGGGAGCCTCCGAGCCGTGGGGAAAGAGCGACGGCACGCAAGGCTGGGCCACGGTCCCCAAATAGTCGAATTCCTCTTTATGGTTCTTGAGCGGACTCTTTAAAAACTGCTCCACCTGTACCGTGGATGTCCCCCGGCCACCGGTTTTGACCCGCAGAACAATCCAATCGGCCACGTAGAGGACGAGAAGAGTCGCCAGCAAAACCTGGAGGATCTGTCCCAGCCGCCGCTTCATTGTGACAGCCATCCTATCTGAAACCGGGAGTTTTGGGAGAGAGACGTGAGTGCCATCCGGTTTCTTCTTGCCAACGGCGAATCGCTGGCATCTCTAGGCACAAATTTCGATCTCAATGGGGCTTCCTACCATGGACACTGGCGGCTTTGCCGGTTCCTGTTGGAGCACGGCGCAAAGGTCAATGAACCGCTCGCCGATACGAAGGAAACTCCGCTCCATGCGGCGCTATGCAAAACCGATCGCCTGGTGTACGACCGCGTTCTGGAGGTGCTCGTGCCTATGGGGCAAACCCAAATCTGGCGACAGCGGACGGGTGGAGACGGGTGGGTTCATGCGCGACTGCAGAACCAAGGGAGAGACCGCTCTGCACTGCACCGCGCCGCCGCGTTCGGCGAGTCAGAGACGATCCAACTTTTGCTGGATGCAGGGGCTCAGGTCGATGCGCGGGATGCGAACGGGGATACCCCGCTTTCCTGGGCTAGCTGGTATCTGCGGCCAGCCAGTATTCTTCGCCAGCTCTGCTATAACGACTTCCGCATCCACCCGCACTACCAGGGGATGCGCGCCAACCTACTGGGCAAACCCCACAGCAAACCCTGATTTGCTTCGGGCGGAATGTTCCCGCGCTCGCACTGGGTTTGCGGTTTAACGGGCTGCGGAAAAAGCCGGGATTCGGGTGAAATCCGCGGAAAGCATACCCCAGGGGCTAAAGCCTAAGTTGATTACATTGCGTTTACGCCGGGGATAAATCCCCGGCTACCCTAAAACCGAGTTTTTCCGCAGCCCGTTTAGCCCCTGAGGGCAGCTTTTG
>PLZN01000300.1 GCA_003152195.1 Acidobacteriaceae bacterium
CGTTCCGGTCGGCGGGTCGCCGACCGGCACAGGCGAGTCGCCTGTGCTACCCATTGAGGTTGGGCGCGGGTGGGAAATAAGCGCGCTAACGATCAGCATTTCATTTTTCGTCGTTTTTGACGCGCTTCGGCTGGGCTTTTTCCCATTCGGCGCGGCTGACCTGCCGGGTTTCGTGCAGATGTACGAAAACGCCTTTCTTGTTCCCGACCACCACGTCCGGGTATTTGGGATTGGAGATGGTTCCCGCCATCACCTGCGTGCCGATGCCCGAGTTGTCGTCGATGAGGTGGGGAACAAAATCGACCTGACCGTTGCCGGTGCGAACGATCTTGAACCAGTAAAGCACCGCCGGCGCGGAGGGCTCAACATCGCCGTGCGAGCCGTGCGCCCAGAATCGCTTGCCGGTTACGATGTCCTTGATGCCGTCGCCATCCATGTCGATCATGTCAATGGCGTGCATTTGCGCGAAATGGAGGCCGTGGCGATTCTCGGACGGCTCCTTGTTCATAATGATGTGTTCTTTGAAAGTAATAGTTCCGTTTGGTTTCACCTGCTCGTATTCCGCCACGCCCAGTCCGTGCAATCCGCGTTGATGGAATTGGACGCGACGAACCTCCCGCACTTGTTCATACCAGGCCAGTCCGTAGCCGTGCGCGGCGATGCTGGTGATCACGTCGTTCAGGCCGTCGCCGTTCACGTCATAGACGTGCATCTGCGCGCCGCCGGTGCCGAAACTGGCCTTGTGAAACTGCCAGACGGGGTCGTTCGCCAGCGAGGCGGGTTGTTCCCACCAGCCGTCCTTCTCGAGGATGTCGGCCCGGCCATCGCCGTTCACGTCGCCCACGCCGATCCCGTGAGCGGGCCATGGACCTTTCTCCGAGATCGTGTGGATGGTCCAGGTTCCCGTCGGATTGGCCGGATCGGGCTTGGCGTAGCGCATATATCCTTCCGCCTCATAGACCAATTCCGGCTTGCCATCCCCATCCACATCCTTGAGCACCGTCTCCTCGCTCTGAATCATCGGTACGACCTGGTGTTTCTCCCAGCGGCGGGACTCGCCCTTGGGGTTCACGTAGAGAACGGCGCCCTCTTTCCCGCCTCCAGCGTGACTGGTGGTCAAGACGTCGGGCCAGCCATCTCCAGTGAAGTCGTAGGCGTGCTCGACCCAATCGTTCATCGAATACTGCGTCGAAGGGTTATAGGCCTCGGCGGGATAGATCTCTCGCGAGGTCAGGAAGTCGGGACCGAAATAAATGAAGGGCCCGGAAACAATGTCCATTTTCCCGTCATGATTGAAATCCGCGGCCGCAGCCGACCAACCGTAATAAAAGGGACTCAGGCGCTGCATGCGGAACCCGCGCCCGACTTCTTCGGGAGGGTCCCGCTTGATGGCGAGATCTTTGTAGGCGACGTTCTTGAAGCGGATTTCGCTGTCCTTGCCGACGTAGAGCGCAATCGAACCATACCCATTCATCTCTTCCGTCGCAGCGCTGGCCTGCCCTCCGCCATCGTTCATGAAGGCGCGAAGGATGTCCGCATCGAGCAGGAGCTCGACCTCATTCCACTCACCTTCGCGGATGCCTTGCCGCGGCCGGGTTATCGGGATGGTTAGCCCGGGAGGGGCGCTCGGCAGCGCCGGAAAGCGGATGGGGCGCACCGGCGCGGACGGGTCGGGCGGCGGCGGGGCAAATCGGATCTGTCCGCCCGCGTTCCGCAATTCCTTCCGCTGAATTTCTTTTCCCTCCGCATCGAGCGCAAGGCTATACGCCCGAAGGCCGTCCTCCTTGACCGCCAGGTAGGTTCCCTGCATGCCGTCCGGCGTATGGCGCAGCCGCAGCAGCACACCGGTATCGCAGGGGCCGACACACTGAAAGGATGCGTAAAGGCCGGTGTCCTGGAAGGAGCGATCGAGTATCAGCCATCCGGAACCGCCGGCGCCGGTTCCCTTGCCGATGATTTCGTCCTTGTCCGCGCGCCAGCTGGCCTGTCCCAGGGTGTGCCACCCGGCGAGCGTCGACCCGTGGAAGCTGCCATCAGGGAGAAAGCTTGGACCCCGAAGCGAGGTTGCTTCGTCAGCGTCCGCAGGGACCACCTTCGCTGCTGGCTCCTGGCCTCGGCTGCGGGCGGAGGGAATCGCGATCATGGAGAGAAGGAAGAGAGCGAGCGCAGAAAACGCCCGCGTGCGCGACCCGTAACCCCGAATTGTCATAGGCTCACCTGGGTGGGAACAGCAATTTCTTTGCTTCACAATATGCAATGACGATTTCGCGGAAAGTTATCACGCCCGTCGAAACCGGGTCAACGTGGCGCTGGGATGCCTAAGCAAAACTGTGCACACGCTCGGGGGGCGCAAATGAGCATCGTAGACTCAGCAGGAGGTCTTCATGAGAAGAGCGCCCGGTTTCCTTGGCGAATTGTTGGCTACGCTTGAGCGGTTTCACAGTTACGATGGCCTCATAGAGATCGCGAGACGTGGTTTTCCTTGGCGGAAAACCACGAAGAAGTCTTTCGCTTCAATCTACACCTACTGTGAAACCGCTCTTGTCGCGCTCGCAGTGCTCGTTCAGCCGGGCTGCGCTCTCGGTCAACCCCTGAACGTTCGCCACCGAGTGGGCTCCATGCACGGGTTCCTGGTATTACGGAACAGCGCCGGGGTAATCCTCGCTTCCGGAGAAATGACGCAAGTGGCTCAACTAGACCGGATCAAGCTTCGGATTGTCTTCCGTTTCCGGGACGGCTCGATCGATGATGAGACTACTGTCTACTCCCAGAGACGAAGCCTTCTCCTGATCAATGACCGGCACCTACAGAGGGGCCCGTCCTTTCCCAACCCGAGCGACATAACGATCGATGTGCGCGGGCAGCAGCTGAGTGTTCGTGATTNNAAGGCGGTGAGGCGGCAAAGACGGAGCACTTGGATCTGCCGCCCGACTTATGCAATGGGCTTCTCGTCATTCTGGCCCAGAACCTGCCGCCCGATACTCCCAAGACGGAAGTCCCTTTTCTCGTCGCCTCGCCCAATCCGCGATTGGTGAAGCTGGCCATTGCTCCAGAGGGAGAGGATCCGTTCACGGCCGGCGGCCACTCCTACAAAGCGGCCAAATATGTCGTGAAAGTCGAGCTGGGGGGGGTTGCGGGCGTCGTTGCTCCCATGATTGGTAAGCAGCCGGCAGATTCCCACATCTGGGTGACTGGGGGCAGCGCCCCCGCTGTGGTTCGGCTGGATACCGCGCTGTATCCCGAGGGGCCGGTCTGGAGCGTTCAACTCGCGAACCCGTCCTGGTAACTCACTGCCAGCCCAACGGAGATCACTTGGCTGGCGGTGGCAGCGCCGTTAAATCGAGGTTATGCATCACCACGATCTGCCACTTGCCATCATTCTTCGCCATCACGAAGTTCAGAACCCCTTGACGAAGAGGGCGTGCATTTCCCTGTGCATCCGTTGCCCCCGTCAGGTCCCAGTGAACATCCACCGCAGCAACGTCGGCGCGGACAAACCGAATCTTGATGTCCGTCGAACGCTGATGGCTATTCTTGAAGATAGTGGCGAACAAAGGCGCGTGAAACTCTTCGATCTTGGATCGCCCGCTCGCGCCCTGCCCCCGCCAATTGGTAAAGTCGGCATCCTCTGCGAACACCGCGGCGAATGCTTTGGCGTCATGGTGGTTCCATGCATCCACAAAAGCGTTCATCACTCCACGGATCTGCTGCGTATCCCCTTGCTGCCCAGGCTGGTCCATCACCGGCGCAAGCAATGCGAGACATATCGCCCCTAGACCCAAGGGCGATCATTGCGGAAAAAGGATGCCGTAGCGTTCCGAGATGGCAAGAAGCCGCGACAAATCTTCGGGCATGGACAGCACGGAAATTTCTTCCAGATATTTTTCCATTCCTGCAGGCGCAACGAAGACCAGCATCTTGCCTGTCGTGGCGCCCACGTTGCGGAAGGTGTGGACCGAACCGCGCATTGCCTGAACCGCATGCCCCGGTGCAGCTCTGCGCCACTGGCCAGCTTCAAGGAACTCGTACTCCCCTTCGAGCACAAAGAAGGTTTCGTCCTCGTTCTGGTGTGAGTGGGGTGGCGGGCCGCCGCCGGGGGGTGAGACTTGGGTGAGGGTTGTGGAGCGGCCTCCCGTCATCTCGCCGGGGATGAGCACTTCGACTGGTTCGCCGAAGACTTTAAAGGTTTTTATGGGGTTCACGCGTGTCCGTTCTGGAGACAAGGAAATGGTTAAAACCAGCCCACATGCTAGCAAACAATAGCCAGTGCCGCGCTGCAGGAAATCCGGGTAGCGAATGGCTTTTTCGTGGTTTTCTTCCCAGGAAAACCGCACCTCGCGATCTTTATGAGGCCTTAGTTAGTAGTTGTGAAACCACTTTAGAGCCGGCTCTTGGCTTCAAGGACGCGGGCCACAGCCTCTTCCGCCGTATTCGCGGTGGCGGAGAGGTGGCCCATCTTGCGGCCTGCGCGGGCGGTGTGTTTTTCGTACAAGTGCAGGCTGACCTCGGGCACAGACAGCGCCCGATCGAAGTGCGGTTCGCTCCGCAACCCGTCTTTGAGCCAAAGGTCACCTAACAGGTTGGCGATCGCGGCTGGGCGGACAATCCTCACGTCGCCCAGGGGCAAGTCGCACACCGCGCGCACTGCCTGCTCGAACTGGCTGGTGACGCAGCAGCGCTGACTGGCGTGGTAGCTGTTGTGCGGCCGAGGCGCGAGCTCATTGACGTACAGGCCGTCTCCCGGGGTGACGAACATCTCCACCGCCAACAGGCCTTCGAGCTTCAGCTTGCGCGCCATGGTGATGGCCATCTGCTGCGCCCGGGTCTCCAGCCAATCTGGCAGGGAGGACGGAAGCGCGCTCCACACCAGGATCTGATCCTCATGGTGGTTGGTCGCGGCCGGGTAGACGCGAACCTCACCGCTAGGATTGCGGGCAACCATGACGGAGATCTCACGCTCCAGATCGAGCGCTTGCTCGGCGACGCAGGGCTGCTCACCCAACGCCCGCCAGGCACTGGCCATGCGTCGCTCCAGTGGGTCTTCGCCACCCGGGTCGAGCTTCACCTGGCCCCTGCCGTCGTAGCCGCCGCGGGCCCGCTTGAGGTAAATCCGCCCGCCCAGCTCCGCCGCCGCGGCGAGCAGATCGCCTTCCGCATGGATGGCGCGGTAAGGTCCCACGGGAAAACCCTGGTCCCGCAACCAGTTTTTTTGCTGTATGCGGTCCTGCACCATGGCCAGCAGCTCCTTCCCCGGCCGCACGGGAGCATGGCGGGCGGCAGCTTCGAGCGCGGCGATGGAGATCTGCTCGATCTCCAGCGTGACCACATCGCTACCGCGGGCCAGATCGGCGGCCGCGCGCGCGTCGTCCCAGGAGCCCACAAAACAGGCATCCACGACAAAGCGGGCGGGGCAGGAAGGATCCGGGTCCATCACCTGCACCCGGTAGCCGAGCGAACGCGCAGCCATGGCGGTCATGCGGCCCAGTTGGCCGCCGCCCAGGATGCCAATGGTCGAGCCCTGTTCGATCGCGGTCATCCCGGCAACTCCGCTTCCAGCACCTCGCGGCGGCGCGCTTCCCGCCAGGAACGAAGCCGATTGCCCAGCTCCGCGTCGTGGCCGGCCAGGATCGCCACCGCCAGCAACGCCGCGTTGGCGGCGCCCGGTTTGCCGATGGCCAGGGTGGCGACGGGAACTCCCTTCGGCATCTGGACAATGGAGAGCAGAGAATCGATGCCCTGCAGGCAGGTCGACGGGATGGGCACCGCCAGCACGGGGAGGATGGTCTTGGCGGCGATCATCCCGGGCAAATGCGCCGCGCCGCCGGCGGCCGCGATGATGATCTTCAGACCCCGCGGCTCGGCCTGCTCGGCGTATTGAAAGAGCCAGTCCGGGGTGCGATGGGCGGAGACGATCCGCGCTTCGTGGGGGATAGCGAACTCCCGCAAGAGGTCAAGGCAGGGCAGAAGCACCTCGTAGTCGCTCTTGCTTCCCATGACGACGCCGACGGTTGGAGAGGCGTTCATGCTGCCGATTAGAGCATTTCTCCCGTTGCTGTGTCCTGTCCCGCTGCAGGAAATCCGGGCAGCGAAGCACCGTTTTGTGCTTTTCTCCCAAAGAAAACCGCAGCTCTCGATCTTTGAAAAGTGAAATCGTTCTTAAAGCATTTTCGCTCTTGCTGGGTGAGGCGGATGNNTAAAAGGCTTTAGACGCGAAGCTCTCTGCGCGCGGTCTCCGCCACGTTGGGCAGATCAGACGAGGTCAGGACCCGGATCTCATACTCTTCCATGGTCTCGACCGCGTACCGGTATTGGACAATGCGGTCTTCGTCCGGCTCGTCCCCGGCCAGCCCGCGAATGGGCTCCACGATCGCGGTCAGTTCCAGGACCGCTTTCTCCACCCTGTCCACCCCCTCCTTGAGGCCCCGCGCGCTGAAGGCCAGCAACTTGGCGGCGTCGGAATCGGCTTCCAGCGAGACCGCATGGAACATGCGTACCACCCCATTGGGGCGATAGCCGCAATCGATACGCAACGGATCGCCGGGCTTGGTGTAGTCGGCGGCGGCGATTTGCTTGCGCATCAGCGTCCAGACGCCGGCGCTTTCAAACTGCTTCCGCATGGCCGCAATCAGGGCGGAGCGGCCGCTGCGCTGGCGTCTCGGCTCACGCTGCGCGGTGTCGACATACATGCGCATCAGATCTTCGAGGCCGGACAGAAACGTCTCCGCCAGGTACGCCTTGCTCTCGGTCATCTGCAACCCGTTGGAAAGCGAGTCTTGGAGCCGGACCATGAACGGGCTAGGATGGTCCTCCGGGCGGGCCCTCAACTGATCTCCGACTTCGATCTCCATCGCTTCGAGCATCTGGGTGTCCGCGTCGGGATCGAGACACCGGACCCGGCCCCAGTCGCGGGTAAAGCGCAGCGCGCTCTGCTCCCCCCCGGAAGCGCGCAGCAGCACGCCAATATTGACGAACTCGTTCTTCACCGGATCCGGCACGTAGCGGATGAGTTGAAACTCGCACTGCTTGCTCTCCGGCATGTCCCCTCCTCTCCAAAGCGATGGCTAGGATTTTCGCGGTTACCGCGGGTTTACACCCCAAGACTCCAACCGCGAACGCTTTAGAGCCATTCTGGCCGATGCCCGCCCCTCGTCCAGCTCACTGCGGTCCAGCTTCCTGCCGGCCCAGGTTGCTGCCGGCCCTGCTTGGGCCTGCCTAAGTCCTGTCCGCCCAGGAGCCGACGGTCAGACCGGACCTCCGCTCTGCTTGCTATCGTGCATCCATTGTGGCTCCGGGAAGCTTTCGCGCAACACGTTTTGCGCGGCCTCACCCCAATTGGGAAACGGCCGGCGCGAGGATTCCCTGAAAGCTACGATCAGCTCCCGGACCCGGGCACGGCGCGCCAGCAGCCGCTCCAGCAGGGCCTCCAAGGCGCTCAGATCGAAGCCATACCACTCCGGCGGAATGGTCTCCCCAATCGCCCACACCGTCTCCGGGGCAAGGCTCTCGATGCGGCTAAGCCAAGGCTCGAAGCTCTGCCACCCGGTGACCCCGCGATAGACAGTGTTGTCAGCGTAGACGCCGCGCAGCGTAGCATCGACAAACTTCCAGTCGCCGCCATGAAAACAGTACCCCTGGTCGATGAAGGTCGCGCGGTAGAGCCGCTCCCGGCGGCTTTTCTGGAAGACAGCTTGCCTGCCGTTGATATTGCAGGTCCATTTGTCCAGCGCCAGGATGCCGGCAAA
>PLZN01000048.1 GCA_003152195.1 Acidobacteriaceae bacterium
TCGCGCGGGCGGGCGTGCCTGTCCGCCCGGCGCCGATGGCGGCGTGACGATGAGGGCGCCGGCCGGCGGCGCGGGCGCGGGCGCCAATGCGGCCGGACAGTCCGCTCCGCGCACCCTCGATGATCCGGCCGATGTCGCTTGGGGCGCGGGAGGCCTCGTGCCCGCGATCGCGCAGGACGCCCGCGACGGCCGCGTCCTGATGGTCGCGTGGCAGGATGCCGAGGCCCTGGCCGCGACCCTCGCCACGGGAGAGGTTCACTTCCATTCGCGATCCCGGGCCCGCCTGTGGCGCAAAGGTGAGACGAGCGGCAACGTTCTCCGTCTGAGGAGCGTGGCGTTGGACTGTGACGGCGACGCCATCCTGCTCCAGGTCGAGCCGGCGGGGCCGGCATGCCACACCGGCGCACGGTCCTGCTTCGAAACCGCCCCCTCCCCCAAAGCGGACAGCCCTGCATCCGGCGGGACTGGGTTCGTCGACCTGGATTCGCTCTGGGCGATCATCATCCAGAGGGCGTCAGATCGGCCGGATGGCTCGTATACGGCCCAGCTGCTCGAAGGCGGCGTTGACTCGGTCGGGCGCAAGGTCGCCGAAGAGGCCGTCGAGGTGGTGATGGCGGCGAAGGACGACGCCTTCGCGGAGGCCTCGGGCAGCCCGCCCAGGGACCAGGCGGCGCTCGCCGGCGAGCTCGCCGACCTGCTGTATCACACCCTGGTGCTGATGGCCGAACGGGGCGTGTCCCCTGCGGCCGTCATGCAGGTCCTCCGAGAGCGCCGACACCCGCGGTAGAGAGCCCGTCGTAAGCCCGTCGCACTGCGGCGTCAGCAGCGGCAGCACCACAGGGGTAGCCCGACGCCGCCGGCAGGTGCGGCAGCATCAGCAGCGGTCGGGCCCACGGCGGCCGCACCACCACCGAGCGAGCGCGCCGCCAGACGCACGACGACCGCGAAGGCGATGCCCTGCCGCATGGAGGAGGAAGAGGAGATGCGGCCTGGCGGGTGCCCTCGCGGTCGTCCGCGTTGAAGGTCACCATCAAACTGCCGCGGGCCACGCCCGGCAACCTCCGCGAGGTAAAGAACCGGTTGTGGAACGCTCTTCCAGGTTGCGGCGCCGATACCTGAGGGCCGGTCGACCGCCAAGCTCGACCGCCGGGCCCCGGCCGTCAGTGCTTCGGATACGGCTTCAGGATGACCGGCTTGAGCGGCGTCTGGGTGAAGTCGAACTCCGCCGCGAGGTCCCCGAGGAGGGGGCTGTTCTCGCGGACCGACGGTCTGTGATCCGGCCGCCCGTCAGTCTTGGGGTTCAGGCGCTGGCCGCCCAGGAAGTCGTCCTCGATGAACTTGAGGTACGCGTCGAAGCTCAGGGTCTGGTGGTCGATGTACCCGGGCCGGGCGTAGGCGCTGATCAGCAGGCCGGGCACCCGCAGCCCGTAGCCGTTCCGGTCGACCTTCGGGGGGACGACGTGATCGTAGAAGCCGCCCCAGTCGTCCCAGGCCAGGAAGATCGCGGTGCTCTTCCAGTACTTGGAGCGCCCGATGGCGTTGACGATGTCCGTCACGTGGGCCTGGCCGGCCGGGATGCCGCCGGTGGGCGGATGTTCGCTGGTGGTGCCGTTGGGGACGATCCAGCTAACGTGCGGCAGCGTCCCGTTCTTGACCGCGGAGAAGAAGTTGCTGGATGACTGGATGTTGGACAGCTGGCCGTCGTTGCGGACCGTGTCGAACCAGGGCAGCGGGTTCCAGAAATTGGGCGTCCCGGCCGCCTGGTGGGGAAGATGGGTGCAGGCGTTCGCCTCGGCCGGGCAGTCGGCCGTCGTTCCCGGTGAGACGTAGTAGGCCCAGCTGACGCCCGCCTTGTGGAGCAGGTAGGTCAGGTCCGTCCAGGCGTAGATCGGCGCGTTCGTGGAGTTGGGGTGCAGCCAGGGCGGCTCGCTGGGCGCATTGGTACAGCTCAGCGGGTTGTGGCTGGGGCAGTTCGCCGACCAGGCCGAGACCATGAACAGGTGAGCCGGCAGGCTCCACGACGCGACCGGCTCGAACATCGCGTCCTGGAGGACGAAGTCCTTGGCGTAGGTCCAGTAGTTGGGGATGTCCGCCGCGGTCTTGTAGCCCATCACGTCCGGGATCAGCGTCCCGGGCGTGCAGTGGTCGTCATGCTTGCTCGTGCAGGGGACCGCCGGCTGCTGGATGGCCCGCTTCACGAAGCCGTTCATCTTGCCGCCGTTGATGTCGAACGTGGCATCGCCCATGTGGTGCGGGCCGCCCCCGTCGAAGTTGCCCTTGTCGTGGTACGGCTTGATGCAGCCGCCCTTTCCGGTCGGGAGGCAGACCGTCGGCACTCCGTCCTTCATGGGGATGCCGTTCGCGCCCGGGAATGTCCCGAAGTACTCGTCGAAGGAGCGGTTCTCCTGCATGATCATGACGACGTGCTTGATCTTGCCGATCCCGACGTGGGAGACCGGGCCGATGGGAGTGGGCGTTCCCGAGGGCGAGGCGCTCGGTAACGTGGTGGGAACCGTGGTCGGGGTGTCGGTCGGCGTGTCCGTGGCCGAGGGCGTCTCGGTCGCGCCATCGGTGGGCGTGCCCGCCGTCTCCGTGGGCGCCCCGGCCGTTTCCGTCGGGCTGCCGGAGGTGTTGCCGGGATCGATCTCGGTCGCTCCCGCGATCGGCGACCCGGAGATGGGCGCCCCCGTTCCCGGGACGGCGGTCTGCGCTGACGGTGTGCTGGAGGAGCAGCCGACCGCCGTGAGCATGAACGCCATTACGGCGACCAGCCACCGGCGGGCCACCGGGTGGCGCCACGCGAGCATCATGCGTTCCCCTCCTGGCCCGACGCTGTCCTCTGGCCCACGCTGAGCCGCCGCCTGCCCGACCGCACGAGCCAGTAGCCGGGCGCAATCGGTGCCGGAGGTGCCGCATCGGGGGTGACGATCCGTTCCCCGTTCACCGAGAAGCCGCCCTGCGCGATGCCACGGCGTGCGTCCGTACCGCTCGCGCCAGATCGGCCGTGAGCGGTACGGTAGCACGGCTCTGGTCGCCCGCCGCTGGTGGTCGCGCTCCGGCGCAATTGCGGCTCATGGTAACCGGTAGAGACAGACAGAATCGGGCCACTCAAAGCAGAACACTGCTTCGCGACTCGCCCAGGCGACCTCGTGGGCGCCTGCCCACCCGGGGATGTCGTCGCCACCAGGTGTCGCGATAACCCATCGGACGCCACGATTGACATACAAATCACCCATGTTGACCCCGGTACTGGGGCGCGACACGAGTGTGACAGCGCGTGCCTGCATTGCCAGGGTTGGCGCAGTCTCCCCCTGCACGGTGGACCCGGGCGGTATGAGGCGCGCGATGGCTGCCTCTGCGTCCGGGAGCGTGCTCGCCGTCTGGCCGACCCATCCGGCATAGGACACGAGGCCAGGCACAGCAAGAACCACGAGCACCGCAGCAGCAGCCGTCAAACGGGCGGCGCGCATCCACCGTGCGGCTGAGGGGCGCAGCGCGGAGGAACCCACGGCAACCAGGATCGCCGCTGCCGGCAGTAGTGGCAGCACGTATCGGTTCGGCCGATAGGGTACGACGAGGAGGACCGCGAAACCGACGATGAGCCAGCCGGCGGCCAGGAGCCCTAGGCGCCGCGTCACAGCATCGAGATGGCGCCAGCGCAGGAGCAAGATCAGGCCGCCCACGAAGGCAGCCGCCAGGGCGGGAGCAGCCAGGGTCAGTGCGCCGTCGCTTCTCGAGAAGTAGTCGAGCACCCGTTTGGACAGCGCGCCCAAGGAACTCGGCAGGGTCTCCTGCGGCCAGATTGCCAAGTCCACGTGGATGGCATTCTGGTTCGGCAGAAAGACGAACAGCAGCCAGCCGAGGCCAACCAGCGCTATGGCGGCGATCGCTGCGCCCAGCCAACGGCGGACTGACGGAGATCGAGCCTCGAGTGCGACCGCCAGCAGGATCCCCGCCACGGCGAACACCGCGCTTACCTTCGTAGCAATCGCCGTCGCCATCAAGACGCCGCCGACGATGCCCCAGCGACCGGCCGTGGGGTCGGTCGCACGGAGCGCCGTGAGAGCTCCGCACGTCAAAGCGAGGGCGATAACAGGCTCGAGGTAAGCGAGTCGCCCGTAGTACAGCACCAGGCCGCACGCCCCGAACGCAATCCCCCCGAGCACTGCGGTGCCCAGTCCGAGGCGGCGCGCCAGCGCGCCGATGAGCAGGGCGATCAGCGTGATCTGTACGGTGGCCAGGGCATAGGCGATCCAGGTTCCGTTGCCGGCCAGGGCAAAGACCAGCGGAATGGTCAGGACCGGCGAGGCGGTGGGCGCGATGGCGGCGACCGACTGGGCCAGAGTTTCCCAGGGCGTCAGACTGTTATGGCGCAGGCCATATTCGGTCTTGCTTGCAGCAGAGTCCGATGCAAATGCAGTTGTGGTCTCGGGCGGCAGTTGTGCGTCTCCAGAAAACTGGTTCAAAGGAACTGAAAGGTCACGAGTGACGATGAAGGACCCGGATTTCCTACTGCGCGGCCCCAGCCGTGGTCGCGTGTGCGGTCCCGGCTGGCCGGGACCGTATGAAGTTCGGTTGACCCCAACAACCCTTACAGGAAATCCGGGGGGAGGGCTGAAGAGCGATGTATGAGTGTGCTGGGAAGTCGAAGGGGAAGTCAAAGTATTTTCTCAAAGGAGCGGCGGCGAGGGGGCGCCCCGACCGGACGTTTGAGCGAAACGGATGAGCCCCGGGGGTGTAAAGTGTGCATGGAAAGAGGGTTTATTATTCTCCAGATCTACGCGGGGCCAGTAGTGAGTCGACAAGACGGGCAAGGGGTTACAACTCAGCTCGCCGAGCAGGCACTTAGCCTCTACGCGTTTCCCAGGAACGTGAGCGTCAACCTCATCTGCCTTTCGGAAAACGAGACCTACAAGGTAGAAGCTCCATCCGGCAAGCGGTGGGCGTTGCGCGTCCATCGGCCGGGATACCAGTCCCAAAATGCGCTCACTTCGGAGCTCGCGTGGCTGGTCGCACTGCGGCAAGATGGCGTGGTCACCACGCCGGTTCCCGTCGCAGGGCTCAATGGGGAATGGATCCAGATCGCGCGACCCACCTCCTTCGCCGAGCCTCGATACGTGGTTCTCTTTGAATGGGAAAGTGGCCGGCAATCCGACGCCGGCATGGATCTGCGCCAGTGTTTTCAGAGTCTGGGCGCAATCAGCGCGAAGATGCATTTGCACAGCCGCACATGGCAGCGGCCCGCGGGGTTTGAACGATTCACCTGGAACTTTGAAACTGCTCTGGGGGAGGTTTCGCGCTGGGGACGCTGGCGCGATGGGCTGGGGATGGACGCCGCGAAGCTCGATCTCTTCGGCCGGACGGCGGAGTTAATCCAGCAGCGTCTGGCATGCTATGGCAGCGGTCCGGACCGCTTTGGCCTGGCTCACTGCGACCTGCGGCTGGCCAATCTGCTCATGGATGGCGGCCAGGTCAAAGTGATCGATTTCGATGATTGCGGCTTTGGCTGGTATATGTACGATGCCGCCACGTCCGTGTCGTTTTTTGAGCACCTGCCCGAAGTGCCCGGTCTGATTGAGCTTTGGCTGGAAGGCTACCGAACGGTGAGAGACGTGGGCAAGGCAGACGAAGAAGAGATTCCAACCTTTGTGATGCTACGGCGGCTGCTGCTTGTGGCCTGGCTCGGCTCTCGTTCGGAATCCGATCCCGCCAGGTCCCTGGGCGCTGCCTACACGGATCAGACGGTTGGCCTTTGCTCCGCCTACCTTAAGCGCTTTGGTTGAGGCCGGCCATGCGGTCACATCAAACATGGCGCATCAGTCGAGACGCACCATGATCTTGGAAAACGCGCTCGGATTATCGCTCCAGGCCTTGATCATTTCCGGCGCCTGCTCCAGGGGCACAATGGCGCTCACGGCTTCGTCTACCGGGAAGCGATGCTCTTCGAGCATGCGGATCACTTCACGAAAGTCTTCCGGGAGGGCATTGCGAGAGCCCAGAATATCGAGCTCCTTCTGGACGAAGAACCTGGTTTCATAGGCGACCGGCTCTTTGGCATAGCCAATGTAGACCACGCGGCCGGTAAAGGCGACCTCATCGACGGCGCTGCGAAAGGTCTGCGGCAGCCCAATCGCTTCAATAATCACATCCGGGCCTCGCCCGCCGGTAAGTTCAACCAGCCGTTCGTGCAGGGGCTCTTTGGTGGTATTGATGGCGTGGGTTGCGCCGGCGCGCAGCGCAATCGCCAATTTGGCATCATCGACATCGACGGCGATCGTCATAGCCCCGCGGAAGCTGGAGGCGGCTACAGCGCCCAGTCCCACACCGCCGCAGCCAAAGATCGCGACCGCATCCTGCGCGGTCACGCGTCCCCGTCCAACCGCGTGCAGGCCGATGGTCAATGGCTCGACCAGGCAGAGTTCCTTGATGGTCAGGCGTGCAGGATAGAGTTTCGCGGCGGGCACGGCGATATATTCCGTCATCGCGCCGTCGCGTTGCACGCCCAGCGTTTCGTTGAACTGGCAGGCATTCGGGCGGCCTCGCAGGCAAGAGGGGCACCGGCCGCAACCAAAGTAAGGAGAGAGGGTGACGTCCATCCCGGCGGCAAGTTCCGGATGCGCTCGGCTGGGCTCGGCAATGGTCGCCGCGATTTCGTGACCTGGAATGCGAGGAAAACTCACTAACGGATTCTTGCCGCGATAGGAACTCAGGTCGCTTCCGCAAAGGCCGATCATACGGACCTTCAGCAAGACATCATCATTTGCAGCGACGGCATCCGCAACAGTTTCGATTGCGACATCGCCGGGCTCTCTCATCACGAATGCTTTCATTTTTGTGTACCGCCTCGTTCCTGGAAAATCATTACAGTTACTGTTTCTGTCTGGTCACTCACGGTTCTCCGGGCGCCCTGAGGGCCACTCGCAATTGAAGACCGGCGCCAGAATGGCTTCGACCTGGCGCAGGAGCTCTGCGTCTGTGGAGCTCCGCAGCACCATCAGGCTCGCTTCCAGTTCGCGGGTGGTTGAGATACCCACGAGCGTGCTCGAGACGTAGGGATGGTCGAGGCAGAAGCGCAATCCAAGCTCCGAGATATCCGCGCCGCGATCGCGGCAATACTGCGCAGCTTTTCTGGCCGCGTCGCGTACTTCCTTGGGCGCCGGGTGCCAATCCGGACCGCCATCGTTGGTCAGAAGGCCCATGTGCAAACCGGATGCATTGATGAGGCCGATACCACGCTTCCGGCAAAAATCGGTCAAGACCTCATCCATAGCCGTGTTCAGGAGGTTGTAGTGGCAATAGGAGAGGATGCTATCGACTGGAACGGCCTCGGCGATGCGCCGCAGAAGCTTCGGGGGATAACCCGTGATGCCGATGTAGCGCGCTTTGCCTTGTTGTTGCAGTTTCCTCAAAGCCGGAATGGTCTCATCGATAATCTGCTGCACATCTCCGAACTCGACATCGTGGGCCAGGAACAGGTCGATGTAGTTGGTATGCAACCGTCGCAGTGACTCATCCATGCTGGCGGTCACCCGTTTGGCGGAAAAATCAAAATCGGCCAGGCCATAACGTCCGCACTTGGTCGACAGAATGACGCGTTCGCGCCTGCCTGCCAGGGCCGCACCCAGTCTCTCTTCCGAGAGTGTGATCCCGTAGTAAGGTGAAGTATCGAAGAAGTTGATACCGCGGTCCACCGCCAGATGAACAGCCCTCATACCTTCGCCGGGGTCGATCCCGCCGAAAACATTGCCCAGTGCAGCGCCCCCAAAGCCAACCAATGAGAGATTAAGGCCGGTCTGCCCAAGCTTCCTGTATTCCATCGTATCGGCCCCAGATTTCAGTGATTGACTCCGCTAGCCAGAAAGCCGCCGTCGACAACCAGGATCTCGCCCGACACGAACGATGCCGCATCCGAAGCCAGGTACACTGCCGCGCCCACCAGCTCTTCCGTTTTGCCAAAGCGGCCCATCGGGGTCCGCATCTTGAATTCCCGTCCGCGCTCCGTGCTGTCGAGCAGGTTTGTGTTGAGATCTGTGCGGAAAACGCCGGGTGCAATCGCGTTGACCAGCACTCCATGGCGGGACCATTCCACGGCCAAGGTCTTGGTCAGCGCTCCAACCGCCGCCTTGCTGGCACAGTAAGCGGCAACCTCGAAGAGCGCCACGTAGGTGGAGAGCGATGCGATATTGATGATGCGGCCGTAGCCCCGGCTGAGCATATGCTTCCCGAAGACCTGGCAGCCGCGCAGCGTGCCTGTCAGATTGGTTTCCATGATCAGATCCCAATCCGCTTCCGGGAAGTCGAGCGTCGGGGCGCGCTTGGTGGTTCCAGCGCAATTGACCAGAATGTCCACTTTGCCGAACGCATTCAGGACGTCGTCGCGCAGTGTTTCGAGCGTCGCTCGATCGCGCACGTCTGATGTGCGGCGCAGTGTCTTGCGGCCCTTGGCTTCAATCGCAGCCGCCGTCTGCTCCACCTGTTCCGGTCTCCTCGAAGAGGCAACCACGTCCGCGCCAGCGTCCGCCAACCCGAGAGCAAGAGCGTGGCCGATGCCGGTGGTGCCGCCAACAACGACGGCGGTCTTACCCTGCAAATCGAAAATGGAAGCACTCATGAAGGGACTGTTTCGCTCCGAACAGAAGGGTGGTTGCTGGTTTGACCGTCGGTACAGTAAGCGCTACATTGAGTCTATATCAAAGCGACTCTACCCTGGGATTGCTTGAGCGCTCTAAAGGGTTTGCGCTCTTGGAGTTGTGGTCTCCCCGCGGAGTGCTAACGAGAAGAAATGGCTGCCGAAAAAATACTTAAGATCGATCCTCGAGACAATGTCTTCGTAGCGCTGACTCAACTGCCCGCTGGGGAACCCGTCACTTTCTCCGGCGAGGAGTATATTCCGCTATCGGATATACCCGCCAAGCATAAGTTTGCCATCCGTGATCTCGCCAACGGAGATGAGGTCATCATGTACGGCGGTGTCGTCGGGCTCGTCCGCCAGCCGATTCCTCGCGGAGGGCTGCTCAGCACGCGGAACGTGCAGCATGATGCCTCCGGCTTTGGGGCCAAGGCGGGCAATTATGCCTGGTCGGCGCCCGCTGTTTCGCGCTGGTCCTCGCGCACCTTTGCCGGTTACCACCGTCCGGACGGCCAGGTCGGCACGCGCAATTACTGGCTGGTGATCCCGCTGGTCTTTTGCGAAAACCGCAATGTAGAAGCCTTGCGCGATGCCTTCGAGGAAGAGCTCGGTTACGGGCGGCCAAAACTCTACCGCCAGCAGGTGCGGCAACTGATCGAGCAGCATCATCAGGGCGGCCCGAGCAGTGAGCGCGCCGACCTCACTCCGCATCGGCCGGAGCGGGTCTTTCCCAATATCGACGGAGTACGGTTTCTGGTGCATGAAGGCGGCTGCGGCGGCACGCGCCAGGATTCCAAAGCGCTCTGTGGGCTGCTTGCCGGTTACATCCATCATCCCAACGTCGCCGGCGCGACGGTGCTGAGTCTCGGCTGCCAGAACGCTCAGCCGTCTATCCTGATGGACGCGTTGCGCGAGCGGGACCCGGGCTTGCACAAGCCGGTTCTCATGTTTGAACAGCAGCAGTCCGGTCTTGAATCAACCATGCTTTCCGATGCCATTCGCGCCACCTTCGACGGCTTGATCGAAGCCAATCGTCTTACGCGAAAGCCCGCTCCTCTCAGCAAGCTCACCGTAGGTTTGGAGTGTGGGGGGTCCGATGGATTCTCCGGGATCTCGGCCAACCCCGCGATCGGGCATCTCTCCGACCTGCTGGCTGCGCTGGGCGCGAAGTCAATCCTGTCGGAGTTTCCCGAGCTCTGTGGAGTGGAACAGAGTCTTATCAACCGCTGCGTGGATGCAGAACAGGCCGACCGTTTTATCCAGTTGATGCATGATTACGCTGCCCGCGCAAAGGCAGTCCACTCCGGCTTCGAGATGAATCCATCGCCCGGAAACATCAAGGACGGATTGATCACCGATGCGATGAAGTCGGCCGGGGCAGCGAGGAAGGGCGGCACTTCTCCCGTCTGCAAGGTGCTCGATTATCCGGAATATGACAACACGCCCGGCCTTGCTCTGCTTTGTACTCCGGGCAACGATGTCGAGAGTGTCACGGCGGAGGTGGGTGCGGGCGCCACTGTTGTTCTCTTCACCACCGGCCTGGGAACCCCGACCGGGAACCCCATTGCGCCGGTGATCAAGCTTTCTACCAACACCAGCCTCGCGGAACGCATGTCGGACATCATCGATATCGACACCGGAGCCGTNNCATCCCCTGGAAACGCGGTGTCTCCCTTTGACCCTGATGCATGGTTTACTCTGGTGGCGTGCTTAAGACAGGCATCCTCAATCCCGCTATTAATTCTCTGATCAGCCGCATCCGGCACACCAACACGCTGGTCATCTCGGACCGAGGATTTCCGTTCTGGCCACAAATTGAAACCGTCGACATTTCTCTAATTGACGACATCCCTCGGGTCCTCGACGTGTTGCAGGCTCTGAGGAAAAACTTCGTCCCGGTGCAAGCCTTCATGGCCGAAGAGTTCCTCTCCGTGAACCCGCCAGCGACCCAGGCTGCGTTCGCGGCGGCGCTGTCAGGCGTGCCCACTATTTACGAGCCGCACGTGGTCTTCAAAAAGCGGGTCCCACAGGCCATTGGACTCATCCGCACGGCCGACACCACACCGTACGCAAACCTCATCCTCGAGTCAGGCTGACGCACATTGGTTC
>PLZN01000416.1 GCA_003152195.1 Acidobacteriaceae bacterium
GATTTTCCTCCTGGTCAGGATAAATGTGTTTTGAACAACATGTGCTCACAAAGTCGCCTCGACAGCAGGATCAGTTAAATTTGCTGTGTTCCTTCAGAAACAGAGTGAACCTCGGCAAGCATTTTCGCGAAAAGCCACCATCACGTACTAGCTGGTATTGTGTGAAAGGAATACGCTATGGATCTCTCCCTCCCCAACGTTCTGGCACTTTACGATGAGGGCGCGCCCCTCGAGGAGGCTTACACCCTACCGGCCGCCTGGTATGTTGACGAGCGCATCGCCCGCATCGAACACGAGCAGGTTTTCGGAAACAACTGGATCGCTGTCGGGCGAACCGATCAGGTGGCCGCTCCGGGCCAGTTCTTCACCTTCGATCTGGATGGCGAGCCGCTCATCGTGGTTCGCGGGGCGGACAACGAGCTGCGGGCTTTTTACAATGTCTGCCGCCACCATGCTGCCGCCGTGGCTACCGCGCCCTGCGGAGTGGCCCAGCATCTACGCTGCCCTTATCACGGTTGGACCTATGGGCTGGACGGTTCGCTCAAAGGCGCGCCCGAGTTCGCGGGTGTCTGCAACTTCGACCGCGGCGCTAACAGCCTGGTTCCGGTCCGCGTCTCCATTTGGGAGAATTTCATCTTCGTCAACCTGAACGAGGAGGCGCCTACGCTGCAGAGCTTTCTGGGCGGCCTGGCGCAGCGTCTTGCGCCTCTCTCCGTTTCCAGCCTTCGCTTCTTTGCTCGCAAGAGCTATACGCTGGCCTGCAACTGGAAGGTCTACGTCGACAATTACCTTGACGGCGGGTACCACGTCCCGCACCTGCACAAGGCGCTCAACAGCGTGCTCGGCTACACCGAGTACACGATTGAAAACGGCACCCACTACTCGCTTCAATCGAGCCCCATGGTGGCTTCTCAAGACGACTCAGTCGCGCAAACCCGAACCGGCGACCGCGCCTACTACTACTGGCTCTATCCCAATTTCATGATCAACATCTACGAGGGCGTCATGGACACCAACCTGGTCCTCCCACTCGGGCTGGACAAGTGTCTCGTCTTGTTTGATTTCTCCTTCGCTGACACCAGCCCCGAACGGGAGCAGTACAACACCGAGAGCGTTGCCGTCAGTGACCGCGTGCAGGCAGAGGATGTCGGCATCTGCGAGTCGGTACAGCGCGGCCTGCATTCCCGTGCTTATGTTGCCGGCCGGCTTTCGGTTCGCCGGGAAACCGGCGAACACCTCTTTCACCGCCTGCTTGCTCGCGATCTCAGACGTACGTAGTTAGCTGCATCGTTGACGGCTGCGCGAGGATACACGATCACTGGAACCACTTACTGAAGCTAAATGTTGACCTTGAACCGTTGACGCGCGAAGGGCCGCAAATCGACGGTTGGCAGCTCGCCCAACGCCTTCTGCGCCAGCACTTCGCCTACGGCGGCCGAGTGTTTGAAGCCGTGCCCCGAACAGGCGGAGGCAAACCATACGCGCTCGGAGTCAACGCCGTGGTCGATGACAAAGCTATGGTCCGGAACTACTGTGTACAGACATGTGGTTGCACGTATGCATCGGCTGGTCAGGCCTCGCAGGCTCACACGCACGCGCCCATCGTAAAAATCCTGCGCCTGCTCCGGCGCAACCGCCGCCGGGCCTGAACCTGCGTCACTTAATACATCAAATTGTTCGGTCGCCACTTTCAGACTTACCCCGTCCAGGCTGGGAAAGCCATAGAACCCCTTCTCCACTCGAACTGAGCTCCAAAGGAAGACCGGCATCTGCTCGGGCGAGAACCGTGGATGGTTCTCCTGCAGCGCGAACCAGTAGAGAGTCTGCCGATAGACGGCAAAGTGGGCTTCGCCGAGGCCGCAGATCGTGCGGGCCCATTGGGCCATCCACGGTCCGGGCGTCAGCACTACGCTTGCGGCACCATACCGCGATCGATTCGTCTGGACCACAACGCCGGCGCTATCGGTAACGATCTCCGTGACAATCTCATTCGTCCGAACTTCAGCGTGATTTGCCCCTGCCAGGCTCAGCTGCGCGGCAACACACCTTTCCGGAAACAGAAAGCCGGCTCCTGGTTCGAGATACCCCTCTCCCCCGTTCTCCAGCACAAATTGCGGAAACCTTTGTCGTACCTCAGCGGCCGTAAGCAGCTGATGCGCGATGCCGAATCGTTTGGCGCAGTCGGCCGTCCGCCGATAGAAGGCCGCGCCCGCACCCTGAGAATCGGCCTGGCCGGCCGCGTCGAGCAGCATAAGGCCGCCGTTCTGGACCATCAGTTCCTGCCCCGTGGCAGCCTCCAGCGCCCGCCATAGCACGTTGGTTCTCAAGACCAGAGGAGCAAACTCCATCCCCTCTCCAATGGCCTGCCGGGTAATCCGTGTCTCGCCGTGGCTCGAGCCGAGTTCGTGCGGCGGGTGAAAACGATCGATGCCCAACACGCGCGCTCCACGCAGCGCCGACTGGCAGAGCGCTGCGCTACCCACCGCGCCGAGCCCGACGACGATCAAATCATAGGTTTCCATCGGCAATCGATCTATGTAACGGGTACCCCAACGATCCAGCTCAAGTAGTGAAGGGATCTGCAGTTCGATCTCTTTGCACCAAAAGTCACTGCCCGATCGCGGCATCCGCGATCGCCAGCGATTGATCGAGCTGGTCTACCGCAAAGTCCAGTTCGTGCTTCTCGATGATTAGGGGCGGCGCAATGACAAAGTGGCTGATCCAGGCCTGGACGGAAACGCCTCGCTTCATCATCTCCGCGGCAACCCGATCGACGACGGATACCTTGCCGTCTACCTTGTCCTGCTTGGTGTTGAAGGGCGTCTTCTTTGCCTGGTCCTTCACCATTTCGAGCGCCCAGAAGAGGCCCAACCCGCGCACTTCGCCGATCGACGGATGTTTGGGCTGGAGAGCGTGCAGCTTCTCGCCGAGGTACTTGCCCATCTCACGGGCGCGGTTCACCAGATCGAGGCGCCGCAGTTCCTTGATTGCCGCCACCGCCGGCGCCAGCGTCATCGGGTGCGCTTCATAGGTATGACCGTGGGCGAAGAAGTGATCTTCGAAGTATTCGGCGATCTTGCCCGTAGTTGCGCAGAGCCCGAGCGGAACGTAGGCCGAAGTGATGCCCTTGGCGGTAACCAGAATGTCCGGCTTTACGCCCCAGTGATCGACGGCAAACCACTTGCCGGTGCGTCCCCANNCCCGTCATCACCTCATCGGCGATCAACAAGACTCCATGACGGGTGCAGATCTCGCGCAGCTTCGGCATATATTCAGGCGGTGGAACCAGGACGCCATTGGTGCCGACCACCGGCTCCACGATGACTGCGGCAACATCGCTTTCGTTCTCAATCATGTGCTCCAGGTAATCCGCGCAGGCGATGCCGCACTCCGGATACGTGTGCCTGATCGGACATTTGTAACAGTTGACCTCAGGCGCGAAGAGAAAGCCTTGTCCCTTGCCGCCCGGCTCCATAGCCCAGCGGCGGGGATCGCCCGTCGCGGCGATCGATGCCATGGTGGACCCGTGGTACGACCGGTAGCGCGAGATAATCTTGGTCTTGCCGGTGTACATGCGAGCAATCTTGAAGGCCGCCTCATTCGCCTCTGTTCCGGAGGTGGTGAAGAAGAACTTCGTCAGCCCCTCAGGCAACACCTCGAGCAGAAGACGGCTCAACTCCACCCGCGTATCGGTCGCGTACCCCGGCATGATGTATGCCAACTTCCGCGCCTGGTCTTCAATCGCTTGAATCACGGCTTGATTCTTGTGCCCCAGATTGCAGCACATCAACTGCGCGGAAAAGTCGAGATAACGCTTACCATTTCCGTCGGTGAAGTAGCATCCCTCCGCATCGACAATGTGCAGGGGGTTCCAGCTCTTCTGGTAGCGCCAGGTGCCGTAGTTCAGCTTCTTGGTCCATTCGACCACTTCCTGGCTCGTCATCGTATCGG
>PLZN01000108.1 GCA_003152195.1 Acidobacteriaceae bacterium
GTGGGAACCAAGTGCAATCGCACCGCCATTGGGGCGCGGGTGCGGGTCATTACGGGCAAGCATACGCAGATGGATGAAGTCCACGGCGGCACAAGCGTTATGTCACAAAGTGACCTGCGCCTTCACTTCGGTCTGGGCAAGGCCGAAACCGTGGATTTAATTGAGGTCAAGTGGCCGACTACGCAGAAGATTGAAAAATTCACGCAGGTCAAAGCAAATCAGATACTCACCATCCGCGAAGGCGATGGTATCGTCGCGACGCTCAAGCCTCGATCAAGCTAGAGTCACCAGAGTTGAGGCCCGGGGCTGAACCGTTGTGTTCGGCACGGTAGGAAGCGCTGCGAAAAAATGGGTGAAAGCCGCACACGCGGCCATTGATNNTCCCACCCTTGCCGGAAAAACACCGGCAAGGATGGGGCACGGCGGATTCAAGGTACAAGTGCAACAAATCGAATATCGCGTTGATCGGTAATAAGAGCAATGCGGTGAGTGAGATGATGCTGTGCGATACGCGGAACTGGTCTATGGAAAAGCTGGAAAGCAAAGGACGCTTCCCACTTTGCCACAGACCCGGCTGCGACGGCGACCAGGGCTTCTCTTGAGGAATTACGCTTCCACGATTTGTTGCACTTGGAGTTTGAGTCCGCCCACCCGCGGATTTGTTGCATGTTCCGCCAAGAACATGTAGCCCGGTTCTCGATTCGCACACGCTATTTCTTTAAAAGCGCATCGAGACCTGCCTGCGCGATTTGTTCGTCGATCTCAGACTTCGCGCCGCTCGCTGCGATACCGCCTAAGACCTGGCCATCTACACGAACCGGCAGGCCTCCCTGGTTGGGAAAAAACTCCGGGAAAGCAAGGACCTCGAGGTTGCCTTTCTTTACTGAGTCAGCTCCGTCTTTTGACGGGTTTCCGTAAAAGGCAGCGTGCCGGGCTTTCTTCTGTGCAAACTGTATCGTGCTGAGCGAGGCACTCTCTCCCTTTTCAAGAAAAAGCAAATTGCCGCTTTCGTCAACGACACAGATAGTCACACTGACGTTTAGCTCTTTGGCTTTTGCCTCCGAAGCGGCGACCATCATCTTGATGGCGGGTAAATTCAGATATTTCTTGCTCGGGAGATCGCTTGCATGCATCGTCATAACGGGAATAAGCAGCACGGCCAATAGTTTGAACATGGGAAGGTCTCCTATCCATTGCCCTTTACGTGGGTCCGATCGAAAGATCGCGATCTTCATATCATTTCTAGTGAGGCTGCCCCGGCAGAACGACTGAGAACTGCTTAACTTCCCGCCGCTGGCGTTCGATCGTAGCTGCCTGTTGTTTCTCGATCTCGTCATGTAGCTGGAATTCCTGCTTGGCCTTTGCCGGCTCTCCGATCCGATCATAGGCCACACCCAGCCGGTAATGGGCTTCGCCCAGCTGTGGGTTCACTTCGATTGCCTTGGTGTAAGAGCCAATCGCCTTCGCAAAACCATGTTGCGAAAAATAGAGAACCCCAAGTTGCAGGTAAGCGTCGCCGCATTTGGCGTCGATCGTGACAGCTTTGGTAAGCAGGGTTTCCACTTGTTGCAAGGCCCGCGGGTCCGCCGACTGCTCCTGCCGTTTCCAGAGGGCCATCGCGTAAAGGTAATTCGCGAGAGCGTTTTCGGGCTGCTCCCGCACAAACCGCGCCAGCTTCGGCCCAATGCACGCCAATGGCGTGGGTGCCGCCATGTCTATCTTGCCCATGAAGATGTAGGGCACGGGGTCTGCCGGGTTCAAGTCGGAAGCATCGCACAGGCGGAGCGCCGCCTCATCGTAGAGAGCGCTGGCAAAGAGAGCCGTACCCAACGCAGCCAGCATTCTGGCCGATTTCGGATGCGCTTTCGCCCCATTTCTGAAAACCTCCACCGCTTGCCACACCGCCCGGTGAAGTAACAACTCCGAGCCCCATGCAAAATAATTCGGTTCGTTGGGATCCAGGCGGACGGCCTGCTCATCTTCGTGGACGGCAGCCAAAGGGTCGCCCAGTTTCTCGTCAAGCTCACCCGCCAGGCGATGCAGGTCCGCACGGTCCTTATGAGCCAGCAATTTCTGGACGTGCTCACGGGCCTGCGAGAGATCGCCCGTTTCTTTGTAAACCAGCGCCAGATCGCACTCATTGGCACTATTCGCGGGGTCGATCTGGTATGAGGCCTGCAGCAGCGGAAGAGACTCCCGATATCTGCCCGCATGGAGATAGAATTCGCCGAGTTGATGGTTTGCCTCAAAATTCCCGGGAGCACCGGCAAGAGTTGCGCGCAGCGTGCTTTCAGATTCATTCCCTTCGCTTGCGCGGCCGGGCGAACCTGATGCGCTCTTCCCCGAATCCTCCGGTTTAAGCGTGAGAGTTTCCCGCGCGAGAGCTTCGCTGGTTCGCAAGCTGGAATCCGATCCGTGGCCGCCCACAGCAGTCCAATCGGTGACTCCCGCGACGGTGAAATTCGGCTTATCGGCGAATTCCATCGCTTGGGTTGAAGACAGTGAAGAGGCTGTGGAGTCTTTTCGGGCCACCCCCGAAACTTCGAGGACCAGATCGACTTGCTTCTGGTCTCCCGGGGACGACGCAATGACGGTAATGGCGCGACTGCGCAGTCCTGCTTTCTCCGCGCTGAGTATATAGCTACCAGTTTGGAGGGCCGAAAACGCGTAGACACCGGCTGCATTCGTCTTCGTCTCCACGACGCCTTGAGCTTTCTCTTGTTGAAGCCGTACCGACGCATCGCCAATGAACTTGTCAGCCGAGTTGAGGACGGCGCCCCGAATCGTAACCCCGTCCGCGTGTTGCGGAGAAGCCTGCTGCGCAACCGCCGCCGGGACCGATGCGCTCATCAGGGCCGCGATGACCACGAGAGCGGCGCGAAGGCACCCACAATCCCTGGTTTCCGAAGGAGACCGGTTCAAACCATTCCGGAGGGAACCCGGCTCGAATGTCTCGGGATTTCTACCGGATTGCATGTTCGCACGTCCACTGCACATTCGCCCTGAAGTTCCTCGCTACCCAGCCTAACTCTATTACGGCCGCACCGGAGCCGTGGATTGACGGATAACCAGTTCCACACGGACGGTGTGGGTACTGCCTTGGCTTTCTCCGCGATGGCTGGCGCCATAAAGCGAGGTGAAGGCCCGCTCTGCGATCTCCGCACGCGACAAGCGGATAGTCGTCAAGGGCGGCGGCATAAAGCTGCTGATCGCAATGTCGTCGAATCCTACTACCGAAATATCCTCTGGAACGCGTAGCCCGGCGGCATGAACGGCACCCATGATTCCGATCGCAGTAAGATCGTTGGAGGCCAACACGGCTGTCGGGCGCACGCGCAGCTTCAACATCTCTATCATCGCCGCGTAGCCTCCATCGAAGCGGTGATTGCCCTCGCGAATGAAGTCAGGGCTGCATTTGAGTTTCTTCCGCCGCAGCGACATCAAAAATGCCTCCCGCCGGATTCTGGCGGAAGCCAGGTCGACCGGCCCGCTGACAAAAGCGATCCTCCGGTGAGCCAGCGAGGTTAAGTGGTCGATGGCCTGATCGATGCCGCTGCCATAATCGATGCAAATGTTGCTGATTCTTTTTCCGACCGATCCGGTGTCCAGAAAAACCATGGGAATACCCCGCCCGCTCAGCATCTGGGTGAGCTCGGGATCCATCTCCGATGTCATGATCGCGACCCCATCCACCTTACGCTCCAACATTCGGCGGACACAGACCTGCATGCGCTCTGGCTTGTAGTCAGTATTGGCGATCAACACTTCCTGGCCATGCTCTACCGCGATGCGCTCGAAGCACTTCACCAGTTCGGGAAAGAATGGATTCTCGATATCGGAAATGATCAGGCCATAGATATGGCTCTTGCCTGTTCCCAGAGTGCGCGCATGAGTGTTTGGGTAATAGCCGCTTCGTTCGATGGCCGCCCGGACAAGCTGTTCCGTGCGCGCGCCCACGGGGGCAGTGCCGTTAACCACGCGGGAAACGGTGGCAGTGGAAACCCCGGCTCTCTTTGCCACTTCCCTGATGTTCATGCGCAGTCGTTCATATATAGGTCCGACTTTACTACCTGGGGAATTTTACTAGGTTGCTTCTTCGTGACGTTACCTGCAACTGCGCGTCCATGCGGGTTTTGTGCCGTCGCTAAGGCAATGGGATTGGCGTGGCTCTTAACCGTAAGCTATTGCAACTTCGAGACTTTGGTGGAAATCTGGTTTTCAGGAACGGGGCAGGTTCAGTTACACTGACCGCAATGCCAGCCTCCGCACCTGCCCCCTGCGGCCTGCCGGCAGCTTTCGGAAAGCAGGACCGGCCTAATTTGGGTGCTCCTGCTAAGAGCGACTGCTTATCGCACCGTTTCCCGCGTTGCAATCATCTATAGGGGCAGACATACAGGGGCAGCCGGGTCATGCCGTTAGCGTACGATTTCTTTCTGCACTACGCCTACGTCATCCTTTTTCTATGGGTGATGGGGGAGCAGCTTGGCATACCGGTGCCCAGCCTGCCGCTGCTGGTGGCGTCAGGCACCTTGACCGCAACCCACAAGCTATCGCTTCCGTTGGTCCTGTTCGCGGTTGTGGCCGCCTGCTTTGTCAGCGATTCGATTTGGTACATGTTGGGCAAACGTTTTGGCGGGACCGTGGTGAAGCTGGTATGCCGGCTGTCTTTTGAGAGTTCTACCTGCGTTCGCAAGACCGAAGACTATTTCACCAAGTATGGCGAGCAGGCGTTGCTGGTGGCCAAATTTGTGCCGGGGTTGGGCACGGTAGCGGCGCCCATTGCCGGCCAAACGGGAATGAAGTACCGCATCTTCCTGGCTTACGACCTTGCCGGAGCCTTGTTTTGGGCGGCCACGATCACCATGATCGGGCGCTTCTTCGGTGACGTGCTGCGGGTGCACCCTGGTGCACTCTCCTGGATGGGCCACTTCGCGGGCGCTTTGTTCGTGCTCGCCATCATCGGCCTGGTGGGTTATCGCGTATGGAAGCAGCAGGCCTTCTTGAAGCAGGTTCGGACATCACGGCTGGACCCCGTGGAGCTCAAGCGTATGTTGGACGGTGGGCAGAACCCTTATATTATTGACTTGCGTCATCCGCTGGACTACCTGCCCGACCCGCGGGTGCTGCCGGGCGCAATCCGGCTCTCGCCCGAGGGCCTGATGCAACGCAGCGGGGAGATCCCGCGGGACCGCGACGTGATCCTCTACTGCACCTGCCCCAGTGAAGCAACCGCAGCCAAGATGGCGATGAAGCTCCGGCAAAATGGAATCTACCGGGTTCGCCCGCTGCTGGGAGGCTTCGATCAGTGGAAAAAGCTGGGCTTTCCGCTGGAGGAATACGAGGAAAAAGCGGTGGTCGCCTGATGCGACGCCGCCAATATTTCCCCTCTTCCGGGCAGTACACGCCCTTTCGTTTCCTGATGTAACGAAGTCGGTACGGCCCGGAGGGAACTCCCTCAATCGCGGGGACTTTTGTGCAACGGATCGATGACAATTCGGCCAGTATGCAAGTTGCGCGAGAAGCCGGATCAAAATCCCTGCCGGCCTGACTTGGGATCCGGACGTTAAAGCATTTTCACTTCTACTGTGAATAGGAGAGAGTGGTTATGTGCAGCCGTTCATTCCACCCCAACATGCAAAGATCGCATGCCGGGGCCCCGGTTTTGAGGAACGGCTGCGCGAAGCCCAGTTTCTCCCATTACACCAAAAGTGAAAATGCTCCAGGCAAAAACGGATGGAAAAGGGCAAAATCACCACTTCCGGGGATTGGCCCCGGGCAAATGCTCGTGCTAGTTTGCCTGTGCCTCAAGGTGTCGCCCAGGGCACGGTCCTACAGGGCATCACCTACCAGGATCGGGAGATAATTGAATGGCGTTTACTGAGACTTACCACTGCGATGTTTGCGGTAATCCGAGGGGGGACGCTGAGGACTGGTGGCTGGCATTGACCGAACCGGCAGCCCTCATTCCCGAGGCGCCTGCGCAGCCAATGCTGAAGTTGACGCCATGGAATATCCTGCTCTCGCACGCCGCCAAGGTCAGGCATCTATGTGGCGCGCGCTGCGCCCAGACGTTAATGGATCGGTGGATGCGGGGCGAGTAGCGCCCGCGCCGCAGCCCGTTCTTCCCCAGAACATGGCCCCTGCCATGAGCCCGGGCCTCGCCCGGTACTATGGTCATGTACGTCTTCAACAAATTGGGGCGTGGAGACCGGATTGGCATACGACGACCTCAGGGCTTGGATCAAGGCGCTCGATAAAGCGGGCGAGCTGAAGCGCATCCGCGAGCAAGTGGACCCCGTTCTCGAAATCGCCGAGATTACCGACAGAGTGTCCAAGTGGGGCAGACCGGGCGGAGCGAAAGCTGCTCCAGGCGGGGCTTACGCCGCCGGGGGTCCAGCGCTGCTCTTTGAGAATGTAAAGGGGTACCCGGGCAGCCGGGTACTGATGAACCAGTTCGGCAGCGAGCGGCGCATGAAGCTGGCGCTCAACGTTGATAGCCTCGATGACGTAGCCGGACGCATCGAGGGCCTGCTCCAGTTAAAGTCGCCGGAAGGCCTGCTGGAAAAGTTGAAGATGCTTCCCCTGCTGACGGAAGTCGGCCGGTTTTTCCCCCGCACCATTGCGGCAAAAGACGCGCCCTGCAAGGAGGTAATCCTGCGGGAAAACTTCAGCGTCCTGGACTTCCCCGTGCTCCAGTGCTGGCCCCTCGACGGCGGCCGCTTCATCACCTTGCCCTGCGTGATTACCCGCGACCCGAAGAGCGGAAAGCGCAACCTTGGCATGTACCGCATGCAGGTCTATGACCACCAAACGACCGGCATGCATTGGCAACGGCAGAAAGTGGCCGCCGAACATCTGCGCGAGCGGCTGCGGGCCGCCGCCACGGCCGATGCTTCCGGAGATGTGCGTGCCGCCCGCGTAAGGGTGATGGCGGAAACGGCCGGAGGATCCACCCGGCCGACGGCCACGGCGGGCGGCTTACCCGCGATTGCCCTGGGACAAAGCAAAGACCGGCGGCTCGAAGTGGCGGTGGTCATCGGCACCGATCCCGCAACAACCTTTTCCGCCATCGTGCCCGCTCCCCCTGAGGTCGAAGAGTTCGTGATCGCTGGATTTCTGCGCCAGATGCCAGTCGAACTGGTCAAGTGCGAGACCGTGGATCTGGAAGTACCGGCCAATGCAGAGATCGTCCTTGAGGGCTACGTCGAGCTGGACGAACTTCGCCTGGAAGGCCCGTTTGGCGATCACACCGGCTTTTACACCATGGAGGAGGAATACCCCGTCTTTCATATCACCTGCATCACCCATCGCAAGGAGCCGGTCTATGCCGCGACCATCGTAGGCAAGCCGCCGATGGAAGATGCCTGGATGGGCAAGGCGGTGGAGCGTATTTTTCTGCCGTTGATGCGGCTGACCATACCTGAAATCGTGGACGTGAACCTGCCGGTGGAAGGTGTCTTTCACAATCTGATGATCGTCGCCATCCGCAAGAGCTATGCCGGGCAGGCGCGCAAGGTGATGCACGGCATCTGGTCGCTGGGCCAGGCGATGTTTACCAAGTGCGTCATTGTGGTCGATGAGGACTGCGATGTACAGGATCTGGGCGAAGTCACGCTGCGCGTGGCCAACAACATCGACCCCGAGCGGGATATTCAGTTCACGCTGGGCCCGGTCGACTCGCTCGATCATGCCTCCCGCCTGCCCAACTACGGCAGCAAAATGGGCATTGACGCAACCCGTAAGTGGAACGCGGAAGGCTTCACGCGATCGTGGCCGCAAATGATCGCCATGGATGCAGCCACCCGGGCGCGCGTGGATGAAATCTGGAAGAAGCTGGGGCTCGAGTAGAGCATTTCTACTATTACGGTGATGTGGAGGGATTGGCTCTGTGCGGCCATTCTTCGGCGGAATGGCCGCGTTCGGTCCAGTTTCCTAGCCCACTTCAATAGTAAAAATGCTCAAACACTTCGCCCCTGCACCAGGCTCATCGCAGGATGAGATGAGAGAGACGCGGGATGAGAGATGAGATCCGGCAATTGTGGCGCAACCTGGGCAGGAAGAAGCGAACCGCCTGGCCCCGCGTGGAGCAGGGCCAATACCGGAGCTATCGCGCGGTGCATCCGTTCGATGAACGTTTTGGCGTGGAGACCAGCGGGCTGATCTACGAGCTCCCCACGGGCCACGCGCACGATGTCTACAACAACGGTTACTTTGCCGTGGCCCCGTCGGTGTTTCACGCGGTCATGGGCGTGATGCTGGAACGGCTGCATCTGGAATACCAGCGGTTCCGCTTCGTGGATGTGGGATCGGGCAAGGGCCGCGCATTGCTGCTGGCTTCCGACTATCCATTTCGCGAGGTCATTGGCGTCGAGCTTTCTCCGGAACTGGAGCGCGTCGCCAGGGCCAACGTCGCACGTTATGCAGCCGCCGCCCACGGGAGTCTGCTCCATCGACCGCCGGTAATCTCCATCCAGGGGGATGCGACCGAGTTTCTCTGGCCACCCGGACCTTTGGTCGTTTACATGTGGAATGCGTTTACCAGCCCGGTGATGGAGCGGGTATTCCATAACCTGGGAGCTTCCCTGGCAGAGCAACCGCGGGAGTTGTACCTGGTGTATATGCACCCTGAACTTGAGTCGATGCTCGCTTCTCTTCCGTGGCTCACGATGCTTTGGCGGGACGAGATCACGATGAGCGACGAGGACTATGCGGCGTGGGCCTTTCCCACCCGGGCAGAGATGTGTGCGGTCTATCAGGCCGTTCCCTCGCCGGGGACGGCAGGCGTGGCATCCGCGATTTCACACTAAAGTGTGAAATTCGGGTGACCATTTCCCGGAGGCTCGGCGATTGGCGGGGCTGACGGGTATGCACTCGATGCTACGATTGCCGTGAATCGTTGGTAATGAGCATTTTCCACAAGCCACGCGAGCCGAACTTGGCGAGACTTTTCTTAAAGAAAAGCTGATCAGAGCCGATATTGGCAATAGGTCACAGTGACTAAAAATGCTCTCGCTACGAGTCCCTTCCCCCCGAGGCACTCGTAGCGAGATGGTGGAAATCGATTGCATCACCGTTCTCTTCTAAACGGGTCCAAAACAGGAGAATGCCCGGCCCCCCCGCCGCGCAGATTTCGCAATTCCAGACATCTACGCGCAGCGGTGACATTTCGCCGCGATGAGGAAAATCGCATGTTTCAAATTGGGTGGAGCCAAAGGTGGCATAGCAATAGGAAAGCCGCGCTCAAGGGCGGCCTGTGGCTGTTGATAGCACTGGCCGGTTGCACTATGACCTGGGCGCAGGATGCCGGTGGCTACTACTCGAATCGCACGGTCCTGAGCGGATTCGTGGAGTACTCCAACGATTCCAGCCATATGCTCCTGGGCTACGCCGACGGACGCAAAATAAGCGCGGTGGGTGCCAGCTTCGAACGGCGGAGCTTTCTGGGCTCTGGCGTTTCCGGAGCATGGGTTGCCGAGATACGTCCCTTGATGACCGTGAGCGATCCTACGATGAATGGCTTCGCGTTACATTTTCCGCAGCAACCTCAATTTTCCGGAAACGTCATTTTCGCTTCACAGGTGCCGGTAGACAGTCCCGTAACGAACGCCCCCTTCAATGTGATTCTGGTGGAGCAGAACCAAGCCTATCTCGGAACCGCAACCTACATTGGCGGCCGGCGGACGACGTATGTGAGCGCCTTCAGCCCACTCGGCTATAAGCTCAGTGCATTTCCACGAAAGCGCATACAGCCCTTCGTGACCGGCCTGGGCGGCTTCGCGGTATCGCCTAGAGACATACCAGTCTTCAACAGCTCGGCCTTCAACTTTACCTTTGAATTCGGGGCCGGGGTGGAGTTGTTTCAGACCCACACGCGTTCCTGCCGGCTGGAGTATCGCTACCATCATCTCGCCAACGCGGGCAATGGCGCCGAAAACCCGGGGATCGATTCGGGTGTCTTTAAGGTTGCCTATTCGTTCGGACGGCAGAGCATCTTTTGAGTTTCGTTGCGCCCTGAAGTGCGAACCGCAGGCGCTCCACTGCGCTACGCTCCGGTCGGGATGACAATTTGTCGAGCAGGACACTTTCTTGCAAAAGACTTGTCATCCCGACCGGAGCGTAGCCGGATTTCCTGCTGCGCTGCCGTAGACAGGGCCGCGTGTGCGGCGTTCCGCAAAGAAAGCCGCATGAAGCTTGCGGAACCCACNNGCGTAGTGGAGGGACCTGCGGTTTCCTCTTCCGCATCGCAACCCTTAACCTGCTGAACCAATCTACCCTTTGTCATCCCGACCGAAGCGCAGCGCAGTGGAGGGACCTGCGGTTTCAGCAATTTGTGCAGCTTCATTGAGCTTGGATCACTTCTGAATCACAACTCCAGACTGGCTCTTGCGCCAGATGGTTTACTCTAACAACCTCGTCTGCGCATCTGGGCAAACGTGGGGTGAACCTGTGCGCTCATTCGAACGCGACGTGCTGCTGTTTGTCCTTGCCGCTGCGGCGGGATCAGCTGATAGCTGGAGCTATTTGGGACTAGGCCACGCCTTTGTCGCCAACATGACCGGCAACACTGTCTTGCTGGGTATTGCTGTGTTTCAGAACCATGGCGACCTTCTTCATCCTGCAACGGGTCTCGGCTGCTACGTCGCCGGGGCGATGATTGGTTCACTTCTGGCAGGTAATCTACACCCAGAAGCCGTTTGGCCGAAGGCCATCTCTTTGACCCTGATGCTGGAAAGTGTCTTGATGGCGGCCGCCGCGGCCGGATGGGTAGCGATTCATCTCGACGCCAACCACTCGCCTGATTTGCTACTGCACCCCAACCTGCTGCTGGGCTGCATAGCGCTCGCGATTGGCATGCAAAGCAGCGCCATGGTGCAGTTGAAGATCCCGGGAATCGTCACCACGTACATCACCGGCACATGGACCACCCTGATGAGCGGGCTAGTGCGTTTGGCAAGAGGTGAGCAGCAGCAGGCGCCGCCCAGGCAAAAGCTGGAATTTGAGGAGCGGCTCCTGATGCAAGCTGGTGTCTTGTCGGTTTACTTTCTTTCCGCCCTGCTAACCGGCTGGCTCTTCCGGCACATGCCTATCGCGGTGGGAGCGCTGCCGGCATCAGGTGTCTTCTTCGCTGCCGTTTATGGCACTCTTCGCGCGCGAAGCGCTAGCGAATGATCTAGCGGTAAGGCGGCTGCTGAACGTCTTCCTACGGGTTTCAGCACTTGTGCAAGAAAAAACCACTTCCCGGTTTCGTCCGCATGCCTTGATTCAACAACTTTGTGCCCTCATTGCTTTGAATCACGGCGCCCGATGTCGAGGCCGAATTTGGGTGAAGCATTCGTTCCTGTCACCTTCACCGGTATTTCTGCCCCAGCGCCATTCTTATGAAAGAACGGATCCGCCACCTTCAACGCCCAGCTCTTCCATTTCGAGGCCACCATCTGCGATAGTTTGGCCTCTGTCCTCACCTTGCCGGTGAAATCGAACTTTTTGCCGTCCAGAGTGTAAACCCCTGCCAGGCGCACCGTCGCCCCGGGCATGGCATAGTTCAAATCCTGTAAATCCAGCTTTCCCTCGCTCATTTGGAATCTTCCCGTCATTCGGGAATGCACGTCCTCAGCGCCAGGCTTCGCCTCCTTCGGCTTTCCTTGCGCCCGCAGACTCAGCATGTCCACCTTGTCCTCCAACTCCGGATTCGTAAAATGGATTTGCTTCAGCGTGAAGTTCCCCTTCATCCCCAGCTTCTGACTTACGCTCTCCTTGCCCGGCGGGATGTGCAGCTTCGTCTTCATCTCCAGGACTGCCGTCATCACTACCGGCTCCGTCTTGACCGCCAGTTGCAGGAAGTCCTGTACGCGTCCCGCGGGCACATCGATATCCAGGTCAATGGTGTGTCCCTGTCCTTTCACGTTGACCACCGCGCCGCTGCAGGTGAACTCCGACTGCCCCAACTTCGCCTCGACCGGTTGCAAATAGGTATCGCCACTCGTCCCGTCCACCACTGCGGAGAATTTGGTATACAGCGGCATGGGGTAATTTGCAGTATCCAGCGTGAACTTCGGCACCTCCGCTGTCCCATGCACCTCGATCCGGTCGAGCTGACCATTAAAGTCGCCCACCGACGACAAGATCCCTCCAATTCCTTTAATGGGGTTCAGGTCAGCATGGTCGAATGTGTATTTACCCGTCACCGTGGAGTCGCCCGGACTTTCCGTATCCCACGGGCCAAATGTGCCGACTGCGTAAATCTCTCCCTTGGGCACCGCGTTGGTCAGCTTCGCGTCATAAGGCCATGGAGCATTCGGGCCCACGTCATGCAGCACAATGTGTTCGAGCTCGAAGGTCTTCGGATCCTTGTCCGGCTTTGCCGTCTCAATGACCAGGCGCGAATCGTTGCACACGATCTCATCCACTATGATTTTGATCTTGCCCTGATGCCGGGACTTTTTGGCGCCTTGCTGCCGCATCTCCCGTGGCGGAATGCTGATTGCCAGCCCCTGAACATGCACCACACCGACGTGCATTGGCTTAAGAAACAGGCCTATCAGCCCGGCGTGAAAATTGAAGTCCTGCACTGCGATCAGCGGATTCTTCGCTCCCGCTGCCACCACATCATCGGGTGGGAAGATGCGAAGGCCTTTCCCGGAAACCTGTAGCCCCCGGAGGATGGAGACCTGCAGATCGTCCAGTTCCACTTTGCTATCAAAGCGGCTGCTCAAGGTTTCAATAACCCGTCCCTTCAGGATGGGTCCCGCTCTCCGAATGATCACCTCGCCCACCACCAGCAACACCAAGACTGATACGAGCGTAATCCATATCGCCCATCGCCATATCCTGCGCCCCCGGGGGCTGTGCGCCGAAAAGCTTTCTACAACCTGGTCTTTGATAGTTCTCAAAATTGATCCCACTTCAGTGGATGCCACTTTTTTGAAACTGGATTCATGAGAGCCCTAAATCAGCAAGTTTGCCCGCGAGCATGCATGAGAAGTCGAGGGAAAGATAGCGTTGCCAGCGCCGGCATCAGCTCACGTGGACAACAGGCCGCTGGGCGGGGTCCTTGATGGCGCGGCGGAGGACTTCATGGGTGAGTGGGGAGGTATCCGGGTTATTTGCGCTTGCCTCTGTCTAGCCGCTTTATTCAGGTGAGATGCAAATCACGAAACGCCGCCGACTTGGAATCGTCCCTTACTCAGGTCGCCAGGGCCTTTGGACTGCGTAGCTGGGGGTCGCCGTGAAGCCTGTTTTGTTGACAGCGAGGAGCTTTCGTTTAGCAAGCCACCCCGCTGCGGCCTGAGCTGAGCTTTTCGATATTCCAATCGACTCCGCGAGTTGCTGATAGCTGATGGTGACAGCTTCGCCACGGCGTTGCTGTTCTGCGGCGAGCCATAAGTACACCAGAAAACTCACTGGCCTGCGGTCATGGCCGACGAGGTCGCGCATTAGAACGTCGATTACGTAATCATCCACTGCCAGCATCGCTATACCAGCCGTCAATATAGCATCGAATACCTGATTGCACCCTGGGAGCGGCGCGGGTTATGTTTCGAGCAGTCTTAGAGCGGGAGGTTGCAATATGATTCGCGGCGTCAAGATCGTCAGTATTCCAGTGCGCAACCAGGACGTTGTGCTGAAGTTTTACACCGAAAAAATGGGGTTTAAAGTGGCCACCGATCAGCACTTTGGGGCGGGTCAATGTTGGATTGAACTGCTCATCCCGGGGGCCGATACCGCCCTCGCTCTCTTCACTCCCGAGGGTCATGAAAACCGTATCGGCGGTTTCCAGCCGGTCACCTTCTGGTGCGACGACGTGTTTGCCACGGCCAAGGTTCTTAAATCCAAAGGTGTGGAATTGACCGCCGAACCGAAGAAGGAAGTCTGGGGAACCATGGCAAAATTCAAGGACCCGACGGCAATGAATTCGTATTTTCAAGCCGGTAGACCCGATGCTATGCATTGAAACGACGCAAAACGATTCAACTGAGAGGGTTTTCAGCACCTCTGAAGCGATGCAGGAAAAGGTCCATCGAGCCACCCTGAACCACGATCGAGAAAACAACCACAACATAGGTCGTCGCAAGAATCCATGAACGCCCCTCGCTTACAGGCACAGCGAGCGCTAACGCGATAGATAGACCTCCGCGAAGTCCTCCCCAGCTCAGCGCGAGAACGGAACTACGGTGGCGGCGCCGCACCAGCCGGATGCATCCGAGAATGACAGCCACAACTGCCAGCCGAACGGAGGTGACCACGATAACCGCGGCCATACCAGATTCCAGGGACAACCAGTGAAATGGAATGGCCAGAACCTCCAGGCCGAGCAGGACGAATAGAAGCGCGTTCTGAACCTCGTCGATAACTTCCCAAAAGCCATCGACGCTTTCATGAGCAATCAACCCCGGAGCATGATTCAGATTGAAGCGTCGCAACGCGATTCCCGCCCCGACTGCCTCAAGAGGTGCGGATAGTTGCCAAGCGTCGGCCAGCGCATAGCCTCCCAAGGCAAGGGCGAGAGTAAGAAGAATTTCCACCTGGTAGGAATCGACCAAGCGCATAAGCGAGGAGATAATCCAGGCGGCAAGAATACCCAGTGCGAGGCCTCCTCCTACTTTGAGTAGCAAAAAGATCGCAAGATGCGATGCAGACGGGATCGCGCCGCGTGATGCATCGAGGAGCGCGAGGAAGACAACAGCACCCACGCCGTCGTTGAAAAGCGATTCCCCAGCCAGTTGGGCCTGCACATTTTTAGGAACACCTACGCGGCGAAGCATCTCAAGTACAGCAATCGGATCTGTGGGCGAAATCAATGCTCCGAAAAAGAAGCATTGGAGCCATGTTGCGCGCGTGCCGATAACTGAAAGCGTCCACCACATGAGCGCCGCGATCATGACGGTGGAGAGCAGTGTCCCCACAACGGAGAGTGCAGCTACCGCTAGCTTCTCACGTGCCAACAACTCCAAATCGAGCAGGAAGGCACCGGCGAACAGCAGAACCGACAGCATTCCATGCAAGATCAGGCGTTCGAAATCGATTTGCCGCACCAACCGCGCAACCCATGGTTCGAGACCGGGAACATATGCACTTATGCTCATGAGGCTCAACGAGCAAGCCACCGTGAGGAGCATGGTCCCAATGGTGATTGGGAGCTTGAGCCAGCGCGAACTGATCCAGCCGAACAGAGCCGCTATCGATGCCAGAAGACTTAAGAGTTGGAATGTCGTCATGGAAGGCCGGGCTCACAATGCAAAGTCTACTGGATGCCACGACTGCGATGGTTGCAGGTTGTCCATCCTTGGAGATGAATTCGTCAGCCATGAGGCCGGCCCCATCGGGTATAGGTGGCTTATTCCTCGCGTAGGGCTGCCATGGGATGCACCGTCGCCGCCCGCTGCGCGGGCAACAGACTCGCCACCAGCGCGACCACGGTCATCCCGGCGACCGCGGCTCCGAGCGTCAAAGGGTCTCTCGGCTTCAGCCCATACAGCATGGAAGCTGCAGCAGTTCCGGCCGCCAAGGCCAGGCCCGTCCCTACCACCAGGCCAATGCCCAGCAGGATCGCAGCCTCCCGCAATACCATCAGCAGAATATTGCTACGGTTCGCTCCCAGCGCCATGCGCACGCCAATCTCATTCCTGCGCCGGATTACCATATACGAAATCACGCCATACAGGCCCACCATCGCCAGAATGGTCGCCAGCACGCCAAAAAACCCTGACAACGTAGCCATCAGTCGTTCACGAAGCAGCCCTTCGCGAATCTGCGTCTTAAGTACGCTGAAGTTCAGCACCAGGGCGGGATTCATATCCTTCGCAGCGTGCTTGATGGAAGAAATGAGCGGAAGCAGCGGCTCATCGGAACGAATCATCAGCGTCGAATTCTCTCCTGGCCCGTTGGCTTGCGTGAAGGAGACGAACACAATGGCCACGGGGTCTTCGCGCAACTCGTAATATTTAGTATCTTTCACCAAGCCGACAACCTGATATGTCTGGTCGGGCTTTCCTGCATCGTGAAATATCCTTCCCAGTGGACTTGCACGGCCGAAGTATTTGCGCGCGAATGCTTCGTTCACAATAGCTATGCGCGGTGCCTTAGGCGTATCTGTCTGGTTGAAATCCCTTCCCGCAAGCAGCGGCGTCTCCATCGTTCGGAAATATCCAGCGCTGATGCGGTTAAAAGTCACGTCTTCCCGTTGTGCACCATTGGGAATATCGATGTTATCGTCCCATCCGGTGTGACTCATCGGGACAATCAGGGTCTCAGCGGCTGAACTCACTCCAGCCACCGCCTGCATGCGCGTGATCAACTCCCGCTTGTACGCCATCTGGCTATCTCGGGGCAACTTCAAAGGGGAGAAATCAAAGTCTGCAATGAGAATGTGGTCCTGCTGGAAGCCCGCATTCAGCGCCAGCAAGTTGCGAAAGGTACGCACGAACAGGAACGCACCGATCAGCAGTACCAGTGAGAGCGCCACCTGTGAAACCACCAGCGCGCGCCGGAACAGAAAACGGTCCCGTCCAGCGGTTGCGCCGCGTCCACTGGCCTTCATCACGGCTCCAGGCTCAGTGCGCGAAGCCTGAATTGCCGGAATCAGCCCAAACAGGATGCAAGTAAGAATTGCCAAAGCAGCGGCGAATCCAAGCACGCGCCAGTCCGGGGTCAACTCCACAAAGATGCGGTTTTGCTGTGTGCTGAGAAATGCCACCAGCACCGGGCTTAGAATCTGCGCCAGGAGTGCGCCCGCGAGCGTTCCCAAGGCCGCAAGCAGCAAACTCTCCGCGAGCAGTTGGCGAATCAGCCGCGACCGTGACGCGCCCAGCGTCAACCGCAACGCCATCTCCCGTTGCCGGACGCTCGCCCGCGCCAGCATCAGGTTTGCGAGGTTCGCGCAGGCAATCAGCAGGACCAGCCCAGACAGTGCCAGCAGCAGCCACAATGGGTCTTCATAATCGCGACGCAGTCCGGAAAAACCTGTGGCCGCAGGCTCCGCACCCAAATGGAATGACAGGTAATCTTTCTTCTGAATGGCATCGTACTCACCGGGCACTGTTGCCGCGAATATTCCCGGAGAAATCGCATCCAGTTGCGCGGAGGCGCGCTGCAAAGTCCAGCCCGGCTTCAGACGTCCGACCGTTGCTATCCACCACGATACGGGACTGTCCATCAAGGAGCCCTTGGTAGAAAAAACGGGCTCGCTGCAGATGGCAATGGCAACATCAAACTTCTGCCCGACCTCAACCCCATAGAAGCTGGCTGGAGCAACGCCGATGATCTGAAATGGATGGCCATTCAGCGTGAGCTTGCTGCCCAGCACCTCAGGACGACCGCCAAACTGGCGCTGCCAGAAAGGATAGCTCAGCACCGCCCCCTGCGCACCGCAGCCACGGTAATCGTCCGCCGAAGAAATAAGCCGCCCCAGTAGCGGCTGTACGCCCAACACGTGGAAGAAATCTCCGCTCACCATCAGTGTGTACGCATACCGGGCCTCGCCACCTTGGCCCAGGTTGTGCCTGGCGGGGGCCCACGCGGCGATTTCAGAGAACGCCTGTTGCTGATCACGCAAAAGGTTCCAGAGGCCGCCGGTGAGTGCGGCATTAGACGAGTAATGATCTCCAACACAGCAATGAGGGGAATTTACGATGCGCACCGTGGCCAGCTGCTGCGGAGCCTTTACCGGCAGCGTGCGCAACCGCACTGCATCCAGCAATTGAAAGATGGTCGTGTTCGCGCCGATGCCTAGCGCAAGCGATAGGATCGCCACCACCGCGAATCCCGGATTCATCCGCAGCAGCCGCGCACCATAGCGCAGATCACTCCAAATTCCCGCAAATGGCCGCTCACTTCCCTCCCTTCCGAGCGGCAATGGCGGATGCGCCCCGTGCAGGATGGCTTTCAGCCCGGAAACCAGCGTGCCGTCATTCAATTCCTTGAGCAACGACTGATAGGCATGCTCAGCCCCGATACCGCTCGTCAGCATCTCCTCATAACGATCGAGCAAATGCTGGCTCAACTCTTCCACCACCTCTGCCTCGCGCATCGGCTCAAGGTTCAACGAGGCAATCGCCGCTCGTATTTCTTGCGACCAGTCAGGCATTCTCCGCCTCCGTAATGCGATGGATCGCGTTGACAAAATCAAGCCAGGTAGCGCGCTGAGTCTTCAGGATCTCTTTGCCCTGAGTCGTCAACCGGTAATAACGCCGCCGCCGTTGGCCGGCCTTCTCTACCCATCGTCCGGCAATCAATCCGCGCTCTTCCAGCCGGTAGAGCATGGGATAAAACGAGGCTACGTTGAACTTCAATACGCCATTGGAGCGCTCTTCAATCAGTTTGCTGATCTCATAGCCATGCCGCGCGCGGTGCTCGATCAGCGAAAGGATGAGCAGATCCGCACTGCCCTTCTTCAATTCCCGGTCGAAGACTCGCGCTACTATATGTTTCATAGCAACATATGGTAGTGCGATATTTGTAAATGTCAAGAACTGGCTACGGCAGCCGGTAAATAGGCGCAGGTGTGGAAGCCGGGGCCCCGGCACGCGAGGCTTGTAGGGGTGGAAAGAGCGCCTGCATAAAGCAACGCTTGCCTCGGTTGATCGGCTGCTGTCCAAATTGAACCGCGATGTGGGCTGAGCAACGGAGGCTGCCCCACGTTCGCCCCAGCGTACCCGGATTTCCTGTTATGCAGCATCAGACACGACCACGTGTGCGGCTTTCTTTAAGGAAAGCCGCATGGAGTTCGATAACGCCACCAACCCGGACAGGGAATCCGGGGTACGTGGGACGAAAAAGACGGGGCGACCCGGATTTCCTGTACGCGGCACCACCATGTTCGCGTGTCCGGCTTTCTGTAAGGAAAGCCGCATGGCGTTCGACAACGCCACCAACCTCGACAGGAAATCCGGAGGAAGCCCCACCATTGCTTTTGCCATAGCGGAATTAAGCGCGGTTGCGCCCTTATGGGAAAGCATTGGAAACCAGTCGTCATTGTCCCAGGTACGCTGGGGCGAGGGGCACCCAGTGCTTCGCTTAGGAGCAGATTTGACCAAGGGCCGCCAACAACCGTTCCTCCTGTGACATTCGGGTTAACTGCTAATAGTCCGCCGTGAATGCTTCAGGTGCTGTCCAAATTTAACGGCCGGAAAAGCCAATTTTGACAAGTATGATATTGGCTCGTAGCCGGGAAAGCAAAATGGAAATTCTGGGTTACTTGGTCACTCTTAAGAGCAGTCTGCTCCTCATTCGGGAGGTCATGGTTTTGTCGTCCAATACATGCTTCAGAATCAAGCGTCCGCAGATGAGTCTATTGATGGCCCTGCCGCTTGCAGCCTTCAGTCTCCATGCCCAGACGAAGACGCCCGATGTCCCGGCGGATTTCGTAGTCAAGAACGCGACCGTGATGACTGCTTCGCACGGCACAATTGAGCGCGGAAGCGTCTGGGTTCACCAAGGCAAGATTGCGGGAGTCGGCGCGACGGTCAACGCGCCCGCGGACGCGACTGTCATCAATGCCACGGGCAAATTCCTCACGCCCGGCATCATCGACCCGCACTCCCACTCCGCCCTCGGCAATGATGTGAATGAAGCCACTAGCCCGGTCACCCCCTCCATGATGATGATCGATGCTTTCGACAACATGGACAGCGCACTCTATCGAGCATTGGCCGGCGGAGTCACCACGGAGCTGCTGCTACATGGATCAGCCAACGTGATTGGCGGCCAGGCAGTTGTGATCAAGAACAAATTCGGTCTCCCACGCGATCAGATGCTCTTTCCCAACGCGCCCCGTTCCATCAAGTTCGCCAGCGGTGAGAATCCCAAGCGCGTATATGGCCGCCGCAATGAACTTCCCTCGACGCGCATGGGCACTTTCGAAGTAATGCGCCAGTCCTTTGAAGATGCGAAAGCCTACATGGCAAGCTGGGACGCGTACGACGCCAGGGTTGCCAGGAACGACAAAGATGCCGTGGCGCCCAAGCGTGACCTAAAGCTCGAAGCGCTCGCTGACGTCCTGCGGGGCAAACTCCAGGTCCAGATCCACTGCTACCGCGCCGACGAATTGCTTACAGAAGAGGCGATCGCCAAAGAATACGGCTACAAGATCCGCGCCTTCCACCATGCTCTCGAGATGTACAAGGTCGGCGATCAAATTGCGCCGACGGGCACGGCTATCGCCACCTTCGCCGACTGGTGGGCATACAAGGACGAGGCTTGGGATGCCATCCCGTGGAATGCCACCATGAGCATGCGCGAGGGCGTGCGCGTCGCGTTGAAGAGCGACTCCAATGACTATGTGCGCCGCCTCAACCAGGAAGCGGGAAAGATGATCCACTACGGCGGCGCAAGCGAAGAAGAAGCGTTGCAGATGATCACTCTCAATCCTGCCTGGATCATCGGTGTGGACGACCGTGTGGGCTCCATCGACATCGGCAAAGATGCCGACCTCGTTCTCTGGAATGTAGATCCACTCTCCACCTACGCACGCCCGGAAAAGGTCTACATCGACGGCGAACTCTTCTTCGATAGCAGCCTTCCCGGTTTCGGCACCACCCAGTTCCACGGTGTGATGCATAGCAGCGGGTTCTCGGGCGCTGAAGACGAAGATGGGGGTGGACTGTGATCCTCAAGCACTGGCAACAAAGAACTCGCAGCGTAGAAAGATGGATTGCCGCCTCGACCCTCGCGGCGGCAATGCTCGTTGCTTGCTTGAGCCCGCAGAACGCGCACGCTCAAGCCGTGGCTCACTCCAAGGCCCGCCCCGCAAGCCCAAGCAGCCCGGCCTCGCCCGGTCCCAATACCACCGCGATCGCTCCGCCAAAGCTGGTGGCGATCACCGGTGGCAAGCTGCTCACCATCACGCATGGCACCATCGAGAACGGGGTCATCGTTCTTGAGAATGGCAAGATTACCGCCGTCGGTCCCGCTGCTTCGACCAAAGTGCCGAAGGGCGCGCAGGTCTTCGACGCCAAAGGGATGACCGTGTATCCCGGCCTGTTCGACGCGGAAACCCAACTGGGACTGGTCGAAGTCGACGCCGATGAGAACAGCAGCGACGTGGCCGAGAAGAGCGATGAGATCTTTCCCCAAATGCGTGTCGTCGATGCTTTCCACGCCGAGACGGCGCGCATCCCTGTCGAGCGCATTAACGGGGTCACGAACGCTATCGTCGCGCCAGCCGCAGAGGATTCCGTTGCCGGCCAGGACGCACTGATTCAGCTTTATGGCAAGGACCGCAATGCCATGATCGTCACGCCGGATATTGCACTGGCCATGAACTTCGAAGGCGACGTCCGCCGAAGAGGGAATGCCCCTGGAAGCTCCAAGTTTCCCGCCACACGCATGGGCTTGGCCTCGCAACTCCGACAGACCTTCCTGGATACCCAGAACTACATGGCCGAGAAGGCTGAAGCAGCAAAGCCTGACCACAAAGGTGCTCCACCGAAAACGGACCTCAAGTTTGAAGCCCTCATTCCTTACTTGAAAGGGGAAAAGCCGGTCGTGTTCGGCGCCTATGAGAGCTATGAGGTCGAAGTCGCGATGAGCATTGCGAAGGAGTTCAACCTCAAAGTCATCCTTAACCACGTCACGCATGCGCAAGATCTGCTCGGCACCATCGCCTCCTACAAGGTGCCTGTCATCGTTGGATCGATTTATGACGCGCCCGAAGCCAACGAGCGCTACGATGCGGTCTTTTCCCTTCCCGCAGAATTGCAGAAGCGCGGCGTTAAGATCGCTCTCTCATCTCTCAGCAACGGCCCGTCCTCCGACAGCCGAAATCTGCCGTATGCGGCAGGCTACGCGGTAGCCTACGGTTTGCCCTACGATGAGGCGATGAAGGCCATCACCCTCAACCCGGCAGAGATGTTTGGCGTCGGCGACAAACTGGGTTCTCTGGATGTCGGCAAAGTTGCGAACGTGGTTATCGCGAACGGCGACCCGCTGGACGTCCGCACCTCGGTGCAGCAGGTCTTTATCGAAGGGGTTGCGATTCCGATGACGAGCCGTCAGACCCAGCTGCGCGACGAGTATCTGCCCCTTACTCAAAAAACGAAGTAACTGGAGGGATCGCCGAGACAACGTCATGTTGGGCACGGGTGGGATGGGCCGCGAAAAACGGGTGCCCCATCCTTGAACCCATTCTTTGGGTTCAAGGGTGGGATGCACGACCCGGATTTCCTGACGGGTTTGGCGGATCAGCGAACTTCATGCGGCTTTCCTCAATGAAAGCCGCATACGTGGTCATTGGGGGCGCCGTGTAGTAGGAAATCCGGGGTTCGGTCGGGATGACAAGAGGAGGGCGGACTTCGATCCGAATCAGATGCTGGTTCAGCGAACCGCAGATCCCTCCACTTCGGTCGGGATGACAAAGGGGAGGACGGCGCTTCGATCCGAATCAGATGCTGGTTGAGAGAACTGCAGATCCCTTCACTTCCCCCAGATTTCCTGTCAAGCTTGGTGGGATCAGCAAACTTCATGCGGCTTTCTTCAATGAAAGCCGCATACGTGGTCGTTGGGGGCGCCGCGTAGTAGGAAATCCGAGGTTCGGTCGGGATGACAAAGGGGAGGGACGGTGCTTCGGTCCGAACCGGATGCTGGTTGAGAGATGTCCTCCGGGACGATGGCCGGTAAAAAGTGAAAGACTCTACGCATATCGAAACAGCGCCTTGAAGCCGTAATCCATGTGCTGCTGAATATGGCAGTGAAACAGAGAGAGGCCAGGCTGGTCGGCAATAAAGTCCACGACGGCCCGGCCATAATACGGAACTACGACCGTGTCTTTGATGATGCCTCCCGTTTTCGTGCCATTCATTTCCACCAGCTCGAACTGATGGCGGTGTAGATGCAGAGGGTGTGCGTCATCCGTACGGTTGCGAAACACCAGGCGGTAGCGGGTCCCCTGCTTTAACAGGAACTCCCTGTCGTGAGGGTACGGCTTTCCGTTTACCAGCCAAGTGTTGAACTTGCCCGATCCCCCGGGGATCTTTTCGAAAACCATCTCTATGGTTTGTTCCGGCGCAACAGGAGTATCGCTGACTTTGCCGAAAACGGTGTAATCCCATGGGGTTCGCGGGGCTAGCCATTGGGGCTGGCGGTGCTGATTAGCATATTCGACAATGAGGCCCAATCCGGAATTCCGGATTGCCTCCTCAGTCGCGCCCAGGATCCATACTCCCGGCTGGTTCATTTCGACAATCGCATCCACGCGTTCCCCCGCGCCGAGCATGATGTTGTCGACCTTTTGCGGAACGGGCACGGGATTGCCGTCCAACGCAATCACTTGAAATTGATGCCCCGCCAACGCAATGCGGCGGTTTTCAATCGCGCTCGCATTGAGCAGGTGCATCAGCACCCGCTGGCCCTGCCGCACCCGAATCGGCTCCCCTGCGCCCAGCGCCTTGTCGTTGATGGAGTAAGTCATCGAATTGACTTCAAGGCCGGGCGGATCGGTGTTCAGAACCGCGGGTTTCTCAGGCTGCGGTCCGGAATGGCTATCATCATCATCGTCCTCCATGTTGCTGGTGAAGAAAGGTTCCCAGTCGCGCAGCGAGAGAAAAATCTCCTGGTCATATTGGCCGGGGTCTTTCCCCCCGTCCACATAGACGAAGCCAAACTGTCCGGTATAGGTCCCTCGATGCAAGTCGGCTTGGGCCATGGCGTGCGAGTGGTACCAGCGAGAGCCCGCCGGACGCGGCGTAAGCTGATAGCGGCGCCGGCCGCGCGGAGGCACCGCGGGGGTGCCCTCCTCCTCCACTCCATCGACGTCTGACGGAATCAGCATGCCGTGCCAATGAACCAGCTCCGGCACATCGGTATCGTTAATTACTTCCACGCTTACGGCTTTGCCCTCGCGCATCCGCAGCACCGGTCCGGGAGAGGTATCGTTGTATCCGATGGTGCTCAGAATGTGGTTGGGCGCCAGTTCCACCGTAACCGGAGCGATGCGCAGGGTGTAGTCGGCTTTAGTTGACTCTGCGGCTGCCGTCATCTGCATGCTTTGCAGCATCGGGTACTGCGGTAACGTCTGCGCCTGCAACAGCCGCGCGGTTCCCGCTTGCGCAAGGGCAGCGGCGCCAATTTTCATGAAGTCGCGCCGCTTCAAAGCCTGCCCCCTCGGCCTGACCTGAGAAAATCGTCTCACGCAGAAGAGGAAGCTGGCAAACATTTGCATGGGGCTACAAACTACCCGCTCTCCGACTTCGTCTATCAGTGGAGAGCCCATGGCATTCTGGTACTCTCAAGGCAAGCGCAGTGGCATTTCGCTATCGGTGTAGACCAAGAAACCGAGCTCGACGCGGCCGTCTATCAAGAGCGGCCGCACTTAGCCGATCTCACCGGTCCATCGCAATAGCGAACATGCCATAGGGAGGATTTCCGCCCATGAAGCTCCTGCAAGCCAGTTCGGCCGCGCTCGTTGCGATGGCGTTGTGCTCCGCGCTGTATGCCTACCAGCGGACGGCAGATTTTGGTTTCGGCGATGATGATTCGCAGAGTAATACCCCGGCGGAGTTTTACTGGTCCCGCCTCAGTTACACCGCCGGTACAGGCAGCAGCTTCGGCAGCTACGGGGGTTGGGGTGGTTACGGTGGATACGGTTATGGCGGGACATGGTCCCGCGACTATCCCAAGGCTGACCGCCAGGTTTTGCTTGCTATGAAGCGCCTTACCCGCATCCAGGGCCGTTCGACGGAACAGGTCGTCAACCTCGACTCCGACGACATTTTCAACTATCCCTGGGTCTATGCCGTACAGGTGCAAACCTGGTCCTTTACCGACGAAGAAGCCAAGCGCCTGCGTGAGTATCTGCTGAAGGGTGGATTTCTCATGGTGGACGACTTCCACGGGAGTGCGGATTGGGAGGAGTTCATGAACGGCATGCGGGAGGTTTTTCCCGACCGGCCGGTGGAAGATCTGGACAACAAAGACGAGATCTTTCACGTGCTCTACGACCTGGATGAGCGCATGCAGGTGCCCGGGGAGCAATATATCCGGACCCACAGGACGTACGAAAAGGACGGCTACGTGCCCAAGTGGCGCGCCATCCGCGATGACAAAGGCCGCATCATGGTCGCTATCTGCCACAATATGCACCTCGGCGATGCGTGGGAGTGGGCAGACGATCCAGAGTACCCCGAGCCCTTCGCTTCGATGGCTTTCCGGGTTGCATTGAACTATATCGTTTACGGCATGACGCATTAAGACGTTCGCTACACGGTGCAGGCCGCGGGAACCCGGTTTCGCTACATGTTTCAATTCTTTTTCAAGTACCCGATCCCGGTGTTTTCCAAAGGCCAGTTTGTCCTGCTTGGCGCGTGGCCTGGCTGGGTACTACTGCTGCTGATTGTGGCGTGTATGAGCGCCCTGGCGCTCCTCATTCGATCGCGGCTGCCACAGGCTGCACCCAAAATCAGCAAGTGGCGTGCGGGAGCGGTCTGGCTTTTGCAGTCTTTGCTCATCGCCACCGTGCTGGTATTGCTTTGGCAGCCGGCGATCACCGTGGCGGAGCTGGCGCCGCAGCAGAACGTGATCGCGATTGTAATGGACGATTCACGCAGCATGGCGATTGCGGACAGCGGCAGCGACGGTAAGCTTACGCGAGAAGCTGCAGCGGCAAAGGTGCTCGAGGGCGGCGTGCTGGCAGGTTTGCAGAAAAAATTTCAAACTCGCCTTTACCGGCTGGACAGCAAGGTCGCCCCTGCCGTGAAGCTGGATGAGATACAGCCCTCGGCCTCCTCCACCCACATCAACGACGGCCTGAAACAACTGGCAAGCGAAACATCCGATCTGCCCATTGGGGCAGTCGTGCTGCTCAGCGATGGTTCAGAAAATTCCGTCGATGGCTCCGGAGACCTTGACCTCGAAACCATCAATGTCTTGCGCAATCGCCGGATTCCGGTCCATACCGTTGGCTTCGGTAAGGAGCAGGCCGCGCACGATCTTGAGGTGAACGACGTCAGGGTTGCATTCCGCGCCATGGCCGATTCGCGTATCCCCGCTACCGTTACCTTCCATCAAAGAGGCTACGCAGGAAGCAAGGCCCTGCTTGTGGTTCGGGATGGAAATAAGACACTTGGCTCCCAGGAGATCACGCTCGGACCGGATGGCTCAACGCAGGTGGCAACGATGTTCTTTAGTCCGGGTGGCGCCGGGGCCAAGAGTTTGCATTTTTCGCTCGGCCCGCTGGCCGGTGAAGAGAACCTGCAGAACAACTCCGTCACTCGCCTGTTGGGCGTGACGGACGACAAGCGCCGCATTCTTTATGTCGAGGGCGAACCGCGCTGGGAGTACAAGTTCATACGGCGGGCTGAAGACGACGACAAAATCGTGCAGGTTGCCTCCATGCTGCGCACCACCGAGAACAAGATTTACCGCCAGGGAATCAGCGATCCCAAGGAACTCGAGAATGGCTTCCCGGTCCGGCCTGAAGATCTTTTTAGCTACCAAGGCATCATCCTCGGCTCGGTGGAGGCTGGCTACTTCACGCCTTTGCAACAGGAATTGCTGCGCGAGTTTGTTGACCGCCGCGGCGGCGGCCTGCTTTTCCTCGGCGGGCGCTTCTCGCTTGGGGATGGAGGATGGGGCGGATCGGGCGTCGCAGATCTGCTGCCGACCATTCTTCCCAAAAGCAGGACCACGTTCCACCGCGACCCCGCAACTGCCGAACTTACGGCTGCCGGGGCGGATAGCCCGATCACTCGCCTCATGGACGATCCGGCGAAGAACATCGAGCGCTGGAAGAAGCTGACCTACCTGATGGACTATCAGGATGCCGGCACACCAAAACCCGGCGCCACCGTGTTAGCCCAGGTAAACGCCGGCCAGCGCAAGTTGCCGCTGCTGGTGACGCAGAATTACGGTCGGGGCCGCACCGCGTTGATGGCCACCTCCGGCACCTGGCGATGGCAGATGAGCCAGCCGCTGGGGGATATGGCGCACGATATGTTCTGGCAGCAATTGCTGCGCTGGCTGGTGTTGGATTCTCCGGGACAAGTCGTGGCCTCCGCTCCCGCGCATACCCTCATGGATGATGGCCGCATTCAGCTTTCGGCAAGCGTGCGCGACAAGGACTACATGCCCGCTCCCGATGCCCGGGTGACCGCGCATTTCATGGGGCCGGACGGCATCTCGGTCATGGTGGACATGGCCCCGGCCCCGGACAATCCGGGGGAGTTCCGCGCCGCGTGGACCGCTGATAAGCCAGGCTCTTATTTGGCCGAGGTCACAGCACAGCGGGGGGCCGGAGAGCCGGTTAAGGGTGCGGAGAAGTCCCGCGGAGGATCGGAAGATCTAGGGACCGACGTACTCCCCTTCGAACGAATCGATGGGGTTGCCGAGAACTTCCACACTGTTCAGAACCGCGACCTGCTGGAAAAGCTCGCGTCAGAAACCGGCGGCCGCTATTGGAAGCCGGAGGAGCTATCGCGGCTGCCTAACGAAATTTCCTACTCGGATGCCGGCATCTCTGTACGAGACATCAAAGAACTATGGAACATGCCTGTGGTGTTCCTGCTGTTGCTGCTGCTCATGTCGGCTGAATGGCTGCTGCGGCGCAAGTGGGGTGTGGTATGAGACTCGCCCTGCTGTGCCGCTGCTTGCTGTGCACCTTGATTGCCGCACTGCCCGCGCATGCGAGTGTCTACTACGTCACGGCCGCGGGACTTGGCGGCGAACCAGACTACGACCAGCGGTTTACGGCGAACGCGAAGGACCTGGATAAATTGTTCAAGGATTCCGGCAACGGCGCGCATGTTTATACCTTGACCGGGAACCAGGCCACGAAAGCGCACCTTACCGAGACTCTCGCTTTGATCGCCCATGATGCCCGGCCGGAAGATGATTTCGTGCTTATCCTGATAGGACATGGATCGTTCGATGGCGTCGAGTACAAGTTCAACCTGGTTGGCCCCGACATCACGGCGACAGAACTCGCCGGCCTCAGCGATCGCATTCCCGCGAAGCGGCAGCTCATTGTCAACGCCACCAGCGCGAGCGGCGGATCGATTGCCGCTCTGGAAAGACCGGGCCGAGGGGTCATCGCCGCGACCAAAACCGGCACCGAGAAAAACGCTACCGTCTTCGCCCGCTACTGGGTTGAGGCGCTGCAGGATCCTACCGCAGACCTTGATAAGAGCGATTCGATCAGTGCGATGGAGGCGTTCTCCTATGCCCAGCGCAAGACCGCCGCGTTCTATGAATCGCAAAAGCGGCTGGCGACGGAGCATGCCGTCTTTGAGGACACAGGCCGGAGCGAAGCCGTCCGCGAGCCCACGAAGAGTGAGGGAATATTGCTGGCAAGTTTTCCTGTTCTGCGCATCGGCGCCGCCCAGAAGCAAGCGAATGACCCCGCCAAGCAAGGGCTGCTGGCGAAGAAAGAGGATTTGGAACAGAAGATCGATGCGCTCAAGTATCAAAAGGCCGCGATGGACCCCGCTGACTATAAGCAGCAGCTTACGGCGGCTCTGGTGCAGTTGGCTCAAATCCAGCAGGAACTGGACAAATGACCTGGCCTGAAAAATTCGTCGTGGCGCTGATGATGGCTCTGGCCGGCATCGGCTCTTGCTGGGCTGCGCCCGCCACCCCAAACGCATGTCAAGCGCTGCGCAAACATGGCCAACAGGCGGACGCGAAAGCCTGCTACGAGTCGCTGGTTCGCAGCAACTCCGCCTATTACCGGGCGGAAGGCTACTGGGGGCTGGAGCAATACGACCAGGCAAACGAACAGTTTCGCATCGCAACAGCGGTGCCCGGCAGTGATCCTCTATACAAGGTTCGCTGGGGATTGCTGCTGCACGAGCGTTTCAATAATACCGATGCGGTGGGCCTCTTTCAGGAGGCGCTGCAAAAAGATCCTGCGAATGCGCAAGCGTATTTGGGCCTCGCGATGGTCAGCGCGGATGGCTTTGACGGCAAGGCCACCGACTATGCCAGCCGGGTTCTGGTGCTCGATCCCAAGCTGGCCGAAGGGCATGAGTTTGCTGCCAACCTGGCTCTCGAAAACGCAGATACAGAACACGCCATCGCGCAGGCGGACGAGGCACTCGCGTTGTCATCGGATGCCCTGGATGCCATGGCAATCCATGCCGCGGTTGAACTACTGGCGGACCGCTCCCCAGACGCATGGCTCGACAAGATACGCAAAGTCAACCCCGGTTATGGCGAAGCCTACGCCCGCGTGGCCCACTATCTGGAACTGAACTACCGCTTTGAAGATGCCACCGTCTACTATCGCAAAGCGATCGAGGCCGATCCCCGGTATTGGCCGGCTCGTTCTCAACTCGGCATCAGCCTGATGCGCATGGGCCAGGAAGATGAGCCGTTTCAACAACTGGAGATGTGCTACAACAACGGGTACCGCGACGCTGCTACCGTGAACAGCCTGCGGCTCCTGGATAGTTATAAGAATTTCGTCACCTATAAAGATGACCTGATCATTCTGCGTCTGCGCAAGAATGAGGCAGAGCTGCTGCACCCCTACTTCGAAGCTGAGCTGCACCGCATTCTCGCCACTTACGACAAGAAATATAGGATGAAGCTCCCCGGCCCAGTACAGGTTGAGGTTTATCCCGATCATGAGGACTTTGCCGTGCGCACGATGGGAATGCCTGGACTTGGCGCGCTGGGTGTCACGTTCGGCCAAGTGGTGGCGATGGACAGCCCCTCGGCTCACAAGCCCGGCGACTTCAATTGGGGCAGCACGCTTTGGCATGAGATGAGCCATGTCTACATCCTTTCGGCCACCAACCATCGTGTGCCTCGCTGGTTCACGGAGGGCCTTGCCGTGCATGAAGAGACGCAGGTATCTCCGGAGTGGGGTGACCGCGTCTCGCCGGAGATCTTAGTTGCTATCCGGGATAAGAAGTTGCTGCCGGTCGCGCAGCTGGATCGAGGCTTCATCTTCCCCCAGTATCCTGCGCAGGTCCTGGTCTCCTATTTCGAGGCAGGCAGCATTTGCGACTACGTCAAGAGCCACTGGAGTGAGGATAAGTTGCTCGATATGGTCCATTCCTACGCGCAACGCAAAACCACTCCCGAGGTCATTCAGGAAGATCTTGGCGTTTCCCCGGAAGAGTTCGACAAACAATACTTGCAGTGGATAAACAAGAGCTATGGGACGCAGGCTGCCAACTTTGATCAGTCGCGCAAGGCGCTGGAGCACCTGGTAGAGGCGGCCAAACAGAAGCAGTATGACGCTGTGATCCAGGAGGGCGAAGCCGTCCGCCGCATGTATCCCGAGTACATCGGGGACGCAAACCCCTATGAATTTATTGCCGCAGCAGACCTGGCCAAGGGTGATAAGAAGGCCGCGGAAACCGTGCTCACCGAGTATGAAAAGATCGGCGGCGACGACCCGGCCACTCTCAAAAAGTTGGCCTCACTGGAAGAAGAGTTGGGCCAGCCCAAAGAAGCTGCGGCCACCCTGGACCGCATCAACTATATCTACCCGGTTGATGAAGGGCTGCACCGCCATCTGGGTGATCTGTGGTTTGCGCAAGCGAACTATCCTGGTGCGATCCGCGAGTACACCGCCGTCGTGGCGCTCAACCCCCTCGACAAAGCGGGGGCAGAGTTCAACCTTGCGCAGGCATACTACGCATCAGGGCAACGCGATAAAGCCGAGGAAAGCGTACTCGCAGCGCTGGAGGCCGCGCCGGGGTATCGCCCGGCGCAAAAGTTACTGTTAGAGATTGAACACCCGGAAGCTAAGGACTCACCGAAAACGAACTAGTGTCCTGAGTTAGAAGTTCGCACTATATATCCCAGAGAGCAGAGGTCGTGCAAATGACTGATACCGCAGGTCCCTCCACTTCGCTCCCCCGGATTTCCTGTCGAGGTTG
>PLZN01000353.1 GCA_003152195.1 Acidobacteriaceae bacterium
CGACGGCACCTTCACCGACGTTACGAAAAAAGCAGGAGTAGCGGCAATTCATCCAAAGCTGGGCAAGACCTGGTCGGTCTCCGCGGGTTGGTTTGACTATGATAACGACGGTAGGCTGGATCTCTTCGTTACCAACTACGTTAATTGGTCTTCAAAGGATGAGCCGCTCTGTAAGTCTGGCGAGATCGTTTCCTATTGCTCGCCAGACGCTTTCACTGGACAGCCAAACATGCTGTTTCACAACAATGGCGACGGGACGTTCACGGATGTGTCGGTTCGATCCGGCATCGATAAAGTTATTGGCAAGGGCATGGGGGTCGCGTTCGCCGACTACGACGGCGATGGTTTTGCTGACGTGTTCGTTTCCAATGACACCTACCGCAATTTCTTGTTCCACAACGAGCATAACGGGACTTTCCGTGAAGCCGGAGTTGAGCGAGGAGTGGCCTACAACGAAAGCGGAAAATCCATCGCGGGGATGGGAACCGACTTTCGCGATGTGGACAACGATGGTCGGCCTGATATTTTCGTTGTTGGCCAGGTAGGCGACACCTTTCCGCTCTTCCTAAACCGAGGCGGAGACTTTGAGGACGTCACCGGAGCTTGGGGCTTGAGCGGCATTACCGCAGGCATCACCGGGTGGGGCAGCGGCATCGCAGATTTTGACAACGATGGATGGAAAGACCTTTTCATTGCCTGCTCAGCGATACTTGACAACTCCGAAGAGATCAATCACCTTCCTTCGAAACTCCCCAACAAGGTACTGCGCAACACTGGTCACCATCGTTTCGTGGACGTGAGTTCCGCAGCGGGCGCTGCATTTGCTGTTCCCAATGCTCATCGTGGGGTGGCCTTTGGGGATTTCAACAACGACGGCCGTATGGATGCAATTGTGACGAACCAAAATGCGCTTCCCGAACTCCTCATCAACCGTTCGCCGGGAAACAACCATTGGCTCATGGTGAAATTGGTTGGCACGCAAAGTAACCGCGACGGGTTGGGAGCGCGGCTTAAGCTGACCCCAGGCGGCGGCTCACCTATTTACAATCATGCGACCACGAGCACCGGTTTCGGGGCGTCCAGCGACCCGCGTGTACATTTTGGTTTGGGCGCATCTGACCGGGTTGAGCTGTTGGAGATCAGATGGCCGAGTGGGATGATTCAAACTCTTACCGGGCTCAAGGCCGATCAGATTCTCACCGTGCGTGAACCCGATAAGGGTCCAGAGCGCAGGTAGGCCATAGGCCGCTCGTCATTGCCCGGCTGATTGGGGATCGAACAACAGGGGAAAAAACTGACCTTCCATCTTGTGTCCCTTTGGGATCGGAGGAACGCCTGCCAACAATTCTTCGTCCGACGCCGATTGCACTCCATCCCTGAAGGCGTTGATCAACGTAGCCCGCCGTGGCCGCTCCGACCGGTTTGCATATGAGCCATGCACCATCAGGGGATGATGGAAAGTGCATTGTCCGCGTTTCAGTTCAATGGGAACCGGACGGAAGGCCTGCTGTTGCTCAGGCGACAGAACGGTCATGATCTCATCCATGTTGCCCGTCAGGCCGGTCATCGGCAGCAGCTTCCATCGATGGCTTCCCGGGACATAGTAGAGACATCCGTTGTCGCGGTCACAGTCGTCCAGGGCGATCCAGCAAGTAAGGTGCGACATCGGCTCCGTGCGCGTCCAGTAAGAGTAGTCCTGATGCCAGGCAACCACACCGCCATGATGCGCGGGTTTACAAAAAAGCTGGTCGTGCCAGAAGCGAACCGGGCCACCCAGCAACTGCGATGCTGGAGCCAAGAATGCCGGGCTCCAAAGCACATCATGGAATCCGGGTCCGGTTCTCCACGCTCCCAACGCATGGAATAGAACCGCGTCCGGATCCTTCGACTCGTTCGAATGATATTCATGGAACAGGTGGTTGGCCGAATGCGACTTTTTCATCAGGCCGGTTAGCTCCGAGCACAAAAGTTCTACCTGTCGATCGTCGAGAACCTGAATTCCAGCTAGATATCCTTGTTCATGGAACCCCGCGGCCTGCTCCTCCGTGAGGAGGAAATTCCGCCATTCCTCTATGTCCTTTGGTTGCTCGAGAAACCGGCCGATTGGTGCATGCATTGCAGAAAGGTCCGTGAACATCGCATCTCTCCCTGGCCGATCAGGTTATCGCATCCTGGTCAAGGCCGGCCTAGAACCTGAAGAGGATCATGAGGACTTTGCAACTGGAGCACAAAGGCCTCCGCTCTTTTGTAGCCGCCTTCTACCCCGCGAAAAGCGGCAACCTGATCTTGCAACGCGTAATACCGGTCAGGCGTCTGGCTGGCGTGGGCATAGCAGGCAGCACGCTTGCTCGATTCCGTCTCCGAAATATCAACGTAGTGAGTAGGGGAGAATTGCAAGGTATCCTCCCCATCGGAGACCTCATAGTAGTACAGGGAAAACCTCTTTTGCAATTGCCGCCACGCGTCGTAAGTGAGCATGGTGATTGCTCGATGGTCGCGGTGGTTATCAATGGGCCATTGTGTAAAGACCAAGTCCGGCTTCTCGGCTTCGATTATTTTTGCGTACTCCTCATAATGGCCGTTATCTACCACGGCATGGCCGTTCACTTGTCCGGCATATGCGGGGCGAGCCTTCAATAGTTCGCATGCCTTTTTGGCCTCGGCGATACGTATGGCAGCGGAGGTAGGAGGCCATGCTCCGTCGTTCAAGTAAAGCAAAACCACCTCGTGGCCAAGACTGGTGAAGCGGGCGACGGTCCCACCGCAGCCGTATTCCGGATCGCCGGGATGGCCGCCGGCTACGATCACCTTGAGTTTCCGGCCCGCGGGCTGCTCTGAAGCGGCCTGAACTTCGCCAACTGCTACGGGCGCTCCAAAGACCAACGCAGAAGCCAGGCCGCCGGCGCCGATCAACACATCGCGTCGCGTTACTCCCACCTTGCCACCTCCTTCTCTCCTCCGGAAATTCATCAGACGCACCGAACCAACCGTCGACAACTGCGTGGTCTGGTTAGGAGCTCTTTCCCCGGTAAGCTTTGCTTGCGCAGTAAAACCTATGGGTTATGTATCCCCTGCCATACAGACATGTAGCTATTCTGCAACCCAAGATCGAAGTGGGACCACATGGTCGCGGGCATCCGCTGGGTTGCAAAATAGATAAGGTTATCGTTTGCGATTGTCTTCGCAGCATCCGATTTTAAAGGAAAGAATCTCTCTTCATTTCACCTAGAGGGGCGGCACTGGTTGCGAGAGCACCCGGACCGTTCACTAAATTTGGGGAAAAGGGCTGCTTTCCGCTTAGATAATGTTCAGATGCTCTCTGCAAACTGACCGGATCCAGAGCGGCCAGCGGCCGTGGCGCCACTAGGATCCGGTCTTTGCGGCAGCGTGCTTAGCGCTTGCTGAACGACACAATTGCGTCCGTCGGCCTTCGCCTGATAGAGAGCCCGGTCGCCACGCTGCAGCAGATCTTCGATGTTGTTTGCTTGGTTGGGATAGGTCGCGACCCCCAGGCTAATGGTTACGGCGATGGATTTTTTGTCGTGGATCGATGTCGTTTGCAGCTTTGCGATGGACAGCGACTCGATGGTGTGCCGCAGCCTATGAGCGACGATCACGGCCAACTCAGCGGGAGTGTCCGGCAGGAGTGCGACAAACTCCTCCCCTCCCCACCTGCCGACGATATCGACGTTTCGCAGCGAGGCCCGGAGTTGGTGGGCGACCGCGCAGAGCACGATATCGCCGTTCTCGTGCCCATAATGATCGTTGATCTTCTTGAAGTGATCGAGATCGATCATCAGCAGTGAGAACGGTTGCCTGTTGCGCGAACTTCTCAGCAGCTCCTTTTCGCACCAGGCAATAAACGACCGGCGGTTGTAGGCTCCGGTCAGTGGGTCGGTATTTGCCAGGAGCTCCAGTGAGAGCCGGCTCTTTGCCGTCGCGATCCAGAACACGCCGAAGCCAAGACCTAGCCCGATTCCCAGAAAAACTATGGCCCCCATGGTCTCAAACGGGTTGAGCGCCCAGGGCCTAGAGGGTGTTCCCAGGATGGGTAAGGCGAGGCCTCTCACGATGTTGAAGCCGGCGAAGATAACCAAAAGCACGACGGTAAACCATATGGGCGGATGCATTCCGTCAGTAGCGCTGTTTTTCAACAGCGTCGCAGTCTGCAACGCCTGTACAGCCAGCATGATTGCCAGGGTTATCAGATAGAGTTGTCTCCCGCGGTGGATATATAGGAAGCCGGGAAAGGCGATCGCCTGAACAAGGAGCAAGGTGAGCCCGAGCTTTGGCAGCCGTGGCTTTCCAGCCATCAACTCGAGAATACCGATATGCAGGAGAACGTATGCCAGCAAGATCGATGTATAAGCGATGATCGCAGACGCGTCCGCGGATATCCCGGGAGACGCGAGCACGGCAGACCCCAGGGCACCTGCGGCGAACGAACCTCCTATCCAGCCAAGCCCCTTAAGAAAAGGATTGCTAAGACGGACGATCAGAAGCCCCCCGCACCCGCAGCAAAGAAGGATCGCGCCGACAACCAGAACGACGTCAGTTTCCACTCAGGCACCTCGAACAGCCAGAAGCAATTGAAAACAAACACGTATTGGCTTCGCGCCAGTCTAGCGGATTTCCTATTGCCATAGTCCACTGGGCACAGACAAGAGCGGCTTTTCTCGACGGAAGAGCCGCGTCATTCCCGGTGGCTTCGGGGTACACCAATAGAAAATCCGCTCTGGGCGGCAAACAAAGCTTATTCCTATCTTATGCGAAGCGCAGTAGGACTAAAGTCGATCAAAGACTTAACCGTGCCGGTCAATGTTCACCCGTATGGGGGATTGCGCCATCGGGGCGCAGGCTGATCGAAGCGCCCGGATCTCATGAACCAGCGCGGTTCCGGCTCGGGGGTGTGCCCTGCCGCCGAACCAGCGTATAAAATCATTGTTCCCGACGAGTGGCCGTCCAGGAGAAGCTCACAGCACGTGCCGACCAAGCGCCCCATCTTCCTCTATAGCCTGCTCGCCATTCTCTTTGCGATCACTCTGCTCTACCAGATTCGTTACCTTCCCGACTTTGTCCATCGTGAAGCACGTCACATCCCTTTCTTTTTTGTCGAGTCCGGAACCAATAGAGTCTCCTACGCCACTCCTGAAACCGCTGGTTTTGGGATCCATAACGGCGACCAGGTGCTGGCCGTCAACGGGGCATCTTATACGGCAACCGGCCTCTTAGGCCATGCTTTCTTAGAAGCTCGCGTGGGTGTCCCGCTGGTGGTGGCGATCGCTCCGAAAAACGGCCCAGCTGGCGGCCAGCGAAGCATCTCCTTGCCGGTTGCGTCGGCTCGATTCCATTCCTGGGATATTCCAAGCGACCTTTCGATTGAATTCCTGCTCCCGGCGTTCAGTCTGCTGCTCGGCTTTTGGGTCGCCTTCCGTCGTCCCCGCGATCCGCTGGCCTGGCTCTTGCTGGCGCTCATGCTGAGCTTTCCGCACATTCTGAAATCGTACGTTGTCCAGGGCTGGCCGCCTGGCTGGCGCGAAGCCGGCATGCTCTACGAGCCGACGCTCTCAGCCGCCTTCCCTATCGTCATTTTCCTGTTCGGCCGCTTCTTTCCTGAACCCTTTCCGCCTGGGAGTCGATACAACATTTCGTGGAAAGCCATCCAGTGGCTCTGCGCGCTGCCCTTCGCCATCCTGGCATTGGCCGGAGTTGCCGTCTACGTCGGAGAGCTGAGCAACTACCGAACGGTTGCCGGCCTCAGCAGCTTTCGCAAGCCTTCAACGTAATCGAGCAAGTGTTCGCTTACATCCTGATCGGAAGTTTCTTCGTCCGCAAAAGACCATTGTCATCCTGGTCGGCGTCACAGCCTACTTCGCCATCCGGAGGCTTGGCGACGGCCTGCGCACCTGGGTCGATCGCCGCTTCTTCCGCGAAAGCTATGACGCGGAGCGCGTGTTGACCGAGTTGAGCGAGCAGGTGCGGTCGATGGTTGAGTCCAAATCGCTTCTTGAAACAGTTGCCGCGCGGATCTCCGAGACCTTGCACGTACCGCAAGTGGCGGTGCTTTTGAGCGGAGGAGGGTTTTACCGGCCCGCATTTGCTATGGGCTATGCCAGCCTTCCTGGCGTCGCTTTCCCCAGCAAAGCCGGAACAGCGATGGCCTTGGAACGTCAGAAGGAGCCTGCGCGAGTGTTCTTAACCGACCCCGACTCCTGGCTCTACCGCGACGGAGGGATCAGCGACGAGGAGCGAGGTACTCTGGCCACGCTCCATTCCGAACTGCTGCTCCCGCTTGCCGTGCGGGACAAACTTCTGGGCTTTATCTCTCTCGGACCCAAGCGGTCCGAAGAACCATATACCGGCTCCGACGTGCGTTTGCTCAAGTCTGTCGCCGCGCAGACAGGGCTGGCTCTCGAAAATGCGAACCTCATGCGAACCATCGCCGATGAAGTTGCGCATCGCGAGCGCCTGAACCGCGAAGTCGAGATCGCGCGCGAGGTCCAGGAGCGTCTCTTTCCCCAGAAACTCCCGATGATCGCGGGCCTCGATTACGCGGGTCATTGCCGCCCGGCGCTTGGCGTGGGCGGAGACTACTACGATTTTCTTGCGCTGCCGAAAGGACACCTTGGAGTAGCCATCGGCGATGTCTCCGGCAAAGGAATTGCTGCGGCGTTGATTACGGCTAGCCTGCAGGCCTCCCTGTACAGCGAAGCAACGCGTGCTCCAGAAAATCTGGCCGCCGCCGTGGGCAATATAAACCGGTTGGTATACGAGGCCTCGTCCTCCAATCGGTACGCGACCTTCTTTTATGGCCAATATGATCCAGCCCGCGGCAGATTCGACTATGTCAACGCGGGTCACAATCCCCCGATGCTATTCCGTGGCGCCGATGGGAAGGGTACAGTCACTCGCCTGGAGCCTGGAGGCACTGTCGTTGGTCTGCTGGAGGACGCCCAATACGCGCAAGGTTCTGTCCAGTTGAGCGCGGGCGATTTCCTGGTGGCTTACACCGACGGCATCAGCGAGGCGATGAACCTCGCGGATGAAGAATGGGGCGAGGATCGCATGATCGACGCAATTCGCAGGTGTGGAGGCTCATCGGCGCAAGAACTGCTGGAATGTCTCTTCGCCGCGGCTACCAGGTTCGCCGGGACCGCCCCGCAGCACGACGACATGACTCTGGTCGTTCTTCGTGCATTTGCCGCATAGCTGCCGGTCATAGAAATCGGCTTGCTCGTTACACGTGAAAAGCGCAGCTGAATGCCTCCACGAAGGGGCGCTTCTCTGCCTGGTCGCTGCCAGGCCGAAATAAGCTTAGGGCTTACTTGAGCAATGCGTCTTAACTTATTGAGTTGTTGATTGGTTGCCCCCCAGGGATTCGAACCCCGATNNGTCCTACCATTGAACGAGGGGGCAATGCGGCAAACAGGAAGCCGGCAGACGCGCCTGACTTTTCTATAGTAAGAGCAGGACCCACTCCGGTCAATGCGGCCGGTTCTACTCTTCCCTGAGCACCTGCAACGGCTTCTGGCCCAGTATGCGAAAGCTCGCTGCCCATCCGGTCACCGTGGCCAGGACTGCCGTTCCTACCAGCGCCACCGCGGTCGCTAGCCACTCCACGTGGAACGCGACATCCAGCCGATGCAGCAGCACGCGGGAAAGCAGATTGGCGAAGATTACGCCGACCAGCCCGGCGAGCAGCCCCAGAACAATGAACTCGACGCTAAAGACGGCTGCGATGTGGTTTCGCTTCGCGCCCAGGGTCTTGAGCACCACGACTTCGCGCACCCTGCGAAAGTGCGTGCTGGCAATGCTCGAGGCCAGGATGACCAAGCCCGAGAGGATGGAAAACCCGGCGAGGAAGCGAACCACCACCGTGATCTGCTGTACCACTTTTTGGATGGTCTCTATCACATCGGCAATATTGATCACCGTGACCGTTGGGTAGGAGTTGAAGAGCGCCCTCTGCACCGTGCCTACCTGCCGGGGATCTACGTGGACCGCCCCGTACCAGACCACCGGCAAACCGGCGAGCGCCTGCGGCGTCAGGATGAATTCGCTGCGCGAGAAGACATGCTGGCCATCGTGGCGGATCAGGGCGGCGACCGTCGCCTGGATGGTTCTGCCGTTCGAGGTCATCACGATGCGGGAGCCAAGACGCAAATGAAGCCGTTGCGCAAGACGTTCGGTGACGGCGAGCGATTGTGTATCGTAATTGTCCCACCACTTCCCCGCAACCATTGTGGATCCCGCCGGAAGCCCTTGTGACCAGGTAAGGGAAACGGTCTGGAGCAGGCGCCGGGGATAGTTCTTCAGCTTGAGACCCTCCGCCGGCGTGCCATCCACCGATACAATCCTGCCGGCAACTGAGGGGAGCGTCTCCAGATCGCCTTTCACCGCCGGCTGTTGCGCCAACAAGTGCTTGACGCCGTCGAGTTCCCTGCTGCTGATATCGACAAGAAAGATGTTCGGCAGGTTGGGACCTGAGGTCGTCTTCATTTCCCCAAGCACGCCGTGCTGCATCAGAAAGACCGTCAGGATAAGCATCACGCCTACGCCCAGGGCAGCCAGCACGGCCGCCGATTGATTGCCCGGCCGATACAGGTTGGCAAGACCATGGCGGATGGACGATCGCAAGTGCAGCCGCGTCCGCGCCAGGAATGCCCGCACCAGGCGCAGGGTGAGCGCCGCAACGCCGAGGATGACCACCAGCAGGGCGCACAAGGCTCCGGCGAACCAGCGACCCACCACGGCCGAGTCAGAGAGCGCGGCAGCGATGGCTCCCAAACCGAGCAGGATAACGATCGCCGTTATCCATTGCGCCTTGCCCTCACGCAGACGTGCCCAGAGACTCTTTTCCGCGCTCGGCTCCTCCACCATCCTGCGCAGCACCAGATTCGGCCGGACGGTGCGAATCTGCAGCAGCGGCGGCAAGCAGAAAAGAACCGTCGTCAGAATGCCGGTGCCGAGTCCCGCGAGTGCGGAATGCCACGGAAGACGAAGATCGGTCTGCATAGGCAATAGCTGCCCCAACAGCGCGGGAAATATCCACTCCACGCCGAGCCCCAAAAGGACTCCAACCAGCCCACCCACCAGTCCCAGAAGCACTGTCTGCAAGAGATAAATTCGCAAGATGTCAGAAGAGCGCGCCCCGATCGACTTCATGATGGCGAGCACCTCGACGCGTTGCTGCAGATGCGCGCGCATCGCCATGGCGACCCCGATCGCGCCCAGCACCATCGCCACCAGGCAGATCAGGCTGAGCAACCCGGTCGAGCGCTTCAGGCCGTCGGTCAGCGCGGGGTTGCTCTCGCGAAAGTCGGTGACCTGCGCATCGGGCAGAACTTGCTCCAGCCGGGCGCGCACTTTGGCGATGCTCCCGCTATTCGGCGATAGCTTGAAGAGGAAGCGCTCTCCGGAGCGGCTGCCCTGCTGCAGCAGGCCGCTCTTCTCCAGCGCGCTCTGCGTCATCATCACTCGCGGCCCCAGACCCATGCCCGAACTCATCCGGTCGGGCTCGCGCACCAGGATCGCGGCAATGCGGAAGGTGGAGTCGCCGATTTTCAGGCTGGCCCCTACCTGCGTGTGCAGCCGGATCAGCAGGTCTTCGGCGACGACGACCGTCGCATCGGTGAGCACTTGGCGCAGATCTCCCGCCGGCTGCAGATCGACCGTGCCATAAAAGGGATACCGCTGCGGATCAACGGCCTTGAGAGAAACCAGCAGCGGCACGGGATCACCTGGCGAGGAGACCATGGAAACCGTATCGGTCACTTCGGTCCGCTGAATGCCGTGCGCGGCCATCCCATTCAGCTCCTGTTCCTCGCCTTTGGTGGGCTGGCGGAACATGCGTGCGGAAAGGTCTGCCGCCATGATGGTCCGCGCCTCGCCAAGCAGGGTCGTCTGGAACGAATCGCTAAAGCCGCGCACACCCGTAAGAGCGGCAACTCCGATGGCGACGGACAGAATCACGAAGAGAAACTTGGTCCGCGAGGCCTGCAGCTCGCGCCAGGCAATCTTCGCGGCCGAGGCCCAGGTCAATGAAGGTTTTGCGCTCGTCGCCATATCAGGCCGGCCTCTGCATCTGGTCTTCCACGATCGTGCCGTCACGCAGGACAATACGGCGGTCGGCGTGGGACGAGACCTGAGCATCGTGCGTCACCAGCACCAGGGTCGCACCACTGGCTCGATTCCTTTGCAGCAGCAGATCGAGTATATGCGCGCCGTTCTCAGAGTCGAGATTGCCGGTGGGCTCGTCGGCAAAAATAATTGGTGGCTGCATAACGAAGGCGCGGGCCAAAGCCACCCGCTGCTGCTCACCGCCGGAAAGTTGTATCGGATAGTGATGCATGCGATCCGCGAGGCCTACACTGCGCAGCAGAGCGGACGCCGCGGCGCGGCCGTCCCCGGAGCCGTTCAGTTCATGAGGCAACAGGACGTTTTCCAGGGCAGTCAGCGTCGGTATCAACTGAAAAGACTGGAAGACAAAGCCCAGCTTTCGCCCGCGCACTTCGGCCAGCTCGTCTTCCGTGAGATGACTGATCTCAGTGCCATCGATCAACACTTCCCCCTCCGTGGGAGAGTCCAGTCCAGCCAAGAGCCCCAGCAGCGTGCTCTTGCCGCTCCCCGATGCGCCCATGATGGCAACGAACTGCCCGGCCGGGATAAGCAGATCGATGTGCTTGAGGATCTCGACCGTTGTGTTGCCGTTGCGAATCGACTTTTTCAGTCCACGAACTTCAATCATTCACTGCCCCAATAACCCATTTTTCCGTGCCTCCACATTTTGCTGCGCCGGGCTCTCGGCTTACGCATCGCGTCCATCGTTGAGGATCGCCGCGTAGATGGAGATGGGACTGCAGATCCACTCCGCGGCGCTCCGGTCGGGATGACAAAGGTTGGCGACAAGTATCAATGGGTATCCTGTCGGCAAGACAAACCAAAAGACCCTGAACCTAGGTATATTTTGTTACCCCGCCTGTCCCGGCATGCCGTGGGACCGGAGCGGACCCGGATTTCCTGCTGCGCGGCACCACATGCTTTAGAGTGAGAATGTGACCGACCAACGACTCGCCTGGCTGCATCCGGTCCTTGCCAGTCTCCTGTTCGCTACTTCCCTTCTTGCCGGTTGCCGCTCCAAGGCCCCACAAACAGCGACTCCTCAACCGGCGGCCAGCGATACCACAGCGACGCCCGACACAGCGACGCCCGACACAGCGACGCCCGGCGGGCGACCAGTGATCGTCGCCTTTGGCGATAGCCTCACCGCCGGCTTCGGCGCCGACCCCGGCGATAGCTACCCCGATTACCTGGAAAAAGACCTGATTGCGAGGGGCTATCGCTATCAGGTGATCAATCAAGGGATCAGTGGAAACACGACCAAAGACGGGGTCGACCGGCTGCAGGACATATTGCGTCTGAAGCCGGTTTTGGTGATCGTGGCTTTTGGCGGGAACGATGGCCTGCGCGGGCTCCCAATCGCGACCACCCGCGACAATCTCGATCGCATCGTGGCCACTTTGACGCATTCCGGCGTCAAGGTGGTTTTGGGCGGCATCACACTGCCCCCGAACTACGGGTCCGATTACATCCGGCAATTCAACCAGACCTACACGCTGCTGGCGGCGAAGTATCACCTGCCGCTGCTGCCGTTCCTGCTGCAGAGAGTGTATGGAGTTGCCGGCGGAATGCAGGCCGACGGTATTCACGCGACGGCCCAGGGCAACGCCCAGGTCGCGAAAAATCTTCTCCCCCTGATCGTGCCACTGCTCAAGAAATAGCGTCATCAACCGAGAACCACGACCGGCTGAAAGAGCGTCCCGGCAACGCGGCGCACAATGGCAACCAGATCGCGCTGCCCGGCGAAGACCTTGGCCAGCGGAGCGGTTGAGAACTCCGGCAGATTCACGGCGTTGCCGTTTCTCAGGCGGCCAGCCATCCAAAGATCGGCCGTGGTGGCGGGCAGTTCCGGCAGCAGCGTCCGCGGATGAGGCAAGCTTTGCTCCAGCGTTCCGGCAGCCGCCTGCGCACGCAGTTCTTCTAGAGTCAGCGCCTGGCTAAGCGTAAAGGGGCCCGCCGCAACGCGCCGCAACCGCGCCAGATGAGCACCGCAGCCCAATACCTGCCCCAGGTCGTGGGCCACGGAGCGCACGTAGCCTCCCGAGGAGATACGGATCGTGAACTCCGCGTAGCCACCTTCAACCTTGTCGATAACAAACTCCTCGATCTGCAGGGACACGGGCTTCAACACCACGGTTTGCCCCCGCCGTGCCGCCTTATAGGCGGGCTTACCGTCGATCTTCTTGGCGGAGAAAGGCGGCGGGGTCTGCTCCACCTCTCCGCGAAAGCGGGCGGCTGCGGCCTGGACTTCATCGTTTGTCGGCCACCGGTCATCCATCGAGGCGGGCATCGGGGCCGGCGCTGCCGGTATCCCGTCTGCATCGTAAGTGTCGGTGGCAAATCCGAAACGGATGGCCCCGGTATAGGTCTTTGTCAGCGGTCCAAAAAACTGTGCCAGCCGGGTGTACTTCCCCAGCAAAACCGGCAAGACTCCGGTCGCCATGGGATCAAGGGTTCCCATGTGACCGATCGATGACTCGCCAGTGGCGCGGCGCAATTGTGACACGACATCGTGAGATGTCATTGCGCTCGGCTTATCGATCACCAGGAGCCCATTCACAATCCCTACTCTTAGAGGCCGCCCTGTGGGCGGGCCTGGACGAGGGAGAGAAACTCCGCGCGCGTGTTCTGCTTCTGGAAGACTCCCAGCATGGCAGAGGTCACGGTCGAGGAGTGCTGCTTCTCCACCCCGCGCATCATCATGCATAGGTGCCTGGCCTCCATCACCACACCCACGCCCTGGGGCTCGATCGCGTCCTGAATGGCGTCGGCAACCTGCCGGGTAAGCCGCTCCTGTACCTGCAACCGCCGCGCAAATACGTCAACCAGCCGGGGTATCTTGCTCAGGCCGATCACCTTTCCTTTCGGAATGTAGGCCACGTGGACCTTGCCGAAAAAGGGCAACATATGATGCTCGCAGAGGGAAAAGACCTCGATGTCGCGCACGATGACCATCTCGTCGTAATCGACGTCGAAGAGCGCGCCGTGCAGAACCATTTCCACATCTTCCCGGTAGCCCTTGGTGAGAAAGCTCATCGCCTTCTCAGTCCGTTCCGGCGTCTTCAGCAGGCCATCGCGCTGCGGGTCTTCACCCAAACGCGTGAGCAGCTCAGTGTAGAGTTCCTGGGTGGAGTATCCATCCAATCCTTTGATGGGCTTACTAACGATTGTTGAGTGCGCCATGCTTTCCCTTTCCCGCATATTCGAAGAAATTGTTCCGCGTCTCTTCTACCCTCACTCGTTCCAGATCGGCGTGGACAAAGTGCTCCGCGAGCAGGTTGTGAATGGCTATACATAGATTTTCGGTGGTCGGCACCTCATGCGTGAAGCGCTCATCAAAATTTAGATTCGTATGATCAAACCTGTCGATCACCGTACGTTGTACGCAACTGTCCAGGTCAGCTAAGTTGCAGACCATGCCGGTGACTGGATCTACCTGTCCGCCAACCGTTACCTCAATGACATAGTTATGTCCGTGACCGTGAGGATTGCTGCACTTGCCGTAGACCGCCCGGTTCTTTTCCTCGCTGTAATCCTTCGAGTACAGGCGATGCGAGGCACTGATGACATATCTTCGCGATAAGTAAGCTCTCATGCTTCACCGTAGTAATCGGAGAACAGGTCGGGCTTCTCATAAATCCGGATACGGTGCAGCTTCGCCCCCTCGATTTGATTCTCCAACCGCTTCCAGATGGCAATGGCAAGGTTCTCTGTGGTCGGGATCACATGTTTGAATTCGGGAACTTCGAGATTCAGATGGCGGTGATCGTAGACATCCACCACCTCGCGATGAATCACCTCTTTCAGTTCTTTGAGATCAACCACAAAACCGGAAACCGGATCCACCTCTCCCTCTACCGTCACTTCCAAGGTGTAATTGTGTCCGTGGCCATTACGATTGGCACACTTGCCGAACAGGCGTACGTTTTCCTCCGGTGAAAGCTGGTCCGACCAGTAGTAATGGGAAGAAGAAAATTCAGCTTTTCGAGTGAGCAAAATCATGAACAACCACCGTCCCCGGATTTCCTACTGCGCTGCACCCTTGATGACCACGTGTGCGGTCCCGGCCAGCCGGCACCGCTCGAAGTTCGCTGATGCGCGAAACCAACAGGAAGTCCGGGTCTCGCGCCCTGGCGCAGTCTCCCTAGCAGTATATCGGTTATGGCCACCCGCTTTTGATGCTGCAGGAGGGCTAACTTACTCATTATTATCGCGATGTCTGGGGTTTTTCCGGTCGCTTCATTGCTTCGCGGTAGAGTAGGCCCGGCCCTTCCATGCCACACTGCCGCGCACAGTGTGCTGCCACCAACTGCTTACCAGCAGCAGACAGAACAACGGCAGAGCAACAACGGAAAGGGCGCAATCGACGGCGGAGAAATTGGATTTCGCCACCCGCGCATAAAATCTCCATAGCACTCGCAGCCAGACTGCAGCCAAGGCATAGCGGGCCACAGGCAGCGCAAAGTAATGCCATAGCAGCAGTGGCAAGCCTATCAGCAGCAGCAAGTCGAGCGCCCTCCAGGCGGCCATCATCACGGGATAGGCAAAAAGCCTGGCCAAATTCTTGGTCCAACCTTCAAACATGGCGCCGAAGCTGCGATACATCCTGGTACTGAGCGCATCCGGCGCGTAACGGAAGCGGATGGGATACTTTCTGCGTTTTAAAAGGAATGCCAGATCTACGTCTTCCAACAGGGAGCCGGCAACAGCCGAGTGGCCTCCTACTTGAAAGTACGCGGCTCGCTGAACCATCAGGAATTGCCCATTGGCGGCGGCCACGCGCGATGCCGGATCGGAGACTTTTTCCGGCGGGTAAGCGGGCGCGAGCTCGGAAAAAATGAGTGGCATGAGGGCACGCTGCCAGAAGCCCTTCACCACCTGCCGCGGGGAGTAGGAGAGCATCACCACCTGCGCATGTTGCGCTTCATGGATGGCTCGCCGCAGGTTGCCGGCTGCGTGGATGGTGTCTGCATCCGTAAACAGGAGCCATTCTCCCTGCGCCTGCCTGGCCGCGGTCCAGACCGCATTTGCCTTCCCTGTCCAGCCCGGCTTGAGCGGCTCAGGATCGAGGACCGTCACCGACGACAGTCCCAACGCGATGGAGCGCGTCCCGTCGGTCGAGCCGTCGTCCACCAATAACAATTCCCAGTCCTTTGCCAGAGCGAAGTCTGCTTCCGACTGGGCCAGCAAAGACTCGAGACAGGGCCGGAGAACATCGGCCTCATTGCGGGCGGGCACGATGACGGAAAGACGCATCGCCAAACTTCCTTTCCCGCGGCTGGGCTTTGCCGGAAATTCTCGATCGCTTCCCACAATCAGTTTAGGTTCTCGGCGAGGAGAGACAGGCAAAAAAAAGAGAGCAGGAGATTTCCCTGCTCTCTTAGTTGCGGTTTATGTCCCTAGGTTGACAGACCTATACGACATTGGCGATTGGTATGTGCCGGGTGGTCATTTTGGCCCCATGAGCCGAGCTCCGAATCGGCCGGAGCGCATTTGTGCGCGAACATTTTCAGGAACAGTGACCTTTGGGTTTTCACCGCCCCCGCCTTGTTCGGCAGGTGCAGCGCTCTCGCTGCCGGCCTCGCTCTGTGTGGGGGTTGCCAGATAGGCGTGAAGGTCGCCGGTGCTTGTCTGGACAGCCAGGCCTACGATCTCCCCGCGGGAATTGATGGAACATGCTTGAAGCAGAAACAGGGGGGACTTGGCAGGGATGAGGGTGTTGAGGTTGGTCAACACGCCGTTATGCCAAAGAAATGCGGTTGGGTTGAAGTCCATGTCCAGCGACAGTCCAGTTACATCGCCTCGGTCGTTAATGCCGATGGCTACGCTCCTGACGTCACCGGAAAGCGTGCCCAGGTCTTTCATACCTGTCCCCTTGCTCCAAAGGAAGGCGTGAAAATATTTGTCGTCCTTTATGTCTGAAAAACCAATCACCTGACCTTTGTTATTGAGGTTAAAAGCGAGAATTCCCATGCCTTGGCCCGTTCCGCCGAGGCTGCCGAGGTCAGTCACCGTGCCTTTTTGCCAGAGCAAGGCGTGAAGAGGCTGGAGATTGACCAATGTATTCGTGTTGAAAGTTGCGCAATCGCCCGAGGCGCCGACAACCTGGCCATTGTCATTGATCCCGAAGGCAGCGCCGTCCGGGTCGTCGTGGATTGTAGGGAGTTTTTGGACCTTGCCTTTCTCCCAGATGACAGGCTCAAAGTGCAGGACTTGAGGGGCGGGGCATTTCGGGTCCTTAATGGCAGTTTCCGCAAACCCAACGACTTCGCCTTGATTGTTTATCATGTTGGCGGCGCCGTTGGGCCCTCCCAGCGTCGCGAGCGGACTCATTACACCGTTTTGCCACAAGAACGGTAGACATGTGCCGGAGGACGGGAGCCCGAGGGCTTTAAAACCGCAAAAGTCCTCGCTATTCGGATCTGAAGTGGAGGTTTCCGCTTCACCAATGGCCTGGATCCAATCGTTGGTGCTAAACGCTATACTGTTCGGTCCTCCGAGTCCGGGGTTGCCCAGGTCGAAGTTCAATCCCCTAAACCACAAAACGGCATGCTGCGTACCATCAGGGGGGCTGGCGGTGCCACTTACCAAGCCGATATGGGTGATGAAGTATGGCTCGCTATACGTCCCGCCGTCCAGCGTGCCCAGGTCGGTGACGGTATAGCGAGCAGGTTTCGATTTCTGTTCCTGCGCCCAGCCCGGCCCGGCACAAACCGCGAGTGCCAGCCCGACGTGGACGATGCAAAACGACTTCGCTCTCAACATACTTACTTTCATGATGTTCCTCCTCCGTTGATCTAGTGGGTTTTAAGTTCGGCAAGGGTTTGAACTTCCCCCAACTCGAAACATCGAAAGAGGGAAATCAGGCATATATGGGTGGGTCCATTGGCGGTCTGCCAAAAGTGCAGTTTGTTTGTACCGAGCCACTCCTGGATTTGGGCAGCCGTGATTGAACCCGCCAGGCTGTCGTTGTCGAGTGCGATCGCATCAACTTCGGCTCGACAACCCGGACACCAGGCCGAAATTGCTTTTGCGCGCCGAATGACCAGTTGCGTCTCAGTCTCGACGGTGATCCGGGTTGTTTTCGTCATCACGGCTGGCTCCATTCGTCGACCTCGGCTGGATGCCTGGTCCGAATGAACGAATGCTGCTGGAACGCCGGATTAAAAGTCTTTAGAACCGCCTAAGAAATTCTCAAAGGTTCTCAAAGTCTGTTTTCTCAAGCATGTGAAGGAGTTACGGACGGCACGCGCGATCTGGCCGCGTCCTGGTGAGCGCCACTAACGGCGGTTGCCATGGTTGCTCAAGGTGGGTTTACGTGATAGGTTGCCGCTTATAGTAATTAGTCGTCCGGTGCGTGCCCCCAGACCGGAAGCCGGCTTCAGCGCATTCGGCATGGTTACAGAACCCAAAGTTCTCTACGAGTTCGGACCTTTTCGGGTCGATCCCGACAAGCAAGTTCTGCTGCGCGAAGACCAGCCTGTGGCCATCACGCCTAAAGTCTTTGAAACGCTGCTGATCCTGGTTCGCCACAGTCGAGAGGTGGTTTCCAAGGACGAGCTTATGAAAGCCGTCTGGCCGGATGCCTTTGTCGAGGAAGCAAACCTGAGCCAGAACATCTTTATGCTCCGCAAAGCCCTTGGAGACACTCCGGAGGACCGGCGTTACATCGTGACCCTCCCTGGACGAGGCTATCGTTTCTCGGCACACGTGCGCACGGTGATGCACGATGGTGAGGACCTGGTTATAGAGAGCCGCTCTCGTGCTCAGATGGTCGTTGAGCAACCGGATCGCGCGCCAGGCGAGACTTTGCCTGCTTTGCCAACCAGTCTGCATCGCAAGTGGAAGCGCCTACTGCCGATTGGCGCTGTGCTCGCCTTGCTGGTCTTGGTCACGCTTTTCTTTCTTCGCAGGCGTCAGCCCATTGCCTTGGGCAAGACAGACTCTGTTTTAGTCGCCGATTTCGCGAACACGACGGGCGATCCCATTTTCGACGGCGCGCTCCGGCAAGGCCTGGCGGTGCAGCTCGAGCAATCCCCCTTCCTGCGCCTGGTCTCGGAGGATCGCACCCAGCAGGTGCTGCGAATGATGGGCCAGCCAGCCGATGCCCGGCTTACCCCGGGAGTGGCTCGGGAAATCTGCGAGCGAACCGCCAGCGCCGCCGTCCTCGATGGTTCGATTGCGCAGATCGGCACGCAGTACCTTCTGACCCTCAAGGCGGTCAACTGTGTAAGCGGGGAATCGCTGGCGAGCACGGAGGCGCAGGCGAGCGACAAAAACCATGTACTCGATGCTCTGGGAAAGACAGCTTCGGAAATTCGCAACAAACTGGGCGAGTCGCTGAGCACTGTGCAGAAGTTCGATACCCCTCTTGTGCAGGCCAGCACGCCGTCGCTTGACGCTCTTAAAGCATTCAGCTCGGGCGTTAAAGTTGCAACCACAACCGGGTCGTTCGCAGCTATTCCGCTTTTTGAGCGCGCCATCGAACTCGACCCCAATTTTGCGCTTGCCTACGCCTGGTTGGGCCGCATGTATGAGGAGATTGGAGAAATTGGCATCGCTGCCAACTACACCCGGCAGGCATACCAACTGCGCGATCGGGCCAGTGAGCCGGAGAAGTATTACATCTCATTTTCCTTCAATAAGGTGGTCAGAGGGAACATGGAAAAGGCCGAACAANNCCTGCGCGCTTTGGATCCAGGCCTATCCGCGCGCGGAGCTGCCGCATGCCTTCCTGATGGGGGCAATCTACCCGGTCATTGGGCAATATGAGAAAGCGGTTGAAGAAGGCAGGGAGGCAATCCGTTTGAATCCCGATCTTTCCATAACCTACGCCATCCTCATGTTCGACTACACCGCTCTGAATCGCCCGGATGAGGCGCGGGCCACCTATGGGCAAGCTCGCGCGCGCAAATTGAATCACCCTATCTCCCGTCTTGCCCTATATGGGGTTGCTTTTTTGCAGAACGATGTGGCAGAGATGGAGCAACAGGCAGCATGGTCGGTGGGCAAGCCGGGAATCGAGGACGAAATGCTGAGCCTGGAAGCCGATACCNNAGCGGGAAGCCTTGTTCGGCAACGCAGGCGAAGCGCGACGGCGTGTCGCTTTGGCCATGGTGCCCACGGCAAGCCGAGATGCGCAGTACTTGGCTGCGCTCGCCTTGGCCTATGCGGGGAATGACGGGCGAGCGCAAGCGCTGACAGGAGATTTGGGCAAGAGGTTTCCGGAAGATAC
>PLZN01000139.1:0-3093 GCA_003152195.1 Acidobacteriaceae bacterium
GACGGAGAACGCCGTGCGGAAGAGGCCGGTCTCGGCGAGCGCAAACTTCAGGTAGCCTGTGCCTACTGCGCGGAGAGTCGCCCGTGCCGCTTCCGCGGGAAGTTTGCTTCGTCGCACGCCGGCGATCTCCGCCTCAATCGCAAGCGCGAGCGAAGAGAGCGCACCCGCTCTGACTGCTTGCAAGAGATCGCTGTGACTGGAAAAGTGCCGGTAGGCGGCATTCGGAGCAACTCCTGCCCGTCGTGTCGCTTCCCGAAGCACCACGGCATTGGGGCCCCCTTCGCGTGCCAGTTCAATGCCCGCTTCCAACAGGGCTCTCCGCAGATCCCCATGACGAAATGTTTTTCGAGCCGGCGGCCGCTTTTTTCCCACAGGATTCATGGTGTATTGTGGACAGTGTACAGTTACTTTGATAGATTGTTGTGAACGGTGTACACATAGTGAAGAGAAAAATTTGAGCCCGTCTCTTAGCAAGGTCGAGACGAAGAACTAATCCTGGAAGAAGGTGGCCGCAATGAGTGCCTTCGAAAAATATCCTCGCATCACTCCGTTCCTCTGGTTCGACAACAACGCAGAAGATGCGGTCAATTTCTACCTCTCGGTATTCAAGAATTCCCGTCGTCTCGAAATAGTGCACAACACCGGGGACGGCCCGGTCCCCGCAAGCATTCTCACCATCGCATTTGAACTCGACGGTCAGACGTTTACGGCGATCAACGGCGGCCCGTTGTTCAAGTTCACGGAAGCGGTCTCGTTTGTCATCCGTTGCGACTCGCAAGAGGAGGTAGACGATTATTGGGCGAAACTCTCCGCCGGAGGCAGCGACGGGCAATGTGGCTGGCTCAAAGACAAGTTTGGCCTTTCCTGGCAGATCGTTCCGGCTCGCCTGCCGGATCTGATCAAGAACCCAAGTGCGATGCAGGCCATGCTGAAGATGAAGAAGCTCGATCTCGCTGAGCTTGAGCGCGTAGCAGAAGAATAAAGAAAATTCGACAAGAGGAGACAACAATGAGCACAACAGCACAGCAGGAAGTGACCGCGCCAGCCAATGTAACCACAGGCAATTTTGTCTGGCATGAACTCAGAACCACAGACGCCAAGGGAGCCGAGGATTTCTATACTCACGTTGTCGGATGGCAAGCGAAAAGCTCTGGCGATCCCGGCGGCATTCCTTACACGCTTCTTTCGGTCGGCGACATTGGCACCGCCGGCCTCATGCAGTTAACCCCAGATATGCTTGCCGGCGGCATGAAACCGGGCTGGGTCGGCTTCATCGGCGTCGATGACGTGGACGCCTATGCCAAACGCCTCGAACAGGCCGGCGGCAAATTGCACTGCGCACCGCAGGACATCCCAACGGTCGGCCGCTTCGTCTCTGCGGAAGACCCGCAGGGAGCGGTCTTTCTCTTGTTCAAGGGCTCGCTGAACTATGCACCGCCGCGTCCGCCTGCCGGCTCGCCGGGCACAGTCGGCTGGAATGAACTCTCCGCCAACGATGAGCAATCCGCATGGCCCTTTTACTCCGGCGTCTTCGGATGGGTCCAGGACAGCACCATGGACATGGGACCGAGCGGCACTTATCGAATTTTTAATACCGGCGGCGCTCCCGTAGGCGCGATGATGACGCGGGATCCCAGCAAGTCTCCAGCCCCGTTCTGGCTGTACTACTTCAACGTTGCGGATATCGATGCCGCGGCAACGCGCATCAAGGAGAAGAACGGCCAGGTGATCATGGGCCCCCATCAGGTACCTGGTGACCTCTGGATCGTCCTTGGCCTCGACCCCCAGGGAGCTATGTTCTCGCTCGTCGGCCCCAGAAAGCAGTAGCCTGTCCTTGTGGCTGCACACCTCGATGCGGTGTGCAGCTGCAGGAGAAATGGAGATTGCGCGGCACCAGGGAGATTGCCAAAGCGGTCAAACAATCTGCCTGAATGGAGGACCCGATATGTCATTCCTTCGTGATTTGAAAATTGCAGTGCGCTCTTTGGCACGAGCTCGTACGCTGTGGATCGCTGTGGCGTTTACGTTGGCTCTGGGTATCGGCGCCAATGCGGCAATCTTCAGCGTGGTTCGCGCCGTGCTCCTGCGGCCGCTGGCGAATCGCGACGAAGGCCGGTTACTTTACTTGCGCCAGAGTGCTCCGGGCATCGGGGTCGATAACACGACTTTCTCCGTTCCGGAGATTCAGGACATCGGCCACGGGCTGAGGACCATCAAGGAGCTCGGCACATTTTCAGAAATCGACTTCACCATCGTGGGACTCGGCACGCCCCGCGAGATCCCCGCGGGCGTGGTTGACGGCAACTACTTCGAGGTGATGGGGCTGCGCCCGGTCATTGGACGCCTGTTGACTCCCGCCGACGACGGCCCCAATGCAGCGGGCGCGGTTGTGTTGACGTATCGATTCTGGAGCACGTCGCTGCACTCCAATCCCAATGTGATTGGCAAGACGGTGCGGCTGGGGAGCGCTGAAGGCGCACGGACCGCGGTCATCGTTGGGGTTCTCGAACCATCGGTGCCATATCCGGTGGCAACCGAGCTCATTGCCAACGTCGTCACTAGCCCGCATCATCTATCCGCCACGATGGTGACCGGTCGCGAACATCGCATGACCGAGGTCTTCGCACGGCTCGCTCCCGGCGCGGATCTTGAAGCCGCGCGAGCCGAGCTGCGCACGACGTACGCGGCAATGCTGTCCGCACATCCGGAGGTGTACAAGCCCGGGAACCATTTCAAGATCGATGTGACGCGCATGCATGACCAGATTAATTCTCGTGCAAATACGATCTTGTGGGTGCTGTTCGCGGCCTCCGGCCTGCTGTTCGTGATCGCGTGCTCGAATGTTGCCAATCTTGTGCTGGCGCGAACGGTACGCCGCGAATCGGAGCTGGCCGTACGCTCGGCGTTGGGAGCAACCACAGCGGCGCTTCGCCGTTCGCTGTTGGCGGAAAGCATTGTGCTGTGCGGAAGCGGAGTGCTGGCGGCCCTGATAATCGCCGTCCCGATGGTGGCCGTGCTGGCCCGTTATGCGTCGCGCTTCTCGGTGCGCGCCGACGGCATGACGCTCGATTTCAGCCTGGTGTGGATTGGGAT
>PLZN01000139.1:3099-18450 GCA_003152195.1 Acidobacteriaceae bacterium
CTGATGAAGACTCTGTTGACGCTGGAAAAGACGCAACCGCCATTCGACACCGCCAATGTTCTGGCGGTGAATTTGCCGGTGATGTCGTATGGGCGAACGCCTGAGCAGGTGCGTGATTTTTATCGTGACGTACAGCGCCGGGTCAGCACGCTGCCGGGAGTGGAGCACGCGTCTTCAGGTTTCAGCGTTCCATGGCGCGACGGCCAGGCATTGAACATCAAGTTCACGTTCGCGGTGGAAGGCGCGACGCGCAAGGACGGTCAGGACGATCCGCGCGCACGGTTCCGGTCCATCTCTCCTGGGTTTTTCGAAACGTTGGGAGTGCCGATTCTGGAAGGCCGCGATTTCAGGGACACCGACCGGGACGGCTCGGAACGCGTCGTGATCATCAGCCAGAGCGTTGCGCAGACGCTATTTCCCGGGCAGGAGGCTCTGCAGCGCAATCTGCGGTGGACGGACGGCGTGATGAAGTTTATCGGCATCAGCACCGAACCACGGCGGATCATCGGCGTTGTGCCTGACGTTGACGATGAANNATATCATCCCGTCGCCGGCCATGACGGTGTATCAGCCGTCCGGCCAGGAAGGATGGCAGGGCCGTCTGTTCGTGCGCGCAAAGCATGATCCGTACACACTCGTTCCCGTTATCACGCGCACGATTCACGACATGGCGACAGACCAACCCGTGGAGCGAGCCAGCACGCTGGAAGACATTCGCGCGGAAGTCCTAACGCCCGACCGCCTGAATGCCATTGTGTTCGGCGGATTCGCCGCGGTGGCGTTACTAATTTCCGTGGTGGGAGTGGCGGGCGTCCTTGCGTTCTCCGTGAGCGGGCGCACGCGCGAGTTCGGAATCCGCATGGCTCTGGGCGCGATGCCGCGCAACATTCTCACCAATGTTCTTTTAGAGGGCTTCGTGATCGCCAGCATTGGAGTGGCTGCAGGTGTGGTGGTTGCCTTTGCCTTAGCACGCGCAATCGGCAGGTACGTTGCCGGGGTGCAACTGCCGGGCGCACTTTCTTTTATCGCGTCCGCCGTCGTAATTCTAGCTGCTGCGGTGATCGCGTCGGCTGTGCCTGCGGCGCGCGCCGCCAGGGTGGAGGCGGCGGAAGTGCTGCGTTCGGAGTAGTCCGGCGCGATAAATATGGTTGGCAAAGCTGAGCTTTGCGGACATTTGTGTCGAAAAATTTCCCTTCTCACCAACAACGCCCGGGTCTGCCAGTGTTTCCGGTGGGTCATTGAGTGCTTCCGGAAGTTCAGACCCCGTCCCATCTAACCCATTGAAAAACGCCGTTCCGCAAAATCGACGGATCTTCCCGTCTAGGCGATAGCCCCCCGTCAGGATTGATTTTTGACGTGCCCAGGCCTGCCGGGAGGACGAGGAAATGTGCGCTTTGACGCAATCTTGTTCGCCGAGATTCGTTGCGCGATAAAGTGTATAAGTCGCATAACGGCCCGATAGGAGTAACCAGGGCTCAAATGCATTTGGTAGTTCCTAGGCTCCGCCAGAGGCAATATCACAAGGAAAACATGAGACGCTCGCCTTACTCCTTTCGCCCGAATTCGCCGTCAGTGTTTTCTCAACCGAGCCGTCGCCATTTCCTGCTGGGCGCGGCTGCGACCGCGTTCGCGACAGCCGGCAACAGCGCTTTTGCCGCGGCATTCGCGCCTGCGAACGATCCTGGGGACGGTCCGCTGAAGATTGAAGCGGTGGAGCTGGTTGAGTTGCACGGCAGGTATACCGATGAGGCAGGCGTCAACGGGCAGCCGCAGGTGAACCCGTTGGATGTATACGACGATCTGCGCCCCGAACCTTACATGGACAAGCCCTCCGGGTCAAAAGAGGTGCATACCAGTGCGATTTATCTTCGCATCCAAACCGCCGGTGGTATCGAGGGCCTCTATGGACCCATCGAGAAGAGCGCGGCGATTGTAGTGCAGCAAGAGCTTCGCCCCTTTCTTCTTGGCAAAGACGCGCTCGCGGGCGAAAAGCTGTGGGACGAGATGTATCGCTCGAACCGCCACTCGCGCGACGGATTCTTCATGATGGGGATCAGCGCGGTGGACAACACATTATGGGATGTGCGTGGCCGTTACTACGGCGTGCCCGTGTATCGGTTGCTGGGCGGCCCGACGCGCTCGTCGGTGGAGATGTACGCCAGCTGCCTCGGCTTTTCGCTCGAGCCGGAAGCCCTTCGCACCCGCGCTCTCGCGATCAAAGAGCAAGGCTTTCGCTATCAAAAGTGGTTCATGGGCTACGGCCCCGGTTCCGGACCTGAAGGCATGCACAAGAATGTCGAACTGGTTCGCATTCTGCGCGAAACTCTGGGCGACGATAGCGAGATCATGTTCGACGCCTACAGCGGATGGGACCAGGACTACATGCTGGAATGGGCACACCAGGTGGAAAAGTATCGCCCACACTGGATTGAAGAAGCGACTCACCCGGAAAAGATCGAGAGCTTTGCTGCCATGCGCCGCAGCACCACGATTCCGATTGCGTCAGGCGAACACTTCTACGGAAGATGGGAGGTGGAGCGTTACCTGCAGGCGGCCGCGCTTTCCGTAGTGCAGGCCGATCCGGAGTGGTGTGGAGGCACTTCAGAGTTGTTGCGTATAGGCACCGTCGCTTCTCTGCATGATGTACCGGTGATCCCACATGGCCATAGCCTGCGTGCGGCTGTGCATATTATCTCCAGCCAGCCGCCCATGACCTTTCCTCTGGGGGAGTATCTGGTTAACAAGATGCGGCACTATTACCATTTTGAAAGCAATCCGCTTGTTCCGGTCAACGCACACATCGCCCTGCCGACCGGCCCCGGTTTCAACGTTCAGCTGGATCCCGCCAAGATCGAGTCGCAAACGATGCTCAAGTCGGAGTAAGAGCGGGGATCTGTCTGCCGTACGCGGGATGGAGAGCTNNTCATAACAGCCGCTGTCAGCGGAACCATTGGGACAGCATATTTTTAACCTACCGCTTCCCGAGGAACTGGGCGGACCTGGGACACCCAGCGCTTCGCTTAGGATCTGATTTGGGCCAGTCCAGCGCGGGTACTACTGCGCAGCCATCGGTCCGCCCACGATCGACGAGCCGGTGCCGCTGCACCCGGTTGCGCCATAGCGGAGAAACTTCTGGATCCGTTTCCCGGTGTCGACTTCCCCCGTATAGATGTTGCCCTTGCTGTCCAGGCTCACCTGATGGATCCAGTGGAAGTCTCCCGCCATGCGGCCACTGCGCCCGAGCCGGCCCAACTCCTGCAGGTTGCTTCGGTTCAGGACATAGATTGTCATGTTGGCGTTATCTCCGACATAGAGGCAACTCTGCTCCTTGTCTTTGGAGAAGTTCATGGAAACGGCGGTTCCAATGATGTTGGTGTGCTGGCTGACAAATTGCTCGGCAACGAAACCACACTTGCCGGCCTCGCCAGCCGGATTGCTGCAGGGCTTGCCAAGCGTGGGATCGTTCTTGTCAAAGACTTGAATGCGATCGTTTCCCCGGTCGCAGACATAAATCTTACCGTCATTGGCAATCTTCACGCAGTGCACTGGGTTGCGGAAGAACGCGGGCTTTTTGTTGCCTTTGATAAAGTCCTCGATCCACGGCCCGGCGGCCTTGGCGGCTGCGTCGTCGACGGGATTGTTTCCATAGGCGCCGAAATGGCCGATATATTTGCCGGTGTCGGCGTCAACGATCAGGACGCGGCGGTTTCCGTAGCCGTCCGCAATGTACAGGCGGTTGGTTGCGGGATCGACCACCATGTCCGCCGCCTGATAGAGCAGCGGCGTGCCATTGATACCGCCATGCGTATCGTTGCTGTCTGGTCCCGTTGGAGTTCCACCGATTCTCATCTTGAAATTGCCGTTCATATCGAACTTCAATACGAAGCCGTCGCCGCCTTGCTTGTTCGTCGCCCACGGCGAGCCTTCCCGGTCCGCCGCCGCGGAATTTCCCGAGAGCCAGACGTTGTCGTTCTGGTCGATATAAATACCATGCTCACTGCTGGGCCAAATGCACCCTGCTTCCGCCTTGCATTTACCGCCGATAAAACCGGGGTCGGCCGGACCGCCCCAGGAGCGCAGCAGCTTTCCGTCGGAATCGAACTCCAGAACGGAAGGAGCGGCTTTGCAGCAATCTGCGATGGTGCCATACGCGCGCACCTGGCCAAGTCCGTTGACCGGCCGACCCTGCTGATTGACGGCGCCGGGCACGGGCCCTTCCAGCCCGGCCTCTTCATTGGTCATGGTGCGAGGCCGATTGTAGACCCAGATATGGTCATGCTGGTCGACGTAGAGCCCGCCTATCTGGCCAAGACGCCAATTGTTTGGCAGCGGCTGCGGCCATGCGGGATCTACGACGAAACCCGGTGTCTTGCCGGTGCTCGATGCGTTGTACACGCCGGTCTGCTTGAAGAGGCGGTCAAGAGAGCCATTGTTCTTCAGGACATCGTTATCGCTATCGGCGGCCATGGCCAAGCTGACCAGGGTCAATACCATTATTGGCAAGATGGCCGTCACTTTGCTGTGGATCATCATTCTCGTCTTTCCTTTTAGATCGAGTGCGTTTCAGCCGCGCGCGGCCGCGGCCTTGCGGGCAACGAGACCGAATCCTTTGTTGCGTGCTATCTTCTCCAGTGAAGCCAGTTGCCCTTGCGCGAGAGCAGGGTGCCCCGATCTTTTTTCCAAATCGGCTACAGCCAGCATGGCTTCCAATTCGACACCCGTGAGCCCGTGCGCGCGCGCCTCTCTCAGGATATGTTCCAACCGCGGCCTAGACATTTCAGGATGATCTGACGCCAGCAGTACACGCGCGGAGGCGAGGCCATACTGAAGACGGGCTAACAGATTTTGTGTCCTGGCCGCAAGATCTTGCGATCGTTCCATTTCATTCCGCGCATCGATCTGCTTGCCTTGTGCGAGCAGCGCTTCGGTTAACGCTATGCTGGCCGCCAATTCATCATCTGCCTGTCGCTCCTGATGGAACTGCTCTTTCCATCGCCGCAAGGTGTTCTCCACATCGACCGCCCGTCCATCTTCAATGGAGAGGCGTGCCAGGGCGACCTGAGTCTCACCCGCGTTCTGTTTCTCACCAACCTGGTTTCGAAGGGCCAGCGATCCTTCATAGGACTTGCGGGCCGCCGCGAGATCTCCCTGGTCCCTGAAAACATCTCCCAGGCCGATCAGCACATAAGCCACTGCGCTCTTATTTCCAATCTCCTCGGCTGTGACCTTGGCTTGCTGGTAAGTCTTCTCCGCAACTTGCAGGTTTCCGCTTTGGCGAGACAATTCCCCCAGGCTGTTCAGAGAGAGCGCCACACCTTCTTTGTCTTCAATCGCCTGATAGTTGGCAATCGAACCTTCGAGCAGCTTCCTGGCTTGCTTCAGGTCTCCTTGTGTAAGGCGGGCATCGCCTAGATTGCTCATTGTGGTGGCGACGCCGTCTGGGCTCCCCACCTGGCGAAACTCCTTGATTGCGGTGCGGAACATCTCCTCTGAACGCGCGACGTCGCCTTGCTCAAAACGGAGCGCGGCGAGATCGGTCAACATCATCGCCTCGGCATTGCGGTCTCCTGCGGCCGCGGCACCCTGGCGGGCACCCTCACAATCGCTCATTGTTTCTTGCGTGGCGGCGCCAATGCCGACACCCTGCTGGCATAGAAAGCCATAGGTCCGGGCAACCAGGAGGGGTCTCCCCTGGGCACGGCCTTTAGCGACCGCCGCCTTGGCAGCGGCGCGCGCCTTGACCAGATCCTGACCGATCCATGCGGATGCCTCAGTCATATCGATACGGGCGTCGTCACCCACCGGCGCCGGTAAACGGCGAAGGGCTGCAAGTGTCTGCAGGGCGGCGGCCGGCTGGAAGCGGATTTGTGCGGTCGCCAACAGCAGGCCATAATCAAGGCTGTCGGGGAATAGCTGGAAAAGTGTGCGATAGGCCTGCACGGTCTTTGGCCAGTCTTCCATTGCGCGCCAGTACTGACCTTCGATCAGAAATCGGTCTTCTTCCGGTAAATCCTGCGAGAGTTCCCGCGCCCGCTGTGCCTCTGCGCGAGCTTTGCCTTCATAGCCCAGGTGCCACCAGGCCTCAGACAAGGCGGAATGGGCCAGGGGGAACTCGCTGTCAGCGGCTACTGCCTTGAGCAGCAGGTCGCGAGCGCCAAGAAAATCGAATGCCCAAAGTTTGGCACGGCCCTCCACGTACAACCGGGCAGTTCGTTGATCAGAAGGAAGCGCGACCCTTGCCTCATTTGCGTCTCCGAATGCATTGGCGCTAAGGCCCAGTCTCTGCCGAAGCCGGGCTCCCGCTTGGGCAGCCAGATCGAACAAGTTGTTCCGGTCGCCTGTAATCGCCTCCTCGGCAATCGTTTCTCCGTCAGCTGTATCCTGGACGCGCAGATCGAGCCTGATGCGCTTCTCATCTTTGCCTGGTAAGGGGGTGTAGGAGCCGAGCACCACAACATCCGCTCCCGGGTTCTGCCGCAGGCGTTCAAGGGTCGCCTTGGCCAGGGTGCCTTCGCCGGTCGGCGGCAGGTCGTGCTTGACCCGGGCAATATCTTCCCCAGAAACCATACGTAAGTCGCCACGCGTGCCCAATTCCGTGTCCAACATTTCCGAGAAGACGGGTGAGAGCCAGTCGTCCTCGTGGCGACCCGGCAAATTGCGGAATCCGAGCACCGCTACCGAGCGGCGCAACCTTACCTGCGCGGCAACGCTGGCTTGAGGTTTTGGGGACAGATAGCTCGGCTTGGAATGGAACCGGAAAAACAATCCTGCGGCCACCAGCAGCAATCCCAGTCCTGACGCCAACCAGTAGATGTTGCGCCGGTCAAAAGCTGGTTTCACTCTGACCGGTGGACCGCTTAGCGGAATTTCCAGTGGCGTTGTGTGTTGCTCAAGAGGCAGCTTCGCCTCTTCCAGTTCCTCGCGCGTTTGAACCATGACAGGCGCCACAAAACGATATCCACGGCGCGGTATGGTCGCCACGTATTGGGGCGCATCGGCGTTATCGTTGAGCGACTCACGCACCTTGCGGATGGCGACCCCGAGGCTGTTATCGAACTCAACAAAGGTGTTTTCCGGCCAAAGATGTTGCCGGACTTCTTCCCGGGTAACGATTTCGCCCGGCCTTTCCACCAGCATGAGCAGCAGCCGGTAGGGAAGATCCTGGAGCCTGACGCGTATCCCGTTGCGCGAAAGCGTGCCCTCGCCGGGGTCCAGGTCGAAGGGACCAAAGCGATAGCGAGTCACTTTTAGCGACGTCCCCGGCATATCCTCTCCCAAAGGCGCAAAGCTTTTACCCGTTCAAACGCCATTGTAGTGAGTTAATGGCAGGTTGCAAGTGACTCTAGGGAAATGAGTTTGCTGTTAATGCACACTTAAACGCCAGTTCCGTTGACCATCTCCCTGCTTTGCCTCACAGTCACGAGCAAATGAAGGCAGGTCTCTGATGCGGATCCAGTGCCAAAGGTCAAAAACCTCTCGCAATCGCAGCGCGCTGATACGTGGAATGGCGTGGGCAGGGCTCTTTCTCTCCTTAGGCGCTCTTTCGGGCTGTTCTGGCTGCAACACGGCAGGCAACAGCTTGCATTCAGCCGCGCCAGTCTCTTCCGCGCTCTCCAGATCCACGTCTCCGTCCTCAGCCATACCCAGCAAGGCCGAGGGTTCGGCCCACGTCACATTCCGGCCAGAGGTCACGGCTCTTGAGGAAACGGACGCGACCCAGGCACTGCGTGGTGTCAGCAGCAACGGCATGGCCTTTATCTTCGATTCCGGCAACAGCAAAATCGCCGCTCTGAAGGGAGGCGACGTTTTGCTGGTAAAGAACCTCATGGCGCGCAAGGTGATCGCCGTCGATCGCCAGGGTGACGAGACGCTCATTCTCACCCGTTTGGCGGGTCTTCCGGAGGTAGTCGCCGACGGCAAAATCTCTTTCCATCAGCCCATGCGCTTTTCAAACGGCAACGCTCAGGCTAAGCCGGGCCCCCTACCCTGGACGACCCGTTTGTGGAAAGCGCTACCTCCCCATCCGGTCTACGCGCAAACCCAGGCGCAGCAGGACGACGCGAACATCGACGCGGCGATGGCTTCCGGTAAGAAGGGCCTGAACACCACCTACAACGCCTTCCACTCCCTCGTCAGTGGATGGGATACGGATTTCGACGCCACACCGGAGAACGGCAAGCTGCACCTGACTCTTAAGATGACGCGCGACCTGGAGACGGTCGAGTCGTCCATCACCGGCGATGGTTACCTGCAGGACTTCGACACGCTGCTCGACACCACCGTCAGCGGCGGCTCTCTCAGCCAGATGGAAGGTGCTTTCAAGAACGTGAACGGCACCATGGACATCAAGTGGGCGATCGGCGAGAAGCTCAAAGGCGGAAACGGAGACCCGATTCAGATCGAGCTGCCGAGCGTCGTGAGCGTCTCCCTTGCCCCTTTGCTCGAAGGTCTCCCCATCTATCTCGACGTCAGCGGCGCCATCGTCGTGCAACCGGTCACCACCGGAGCCAACGAGTACGCGAGTGGCGCCTACCACCTCACCTATGACGGGTATCAGAACTTCAAGTTGCAGAAGAGCACCATGGACACCGACGGTACGATCAACATGAACTTCAACCCTGGCGATTCCAAGGGAATCTCCCTCGCCCCGACCGCGATGGTGCTTGCTCTGGCCGCGCCGCGGATTCAGCTCACCTTCGGCGGACCTGCGCTCGACGTCTTCCACGTGAAGGGGCTCAAGGAGGCGTCGGACACGGTCAACAAGTGGGCGGATAAGGTGGCGCAGAAATATCTCTCTCCAGATGCCTATCAGTCGTGGAAGGCTTCCACCGACCTCATCAACAAAGCCATTGGCGCAGTGCAAAATACCGGCGCCATGGTATACCTGCGCGTGCTCACCACGTCCACGGCGGTGCATGGCGGCTCAGCAACCATGTTCCCCTGCCAGCGTGAGACCTGGGACTTCTTCGTGGCGGTGGGTGCCTCGGCGCAGGCACTTGGTGTTCCCACGGGATCTTTGTCGAAGCGCATTGCTGAGAAAAAAATCGAGCGGGTCGACCCGCCGGGCGGCGGCCTATGCAGAGTTCCCTCCTAAATCACTGTGAACCAGGTTTTCTTGGGAGCGACTCTATGACTTATTGCACGAAATGCGGCCAGAAGATTGAAGCGGGTTTTCAGTTCTGCGCGAAGTGCGGCGCGCCGGCTCCGGCGACAGCCCAACCTGCGGCGCCGGTAGCCGTTCAGTCACCGGCCGCGCTTTCGTGGCAGCCCGCGCAGGTTGCACCTCCGCAAGCGTTCGCGCCGGCCAAGAAGCGAAGCGGTTTGGCGCTGCTGCTCATCTTTCTTGGCGTTCTCGGGTTGATCGCCGTGATCGTTATTGGTGGGGTGGTCTATGTCGGCTACAAGGTCAAGGAAAAGGTAACCAGCGTCGCGCAGCAAGTCACGCATCCCGCTCCGCCGACAAGTGAAAATAAAGACGGCTCACCTGCACAGAACGATGCCACGAACGCATCCGCGATCCTCGGCAATCTCTCCGCCATGTTGGGCGGAGGGAACGATGATGGCGACCAGGTCGAAAGTATATCGGCGAAAGATCCGGTTACGCCTTGCTCCGGCGGTCCTTATCCTGCACAGACTGCGGCACGGATTCCCCTGCAGGAGGGAACGGTCATCACAACTGCCTGGGGCATCCTCCGCGGCGATATAGAGGCCAGCAATTCTGTCACGTCTACGAGCCCGGCCTCATTAGATATGGTCGACCACGATCTCAAGTGGACGGATGACTTTGGTCAGAACGTGCACTCCATTGGCGCCAAGCACATAACGTGCAATGAAGATCTCCAGTCCTCTGATACGTATGCAACGGAGGGCGGAAGTAGAATACCCAGCATCCTTCATGGAGTAACCCGGCTGAGGCTTTCCAGCAAGAGCTTTGACGAAGTCAAGTCCCAGGGCAAAACCTCTCTTCGTTACTTCTATACCCAGAACGACAGGCAAGCTGAGACCGAGCAGCCCGCCTATGTCGGCGGTTCGCTCACCCGGGCCGAGCCGCAGGATGTTCCTTATCCCATGATTGTGAATGATCAGCGTGTAAACCTGCCGGCGATCCATCTCTCAGGGATCATGGAGGTTGTGGGAAAAAACCCGTTCCCGAAAAAATTCCGCCCCGCGCACAGCCAGGCCGACGTTTACCTGATCGACGATCCCCTGGATCCTCTGGTCCTGTTGCTCAAAATCAAGGATCCCCAATGGTCCCAGGGCAAGTTCAGAATCGAAGTTATCAGGATCAACTACAAAACTGCGAAGCCTGTGAACCTGGTGGAGAAGCAACTTACCGAGCAGAAGCGTGCGGTCACTTACGGCATCTATTTCGATTTCAACAAAGACACGATCAAGCCGGAATCGGAGCCGGTGCTGAAAGAGATCGTGCAGGCGATGACAGATAACCCGGACTGGAAGCTGACCGTAGAAGGCAACACTGACAATATAGGCGGGGACGCCTATAATCTCGATCTCTCGAAACGCCGAGCGGCAGCTGTCAAAGAAGCATTGGTCACTCGCTACCAGATAGGGGCGGACCGGTTGTCTACGAATGGCTTTGGCGCCTCGCATCCGGTGGAGACCAACGACACGCTCGAGGGTCGCGCGCGCAACCGGCGAGTCGAGCTTACTCGTGAGTAGGTGGAATCCATGACTTTTTGCACCAAATGCGGCCAGAGGATCGAAGCGGGTTTGCAGTTCTGCACGAGTTGTGGCGCGCCCGTTGCGGCGACTGCCCAACCTGCGGTTCCGGCGAGTGTGCAGCAACCGGCCGCGCCGCCAAGGCAGTCCTCGCCGGTTCCGCCTCAACAGGCATTCGCACCGGCCAAGAAGCGCAGCGGCCTGGCGCTGCTGCTCATCTTTCTTGGCGTTCTCGCGCTGATCGCCTTTATCAGCATTGGTGGGGTGGTGTACGTCGGCTACAAGGTCAAGGAAAAGGTAACCAGAGTCGCGCAGTCCGTCACGCGCCCCACTCCCAGCCCAGGCGAGAACAAGGATGCATCGCCCGGGCAGAACGACAACAACAACGTATCAGCGATATTGGGCAATCTTGGCAGCATGCTCGGTGGGGGAACAGATGACGGCGACCCGGTTGAGAGCATCTCGGCTAAAGACCCGGTGACGCCCTGCCCCATAGCTCCGTTTCCCGCGCAGAGCGCTGCGCGGATTCCCCTGCAGGCAGCCACGGTAGTCACAACGGCATGGGGGATAAAGAACGGTGATGTGGAAAGCCGCATGACGGTCTCCTCCACAAACCAAGCCTCCGTTCCTCTCTCATCCACCACCGGCGAATACAAAGACGACAACAACCGTGATTGGAAAAGTTCCGGCTCTTCGCACACAGTCTGCAACGAAGATTTTGCGACGGCCAACACTTACGCTACCGTCACCGGCTCCAACATGCCTCAAATCATCCATGGTCTAACCCGGCTCAGGCTGTCGGACAAGTCCTTCCAGGAAGTGACGTCCACAGGCAAGACCTATCTCGTTTACTGGGACGTTCTCGCGAACGGTGACACCGTTAAACCCACCCATCAAGGCGGCCTCCTCACCCGGGTCGAGCCGCAGGACGTTCCCTATCCCATGATCGTGAACGATCAGCGTGTCAACCTTCCCGCCATCCATCTCGTGGGCATCATGGACCCTGTAGGAAAAGATCCCACACCGAAGAAGGATCGTGCGTTCCACTCCGCGGCCGATGTGTATGTGATCGACGATCCCCTGGACCCGTTGGTTCTGATGCTCAGGCTTAAAGACCCCAAGCTACACGACGGCAAGTTCAGGATCGAAGTCACCAAGATCGACTACAGCGTTCCGCACCCCGTAAATCTTGTCGAGAAGCAACTCGCCGAACAGAAACGCGCTGTGACCTGGGGCATCTACTTCGACTTCAACAAAGACACCATCAAGCCGGAATCTGCGCCGGTGCTGAAGCAGATCGTGCAGGCGATGACCGACAACCCGGACTGGAAGCTCACGGTGGAAGGTAACACAGACAACATAGGCGGTGACGTCTATAACCTCGACCTCTCGAAACGCCGCGCTGCCGCGGTGAAACAAGCGCTCGTGACTCAGTACCACATTGCGCCGGATCGTCTTTCTACGGACGGCTTTGGCGCCTCGCATCCGATTGATACCAATGACACGCTCGAAGGACGCGCGCGCAACAGGCGCGTCGAACTCAGCCGTGAGTAAACGGAGGGAAAGGGTTTACCAAATGACTGTGCAGGAAAGCTCATGAGCAAAGATTATGGTAGCTCCCGATTGCCTCTGGGGTAATTCCTGGACGGCTAACAACAAGAAGCGTAGATCCACTGCATGGGAGGGAAAGACAATGGCTAGGTTCTGCGGTAAGTGTGGTTCGGCTTTGAATGATACGGCGGGTTTTTGCGGAGGGTGTGGAGCAAAAGTTCCTGCTGGACCCCCAGCACCTGCAGCGGCGGCGACGTTTACACCTGCACAGACGGCCTATGCGCCGGTACCGGCAAGTTACGCACCAACACCGGCGGCGTATTCACCGGGCAATGCTTACCCCGCGGCTGGCGCAAAAAAATCCAACACTCTGCTCAAGGTCATCGTCGCGTGCGTGGTGGTCCTTTTTGTAGGAGGGGCCCTGGCGCTCGGCGGCCTTTGGTATGCGGCACAAAAGATCAAGGAAAAGGCCCACGCTGTCGCGGCACAGGCGCTGGGTGGTAACCCGGCTGCGAGTGGCGGACTCGGAGAGATGCTGAACGGCGTAGCTAGCATCAAAGGAGCTTCCGGCAGCGACGGCAGCGCAGGGGGTTTTAAAGGCGATCCCTGCCGTTTCCTAAGCAAAGAGGAAGTCAGCCAGGCCGTCGGAGTACAGGTCATCCGAGCGGACGCGAAAGACGAGGGCTGTAGCTATATTGCCAAGGGTGATCCGGCGGACGTGACCTCGAAGCATCTGTCTTCCATGATGGGCGGCCTGGGAGCCGATGCTAAGACGCAGAAGACCATTCAGAAAATGGCGGGCGGCTTTTTTGCGCAGCAGGAAGCAAGTGACAAATCCCTCTCCGCGGAGGCCTCTACCGGCGAGATCCCGGTACTTGTTGTCAGTTTCACTTCGGGCAACGCCGAGGCGGAAATGAAGATGAACCGCGGAGCGTTTAAGTACGTTACAGGGGGCGCGGGAACGGCATCCAGCAGCGCGACCGGCGACCTCGATGGTATCGGCGATGAAGCCTACCTGGCCGGTGGGAGCATGATCATTTTCCGCAAAGGCAATACGGCAGCTCATTTTATGTATGTCAGTTGCCCGTGCAACACAGACAATATCAAGCCGCTTGCCAAGCTAGTGGCAAGCCGGCTATGAGCAGTTACCTGATCTTAGATACAGAAAGGACTACATCATGAGTTTCTGTCAGTCGTGCGGAGCCGCCTTTGCGGACGGCGCAACCTTTTGCCCCACCTGTTCCGGCAGGCCACAGGTGATGGCTTCGCCATCCACTACCAATTCTGGTCTGCAGGCCAACACGGCGGGAGCGCTGGCTTATCTTGCGGGCATTATCACCGGAATTCTGTTCCTGGTGATCGACCCTTACAAAGGTGATCGCTTCGTCCGCTTCCATTCCTTTCAGTCCATATTTTTCAACGTAGCGTGGATCGCGCTTTGGATTGCCTGGACGATCGTTGGCTTGGTGCTGAGCGCGGTCACCAAGGGGCTCTTCTTCTTCATTCAATTGCCCATCGATCTGTTGCTCATGGTTGGTGGCTTCGCCTTGTGGGCGTTTCTTATGTATAGCGCTTATCGGGGCAAGATGACGAAACTGCCCGTGATCGGCACGCTTGCGGCAAAACAAGCGGGGATTTAACTCCAGACTTCAACGACAGTTTGCATTGAGATCTTGCGGTTTTCCATCCTTGCCGGAAAAAGCCCGGCCAAGATTGAGCACCTGCACGCCTGCTGCACTCTGCGCAGAGAAAGACCTAGCCACGATGCACTCACTGAGGACGTGAATGGGAAACGGCCTCGGAGCATCAACGCACGGCCGACACCAATGACACGCTCGCCGGCCGTGCACGCAACCGCCGTGTGGAGCTTACACATAAATAGATACAGCAACAGTGACATAAGGAGATTCACGATGAAGACACCATGGTCAGCCCTTCTCGCCGGCAGCTTGCTGCTGCAGCCCCTCGCCTTTGCCGATGTCAGCTATCAGGAAACCACGCAATACACCGGCGGCTCCATGATGGGGATGCTCAAAATGGCGGGCGCCTTTAGTTCCCAGGCCAAGCAGGCTACGTCACCGGTCACCTCAACCGTGATGATCCATGGTGGCCGCATGGTTCGCTCCAATCCTCATACAACGGAGATCATCGACCTCGATCAGCAGACCATTACCTTCATCGATCACGACAAGCGCACTTACTCCATGGTCACCTTCAAAGAAATACAGGACCAGATGGCCAAGGCAACGGCTAATTCGAAGGGCGCCCAGACCTCCGGCTCCGATGGTTCGCAGATAAGCTTTACCGCACACATTTCAAGCAGCGGCGCGTCTCGCCAGATCGACGGCCAAACCGCCAGGGAGTCATTGCTCACCGTTACCATGATTGCGAATTCATCCGACAACAGCAACGCCAAAGGAGGAATGGCTGCTACGAGCGAAATGTGGCTGATTCAAGACGCGCCCGGCATGGCCGAGATGCGTCGCTTTAATGTACGCATGGCCAAGGAACTGTCGTTCGACATGGAAGGCTCAGCGATGTCCTCTCTGCTGGCTGCCCAGCCGGGGGGTGCTCAAGCCCTGGCAGAGCTAAAAAAGGAATCCGTCAAGATGAGTGGTCTTCCGGTGCTTCAAGTCACGCGGGTAGGTGTAACCGCCGACGGACAACCACTGCCGCCTCCATCCTCAGCGCCTCTAGCTCAAAGCCAGAACCAAGGGTCCACTGCCGGCTCTGTGACCAAGGAGGTTGCCGCCGGGACAGCCACCCAGGAAGCAGGCAGTCAGATCTCGCGCTTAGGCACATTCGGTCGCGCGCTTGGCGGCTCCAGTATGGGCGCACTCATGCACCACGCTCCGTCGACCGCATCGGCGCCGAGCCAAGCAGCTGGCGGTACCGGGGCAGACGCAGCGACCGCGGGCGTGCTCCTGGAGAGCCAGACACAGATTTCCGGCTTTTCCGAGGCAGCCGTCGATACAATCGGTTTTCAGATACCCGCAGGTTACAAAGCAGTCACTTCTCCCATGGAACACAAGTGATCAGAACAAAGATCCATTGGTAACAAGGGCGCTGTCATTCAGAAGCTGCGAAGTGCGACTTACTTATGGCATCAAGCAGCTAATA
>PLZN01000134.1 GCA_003152195.1 Acidobacteriaceae bacterium
GTTGGGGGGAAAGTTGCAAAGCTTGCTGGAACGCTGCAAGGGCGTTCGGGTAGTCCTGTTTTTCGCTTTCGATGATCCCCAGCAGGTTGTAACCATCCACCCCTGGATTCCGCTGGAGCTCCTCTCGCATTTTGGTCTCGGCCTCTTCAAGACGACCTTGCTGAACCAACGTTTCCACCTGCTGGAAGTTGGCGGGGATCTTTGAGGATTGCTGCTGGACCGCCTGTGCCTGGCAAACAAAAAGAAGTACAAACAAACAGGGTCAGAAGACCTATCGCGCGTGGCCAATCGCATGAGGCGCGGCTGACGATTCCCTCGGCACCGCTTCGAGCGCCCATCAGGGCGATCACTAAGGCAATCACTAAGGCAATCACTGTAGCATTTCCAGCGCTTGCCTGGCGCTCGGATTCTGGGGCTGGATATGTAGCAGTTCCTGCAACACTTCTCTTGCCTTTTCCTTGTCGCTCCGCATCGCGTAGAGACGGGCAAGATTGAGATAGGACTGATCGAAGGTCGGGACAACGCGGATGCAAGTCTTGAATTGCTCCTCCGCCTTCGAGTAATCCTGTCCACGGACGAAGAGCACGCCAAGGTTGTTCAGGGCTTCGGGATAGTCCGGACGCAGATCAATCGCTCTCTGCAAATAGTCCGACGCGCGCTGCATCTGATTTTGTTGGGCGTATAACATTCCGAGACTGTAGTTAACTTCAGGATCGTCCGGTTGAATAACCAGGGCCTGATCCAGGAGTTCCTGCGCCTGGGCGAAAGAGCTCTGCCGGCGATAGACATTACCCAGGTTCAGGAGTGCGGTGGCGTAGCGTGGCCTCAGGAGCAACGACTGCTGAAAACTTCGTACGGCTTCCTGCGCATGGCCTTCCTGGGCGGCAATCATTCCCAGGTTGTTCCACGCCTCCGGGTAGTTTGGACGCAGTTTTAAAGTCTGCTGAAGATAGTAGCGTGCCTGCTGAAAATCATTTCTTCGCAGGTTGAGAGTGCCCAGGTTGTAATATCCTTCGGGGTCGTCCGGCTTCGCGGCGATCACCTGCTGAAAGGACTCCGCTGCCTGCTCCAGGTAACCGTGCTGGAACATGGCCACACCGTAGGTAAAGTCATTACGCAGAAAGACGCCCTGGTAGAGCTCCCCGCCCAATGGAAGCGCCTTTTGTAAGCGATCGGCTGCCGTGGTTGGGACAGACCTCACATCCTCCAGCAGGCGTTGAGGATCCATCGATCCCTGATACACCTTGACTATCATGCCTTCTCTGTCCAACAGGAAGGAGGTTGGAATTGCCAGGTCCCTTCGCCGGTCGAACAGGTAACGGTAGATGATGTTATAAACGCCAGCCACATCTTCCGTCGCAAAAAGGACAGGAAAGGAGAGCCTTTCCTGCGCCGCGAACGACCGCGCCGCTCGAATATCGCCCGCGTTGTCAACGTTTATAGCTAAAATCTCCAGCCGGCTTTCGGCCAGCGCTGACTGGTGCTGATGGAGCAGTCTCAGCTGGTCGCCGCAGAGCGGCGCATTCGTCGCCCAGAAGTTGAGAAGTACGTAGCCACCCCGCAAGCTTCGCAGTTCTCGCATGTTGCCCCCGAGGTCAGGCAGGGAAAACGCCGGTGCCTTCAAGGGTTCAATCAGCCACGTGTCTATCTGCGAGGGCAGCGGGTCTAACTTCGGCGGTGGTCCTGCTTGCGCGTATGCCTGAGGTGACGCGGCGAAGGGCTTGGCCACAAATCCAGCGGAACCCTCCTCAATTTCGATCCGATGGTTGACCGGTATGCTTTCGAATTCCTGAGAAAGCCCACTCGGCCACCGGACCGTGGCCCGAATTTTGCCTTCTGGCTTTCCCACGCCAAAGAACATCTCTTTTGAGTGCTGGGCAAGAAACCCGGATCCTGCCTGCAAATACTTTGTCTGGCGGAGGGTTCCCGCCTCGATGGTGATGGAAGTTCCGATGGCATCGCGATTGCTTTTTTGCCCTCGTAGCCGGAACGCGATCGATTGGCCGAGGTCCTTCATCACGTTGTGCAATATCCGCAATTGGGGAGCATTCCGGTTCTTAAGGATGACTTCTAACCGTCCATCATGGTCGATATCGGCGAGGACAAAGGAACGGCTGTCCTCGGGAAAGTCTAATCCCACCGCGCCTGAAACCTCGCTGAAGGTGCCATCGCGATTATTCGCGAACATGACGTTCCGTTCATAGCCGCTCCAGGAGCCGTCTGACCGAATCAATTCATTGATGGCATTCCATCCATGCTCGTAAGCCGCTGAGGGTGTAGTGTCCTCAGGCGATTTCGCTACCACCTGCCGCCAGAAAAAACTTGCCAGGTCGCTTCGCTCCGGCGCGGAGATGTACCCATTAGCGACATAGAGGTCAGGGTAGCCATCATGATCGAAATCCCAGAAATCCGAAGACCAGGACCAACGGCCCATCTCCACTCCGGCTTGCTGGCTGATGTTTTGAAACTTCCCATTCCCCTGGTTTCGATACAGCGCATTGCCTCGTGCGTGCCGCCGGTAGAGTGCGCGGATCTCTTCCGGAGCTTTTTCGTGAAAGCGCTTTTGCCCGGAAACCCGTTGGCCTGCCGATGACCACATGTTGGCAACGTAGATGTCCTGGTTTCCATCGTTGTTGAAATCGGACCAGCAAGCGCTCATGCCGGCCCCCACGTCCTCAACGTGGGCCTCGCTGGAGGTTGCGGTGAATGTTCCATCACCGTTGTTGCGGTACAGGTTACCGCGCCCGAAATCGTTGGCCACATAGAGATCGGGCAAGCCGCCGGATTCGGAGTGGCCCCAGGCGCAAGCGAAACTATAGCGGTCGTTATCCACGTTCAATCCTGCCGCTTTGGTTCTGTCTACAAAAGTCCCGTTCCCTTCGTTGTGCAGCAAAAAATTTGCCGGACCATTCCGGGCATCGAAATAGGGCACGGGATAGTGATACTGATCGAGGCCCAGGTAGTAGCTATACAAGCAGAAGTAAACATCGAGACGTCCGTCACGATCGTAATCGGCTAACGCCGCATGCGTAAAAGTTCCTTGGGGAGGGTTCTCAAACTTGAAGGCGTCGCGCTTGAGCGAGAAGGTCCCGTCCCCCTGATTCAGAAAGAGCAGGGGACCGCTGCCGCAAACAACGAGAAGGTCCTGGCGCCCCTTGTTCTCAAAGTCGGCGAACAGGGCGCACGCGGTACTGTCGAGTACTCCGGCCCCGGATTTTTCTGTTACGTCTTCCAGGGTCCCGTCGCCCCGGTTGCGGTAAAGCCGGTTTGGCAGTCCCGACGGCTGGCAAACATACAGATCATCGAGGCCGTCATTGTCGAAGTCACCCGCCGCCACACCATTGTTGCCGTAAACGTCTATGCCGCATGCGCCATCCAGGACGGTACGCCAATAATCGGAGCCACGAAGCATCTGCTTGGTGTACGATTCTGCTCGGCCGAGAGCTTGCGGGGTGACGTCGATAAACACCGGCCCGTGGGTAACGCTCAGTGTTTCTTCGCTGGCTTCCCACCGCCGAGCTTTCCACCCCTCTGATTCATCGCGCGACCATTCGGTGCGCCATGATCCAACCCTCTCCTCACGCCGCTCATCGTTCCGTTTGGCGACAATGTCATAGCGGATATCCAGGCGAACCTTCAGTGGGGCACTGGCAATTTCTTCGATACCCGTAATTTCGAATTCCGCGGTTTCCACCCCTGAGACCTGCCCCAGCCAGGCCCGGATCCCCTGGAGAAATCGCTCCCGCCCGGGAACGACATTGCCGGCAAACAGTCTTCTCGCAACATCGATCCCGTATCCAGCACGCAGCGTGATTTCCTTGGCCGGAACGAGCGGGGAGGCTTCGATCGAGGAGTCCACGGACTTCGCCAGGGCTGAAAGGTCTCGGACCGATGCCTTGAGGGCCTCGCTCCACTGTTCGAGGAGTGACTCAATTTCGAGGGCATATTTCTCGGTAACGTACTCATCGGAACCCGGAGCGACAAGACGGAGGACGTCTTCCAAAGGGGATGCTGCCGGATAGTGGGGTGTCAGACGAACATCGGAGAAAGGTAACGCGGGGTTGCGATTGGGGAGGCCCTTCGCGGGGCCGAACACAAACGAGTATCCATGGAAGGGTGCCGGACGGAGGAGTAGGGGTGCCAACCCCATGCTCTTAAGGAGTGCCCGTCGGGAAAGGAACTGGCTCTCGTTTTTGTGACGCGACATCCTTAAGGGTCCCACCTAGTGTCCTGAGTCGTTAATTCG
>PLZN01000352.1 GCA_003152195.1 Acidobacteriaceae bacterium
ATCGGCTCGCTCGTTCTGATCTGAGGTAGACCCTTGTGCGTGCAGCGGTTGATTTCGAAAAACCAGAGTTAAGCTGACCAGAAGCAAGATAGGAACTCTCATACGGTCGAGCATGGGTGCCTACTTGCTCGCATTCCACGCCTTTGCAGGGAGACGTCTTGCAGGGAACCTGGAGATTGGGTAGGTTTCTCGGCAAGTCCTCACTTGATGTCTTATAGTGAAGTGGATGAATCGGAGACACTTCGTCGGCCTCGCAGCCGCCGCCGTTCTTAGCAAGGGACTGCACGCAGGCCCGGTGGGTACCCATATGCCCCCGGTTAACCCCATGGGCCTCGGCTTGGTCATCGCTCCTTCTGGCGATCCCGAGGAATACCTGCGCCGCGTGCGCGACCTCGGCTTTTCCAACTGCTTCCTTTCGCTGGACAAATACATCGGCAGTTTCACCCCCGCCCTGGCGAAGCAATATCGCGATCTGCTGAGGAAGTACGAGCTCACGGCAACGACCGTCGAAGTAGTCGGCCCAGGAACTCTGGTATGGAATTTCCTTCAGGGACCATCCACCATAGGCCTTGTTCCTCCCAAGACACGCGCCGCCCGTATTGACGCCCTCCGCCAGGTCTCCGATTTTGCCAAACAGCTTGGCGTTGCTCAGGTGCAGACCCATTGCGGCTTTATTCCCGAAGATCCCGCCGATCCGCTTTACCCCGGAACCGTCGAGGCGATTCGCACCGTCGCCCAGCACTGCCAGGACAACGAGCAGGACTTCCTCATGGAGACTGGCCAGGAGACCCCGACCACGATGTCCCGCATGATTCGCGACGTGGCCGTGCCCAACCTGGGCGTCGGTTTGGACACCGCGAACCTCATCCTGTACGGCAAGGGCAATCCAGTCGAGGCTATCGACATCCTTGGCCGGCGTATCCTCAGCGTCCACGCCAAAGACGGCCGGCGGCCCACCAACCCCACCCAACTCGGCCAAGAGGTCCTCATCGGCAAAGGCCAGGTTAACTTCCGCCAGGTCTTCACCAAGCTTCATCGCATCGGCTACGCCGGCGCAATAAGCATTGAGCGCGAAACCTCGGGCCCGCAACAAATCGAGGACATTCGTCGGGAAAAGATCTACCTCGAACGCATCCTCCACGACGTAATTGGCGAACCGCCACAGAGGTAATGATGGACCGTCGGCAATTTCTCCAGACCGGAGCCGCGTGTGGTCTCCTTCTGCTCAAGCCAGGCACCGCTTTCAGCTACCAGGCCAACTCCGCCGTCCGTCTCGGACTGCTTGGCTGTGGCAATCGTGGCACCGCCGTCTCCACCTCGTTCTCCAACAGCACCACGGCGCAGGTCGTGGCGCTGGCCGACATCTTCCCCGATAAGCTCGAGCTGGGCCGCAGTCATTTCGACCAGCTCAACGCCAAACTCGGCCGCCAACCCATCGACAGCAAGCTGCTCTTTCACGGTCCCCACGCCTTCGAGCAACTCGCCGCCTCGCCCGGCGTCGATCTCATTCAAATTTCCACGCCACCGTTCTTCCACGTGCAGCACCTTGAAGCGGCTGTCGCCTCCGGCAAGCACGTCTATTGCGAGAAGCCTGTCGGCGTCGACATCGCCCAGGCAAAGCAGGCGCTGGAGATCGCCAAGCGCGTAAAGCCGGCGCAAAGCGTGGACGTCGGATTCCAATGCCGCAGCGCACCGCCGATCGCCGCCATCTTCGAGAGGATCAAGGCTGGTGCGCTGGGCAAGATCGGCTCCGCTGCCGCCAACTACAACGCTCCCGCCTCGGAGGAAAAGATCCATCCCGGCGCCTCGCCCGACGAATACCGCCTGCGCAACTGGCTTTGGTACCGGGCGCTCTCCGGTGACATTCTCGTGGAGCAGAACATTCACCTCATCGATCTCTGCAACTGGATGCTCGATGCGCACCCGTTGAAAGCCACCGCCACCGGAGGCCGCAACATCCTGACCCACGCCGGCGATTGTTGGGACAATTACCAGGTCGACTTCGCCTACCCCGGAGACGTCCATTTCTCCTTCTCTTCAACGCAGTTTGGCGACGGCGGTTTCGACGCGGGGGTCCGCCTCTTCGGCGCGGACGGCTCGGCCACCATTCCTTACTCGGGTCCGGTCCAGATCGTGGGCACGAACGCCTGGGCCTGGCAGGATTCGGTCAACACGCCCGCCGGTCCCGCCAAGTTCGCCGCCAACGGCAGCTTCGCCGACAACCTCGCGTTTGCCGACCGCGACAAGGAGCGCACCTTCATCGACAGCATCACCTCCGGCCAGCCGCACAATCAGATTGCCGCCGGGGTCGAGACCGCGCTCAGCTGCATGCTCGGCCGCATGGCCGGATACGAGCGCCGCGAGGTGACCTGGGAAGAGCTCCTGGCTCACGGCGAAACCTACAAGCTGGGAATGGACCTGCAGCAATTCGCCTGAAGTCCTAACGTCATCTGGATTGCGCGGAGGAATCGCGCCACAGCCGGTAGCTGGTCCAGGCGGCGAGCGTACATACGTCGCGAATCTCACCATTGCCGAGCTTCTGCTCGAAGCTGGAGATGGGCATCCGGATGATCTCCATATCGGACTCTTCGGCATCCCGCTGGTGATCGCCCGGAGAGAGCTCTTCGGCGACGAAGACATGCTGGCGCTGGCGTGCGAATCCATANNTTGATATTGTCCGCTTCCCAACCGCCCTGCGGCAGCTCGAGCGCTCGTTCCCCGATCGTGTAGCGGAACTGCTCCACCATCCAGATGTGATCGCCGTCGATGGGCAGAATGATCGCGCAATCGTGCTTATCGACCACGCCATAGATACCGTGGGCTCCGTTGTTGCGCTCGATTGCATCCTCGCGCACGCTCAGCCAATGGTTACGGTAGACCTCGCGGGTGGAGAGAGTGCGGATGGCCATGCCCTAGGATCGCAGGATGAATGCCACCGGGCAAGTGCGGGCCGTAACGTCCTGAGGATAGACTCTAAATTCACACCAAAATATTCTCGATACAAATGGCCCCTGTCAAAAAATCGCTCAAGAAAGCCCGCCTCTCGTTTCTTGTCCTGATGGCTTTCTCCGCGCCAACCCTGGTTGCGCAAACGGAAATTCCCGCGTGGTGCCGCGCGCTTCCACGGACGGAATATAAAAGCCTTCAGCGCGTGCCGGTCAGCGATTCCTGGTTTGAAGTCTACAAAGTCGCACCCGCTGTCTTCGCGCTCTACGAACCGCATCAGGCGGAAGAGACCATCGGTTACCTGATCGTCGGCCACAAGCGGGCCCTGCTCTTCGATACCGGTATGGGAATCAGCGACATCAGAAGCGTCACGGCAGAACTGACACCATTGCCGATCGTCGTGCTCAACTCACATACCCACAACGACCATGTCGGCGGCAACTGGCAGTTTGACACCATCGATGACATGGACACCAGCTTCGCCCGTAAGAATGCGCAAGGCTCGAGCGAAGCCGCGCAAGCGGAGATCGCGCCCGATCAGATTTGTGGCGCGCTGCCCAAGGCATTTGACCGGACAACCTATGCCACCCGTCCCTGGAAGATCACGTCCTTTATGCACGATGGAGACCGCATCGACTTGGGAGGAAGATCGCTGACCATCCTCGCCACGCCGGGCCACACACCTGACGCTATCTCTCTGCTCGATGCCGTCAATGGACTGCTCTTCACCGGGGATACCTACTATCAAGGCACCATCTGGCTGTACCGCCCCGAAACAGATCTCGATGCCTATGACGCCTCCATCCGGCGACTCGCCGCGCTGGCGCCGCAGCTCCGCATGGTTCTCGGCGCCCACAACATTCCCGTCGCGTCGCCGTCCGTGCTTCCCCAGCTGGTCACTGCTTTTGAGACCGTCCGTGCCCACAAAGTTCCTGCAACTCCGGCTGGAGCCGGCAAGGTCACCTACCAGGTGGGCAACATCTCTTTCCTCATGCAAGCCCCGAGCGGTCGCTAGCTCTACGGCATACGCGTGCTGTGGAGGAAAAGGATCCGCCACTGTCCCGCTTCTTTCTCGAGAAAAGCGGATTCCACCCACGCGAGCTCTTTGGTACCGGATGCGTCCTTTACCGACCCTCGGTTGACATAGGTGATCCAGGCCACCACGTTCATCAGCGCATCTCCGTCGAACCGCTTCCCTCCGTCAAATGCATAGAACTTCGCGGAGGCTACGGAATGGAAGCCCACCATGTCGTCGGTAGTAGCAGCGGCGTACATCGTCCGCACGGCGTCGATGACCTGGGTGTTGTCCGACGCGGACGCCTGGCAGCCCGTAGAATCAGCCGCAAACGCGGCACTGGTCACCATGACCATCATCAACAGCGCAGCCATACGGCTGAGATTCACTAGGCTCATCACTATGTTCACCTATCGCAGCTCCACGACAATCGGCGTATGATCCGACGGCTTTGGCTGTGCCCGCGGCCCCAGATCAATCACGCAGCTTTGCAAGCGATCGGCCACATCGGGTGACAGCAAAAAATGGTCGATGCGAATGCCTCGATTATGTTCGAACGACTGCCGAAAGTAATCCCAAAAAGTGAACTGGCCGCCCTCGCCCGGATGCAGCGACCGGAACGCGTCCGTGTAGCCGAGATCGAGCAGTGCCCGATAGCGTCCTCGCGGCTCCGGCTGGAACAGCGCGTCATGGATCCACGACGCCGGCTTGTGGCAATCAATGTCCTCCGGAATAACATTGAAGTCGCCGCCAACCACCATCGGCAAACCGTCCTTACGCCAGGCGGTCATTTCCTTGTGCAGCCGGTCCATCCAGGCCAGCTTATAGGCAAATTTTTCGGTGCCCACCGGGTTGCCGTTGGGAAGATAAATATTGACCACGCGGATGCCCTCGATCGTCGCTTCAAGAAAGCGAGCATGGCTATCCTGTTCGTCGCCGGCCAGCGTCGTGTTGATGGTCTCGATGGGATAGCGCGATAAAATCGCGACCCCGTTATAAGCCTTCTGGGTCACAGCGACGCTCTCATAGCCCAGCTCTTTGAAGACCAGCGCCGGAAACTCCGTCTGCTTCAACTCCTGCATCAGCAGCACGTCCGGCTGGCGCTCCTTCAGCCACGCCGTGACATGGTCAAGCCGGGCACGAATCGAATTGACATTCCAGCTGGCGATTTTCATGATGCCTCACTGCATTCAGAGTAACGGACAGCCGCGTGCATCTCTTTCATGACCTCGTCGCGCAGGTTTGTCGGCGTAAGAACCTGAGCGCGCGCGCCGAAGCCGAGCACGATGAATCGCGCCTCGGCGCTGCTCCCAAACGAAACATGAAGCACGCACCAGTTCTCCGGGATCGCCGCGTGTACCTCCGGGGCTGCTGAGACTTGGCACCAGCGTCTGAGGGAGACGGCCGCATCGGGAGCAACCGCGAGCGTAGCGTGAAACTGCTCTCGCTGGGCCTGTAGCTGCGCCGTCGTGCTCTTCCAGTGGGCCGCCAGGTCGAAGGCCGCTGGCCTCTCGAACGTCACCGCCAAAACCACGGCATTCTGCATGCGGGAGATGCGGTAAGTGCGCATGCCGGCCGGCGCCCGCGCCACCAGGTACCACACCGCCTGCTTCGAAACGATGCCGAAGGGATCCACGGTGCGGACGCCGCTCTCCCCGTCGGCGCGGGAGTAAAGGAAGGTGAGCTTGCAGTCCCGGGCGATGGCCTCCTGGACGATGGGAAGCATGGACAGATTATCTGTAGACGGCTGCCACCCCGCCGGGTCGATATGCAGCCGTGCGCGGATCGACGCAGCCTGGGTCTGCATGCTGCGCGGCATCGCCGCCATCAGCTTGCCGAAGGCACGCTCCGACGCTGCCGCCAGCCCGGGATGTCCGAGCGCGCTGGGCTGTGACATGAGCAGCGCCTGCAGTTCGGCCTCGTCGAGGCCGGGCACCTTGGTGCGCCAGCCCTGGGCCAGTTCCCATCCGCCCTGGGAGCCGCGAAGCGCCAGCACAGGAACGCCGGCCGCGCTCAGCGCCTCCATATCGCGGTGCGCCGTGCGGTGGGAGATCTCGAGACGTTCCGCCAGTTCGCGGGTGGAGAGTCGTCCATGCGCCTGCAGCAACATCAGCGCGGAAAGCAAGCGTCCAGATCTCACGGTGCGAATCTCCTCTCTTTTTTAGTTTCTTCAGCATATATGACATGCAGTGTCATATATACCTCTTTAACTTGAGAGAGTGAGGCCGAGGCCTCCTGGAGGAGAAGGCATATGGGGCTGAGAGAGTTTTTCCTGTGGCAATTAGAGCACGAGGCGGAAACGTCGCGTAAGGTAATCGCCCGCGTTCCCGAGGGGCGAAACAGCTGGAAGCCGCACGAGCGGTCGATGGAGCTGGGTTATCTGGCCGCGCTGGTGGCGTCCATGCCGGGCTGGGTAGAGTTCATGGTCAACCGAGCCGAGTTGAATCTCTCGGATCCGGCCAACGAAGTCATGCGGACCAAGGCCGTGAAGACCCGTGCGGAGTTGTGTCAGATGCTAGCCGAGGGCCTGGCGAAGTCCCGCACGGCGCTGGAGAATACGACGGAAGAGGACTTGATGAAGATGTGGCGTTTTCGCATGGACGGCAAGGTAGTAAGTGAAGGGCCCCGTTACGCCATGATCGCCGACGGAGCAATGACCCATCTAGCGCATCATCGAGGTCAGCTGACGGTATATCTGCGTCTACTGGAAGCGAAGGTGCCGGCGATCTACGGTCCATCCGCGGACGAGCGCTTCTAAACAGCATTTCTCACCAGTTCAGAGCAATTGAAAACAAATCTGAGGTTCCCAGTCTTGCCGGCAAGGCTGGGAATCCACGAATCTCGTTACACCCCTCTTCCGCGCCCGTTCTATTCAGCTTGTCTTCAGGTTGGCTGTGGATACTGTCCTGAGGACCCTGAAATGACGCCACGCCGGATGTTTTGCAAGCTTCTCTTCCTCTTTGCCTGCACGGCTATGGCTTATGGACAGAATGGAACCCCCACCCCCGCAACCAACACCATCCCGTTAACCGTACCCAGCGGGACACCCCTCCAAATTGCGCTCGATAAAGAAGTGCGCGTCAGGAAAGTTGGCCAAGCCATCGATGGGCGGCTGGTACAGCCGGTCTATGCCTTTGACCGCCTCGTTATCCCAGTCGGCACCAAAGTGACGGGAAAGATCTCGAAGGTCGATAGCGTATCCGCCTGGAAGCGAACCCTCGGAATCCTGAACGTCGACTTCACGCCTGCGCGTCAAATTGCGGTCGAGTTCGATGACCTTCTGCTCCCCGATGGAAAGCATCTTCGGTTGAAGACAACGGTCACTCCCGGCTTTGGACAAGTCGTACGTCTTGTAAGTGCCGGGGCACACGACAAAAAGAAAACCGCCAAAGACGCTGCCTCGCAACAAATGGAAGAAGCGAAGCAGCAATGGCAGAGTGCGATGAAGTGGGTGAAAGAGCCCGGCAAGATGCACTGGATGATGAGATACGGGGTCGCGCAACTTCCCGTCCATCCTCAGTACATGGATGCCGGCACACTCTACTTCGCCGAATTGAAACAACCGCTCGGCTTCGGAGTGGAACCGGTAACCACAAAGACCTCCTCCATGATCGGTACTCCACCCCCGCCCGGTAGTCTTGTCCACGCTCTGTTGATCACGCCGCTCAATTCGGCGGCCACGCAGAAGGGGGCGAGAGTGGAAGCTGGGCTCTCCCAGCCACTCATCGACGGCGACCACCACCTCATTCTTCCCCAGGGAAGCCGCCTGATAGGCTCCGTACTTCAAGTGCAGCCGGCACGTCACCTGAAGCACAATGGCCAGCTGCGTATCGTATTTCGCGAACTGGCTCTTCCCGATGGAACCGTGCAGAGAGTGGACACCAGCCTTGCCGGGATCCAGGCCGGCGATGCAGATCACGCACGGCTTGATACGGAAGGGGGCGCACATGCCTCGTCTTCCAAGACCCGATACATCTCCACCACCGTCTCCGTAGGGCTGGCTCTCATAGGGAGCGGAGGGCGCCGTGACGTCGGTGAGTCCGGTCCTGTGGCCGGGGGCGCGACCTCGTTCAAGCTTGTGGGCATCCTCGTCGGTCTCATTGTCCGTTCCCATACGCTGGGCATCGTCATGAGCGCCTATGGTGGCAGCCGGTCGATCTACACCAACTTCTTCGGGCGCGGGCGAGATATCGCCTTCCCCAAAAACACGGCCATGCTCATTGGCTTCGGGGACCGGACTGCTCCGCAGAAGCCGATGGCTCCTTAAGCAGGCGAACGTAAGTCTATCTTCAGAACGCCAGGAGAGAAAAATGAATAAAGGAATGTCGATCGTTCTAGCGGGATTCTTGATCGCTGCCACCGCGGCGCCGTCTCGGGCTCAGAGCACGTCTCCTCCACCACCCCTCAGCCTCGTCACAAAATATGACATGCCCTCTTCCGTGCAAGGCCGGTTCGATCACCTTGGCATAGACATTCGCGGCCACCGGCTCTTCGCCGCAGCCGAGACCGCTCATCAAGTGCTGGTGTTCGACCTGCGCAGTGGTAAGTTCCTCCGCGCCATCGATGGCATCGAGATACCGCATGCGATCTTTGTCCGTGACGATCTCGATCATATCTACATTACGGACGGAGGCCCGGGCGCACTGAAAATTTATGATGGAAAAACCTACCGTCTGCTCAAGACCGTTCCCTTGAAAGTCGATGCGGATTCCATCGGCTACGATCCGGCCACGCATTTCCTCTACATTGACAATGGCGGCGGCGACGCCCACGAGAGCTTTTCCCTGCTCACCGTAGTGGACACCACCCCAGGCGATAAGCTCGCGGATATCAAGATCGATGGGGCAACCCTCGAGGCCATGGCGCTGGAGAAATCAAGCGACAGAATGTACGTGAATAACGCCGCTAAGAATCAAGTCTCCGTAGTAGACAGCAAGACGCGCACTCTGGTGGCCAGTTGGCCCGTCACGCTAGGCAAGCGCAACGTGGCCATCGCCTTCGACGAAGCCAATCATCGGCTGTTTGTGGCCTGCCGCAGCGGCCAGATTGTCGTCTTTGACACCCGGACCGGCAAAGAAACGCAGGCGCTTGTCATCGGCAAGGGCGTGGACGACCTGGTCTTCGATCCGCGGAGCAAACGCATGTATGCGCCCTGTGGAACGGACGGTTTGATCTATGTTTACCAGCAGCAGGGCCCGGATCACTACAACCTGGTTGGACAGGTCCCTTCCGGGCCCGGAGGAAAGAATGGTCTGCTCGCCCAGCAGTTAGGACGCTATTTTGTGATTGTGCCTCCGCAAGGATCTGTAGCAGGTGCGATCAACGCGTATGCCGTGAAATAAGTCGTCGCAGGTTGCTTTAGTCACGGTCGTGATCATCGTCCGTCGGGATGAAGAACATACCGTGTGGGCTCTCGAGACCGCTTACCACTGGAGTCAGGGAGCCGGAGTCCAGATCGAGCTTCCCTACAAAGCCCTCCGAGACGCCTGCCGAGTTCGGGGCCCCGACCGCCGCCGAGTAAGCCTCGCCGGGCGCAAATGCATCTTTGCGGATCGCATAAATGGTGTTGGCCGGGGTGTCGGCCACCAGGAAGAACCCGCTCTGCGCCGGCATGAAAATCGTGTCATCGATCTGCGGAGTGCCGTAGGGAGAGCTCAGCGGAATCTGTAGCACGGACTGCTCCCAGCTTCCAGGATGGCGGACAACAATGACCTCCGAGTCGGCCTGACTATCCAGGAAAAGGTCTCCTTCAGGATCGAGGGTCATGGAATCGGGGTCCTGAAGATTCAGGATCACCTTAGCGCCGGTCGGGACATCGACCGCAGAAGCATTCCCTGCCAGCGTCTCGCTGACCTCAATGGAGCTGCCGATGGAGGCTTTGACGATCGCGGGCCGCGTGTTCGGATTATGCGCGGGATTGGAGCAGCTAAGGTACAGCTTATGATCGCGGAAGACCATATCGTCATAGCCGCCGCCGTGGGGTGGCGCGGAGGCAAACTTGTGCACGCTCTGCTCTTTTGTGATTGGGTCGATGATGACCAGGTTCGGATTTGCATCCTCATTTTGCATGGCATAGAGCTTCCCTGTATCCGGGTCTCGCTTGAGGCCATCGTTGTGGCCGAGAACGCTATAAACATGCACTTCTTTGCCGTCGAGGGTGTACTCGATAATGTAGCTGCTCTTGCCGTCGCTGCCATCCGGCAGCCCGTCACCGCCGAAGCCAATGAAGACATGCCCGTCGGCAAATGCGATGGAATCCGGCTGGGTGTATTTGTCATTGCCTGCTGCGAAGACGCTGACGCTATAACCCGGAGTCGCCGTAGGCGTACCAGATTGCGCCCCTGAAGCAAAGGTTGACAGGAGAAGGAGCGCGGAAGAAGTGAGCACGTGTTTCCCGGTTACCGGTTTCATGATGCCTCCTAAGTTTGGGCGGTACGACCGCTCGCCCAAACCTAGTCCGGCAAACATGAATGCAATCTTAAAAATCCAAGAACCGCGCGGTAACTTCACCAACTATTCACAAGCGGGACGCGGGGTGGTGCCGCGTATAGGAAATCCGGGCCGGGTCCTTCGCGCCGTTTGCGAAGAGTGGGATGAGCGGAAACATCAGGTATGGCCCTACCCCAGCGGCCGCCCTAATGGAGAAGCCACTGCTCTAACCTTGTCATCCCGACCGAAGTCGAGGGATCTGCAGTTCTATCAACCCGCAGCCGATCCGGACGGAGAGCAACCACCCTAACCTTTTGTCATCCCGACCGAAGCGTACCCGGATTTCCTGCTGCGCTGCCGTAGACAGAGCCGCATGAAGCTTGCGGAACCCACTAAATTCAACAGGAAATCCGGGGGAGCGAAGTGGAGGGACCTGCGGTTCAACCTCTTCGTTCTAACAAACTTCTGAGTCACTACACTAGTGTCCCCAGTCTCAAGTTCCACGAAGAAATCGCTGAAACCGCAGATCCCTCCACTTGGCTGATAACCGCACACCGTTTGTGATTATGGCAAACTGAAGGGCGCCGAGATTTTGAGCCAATTCCACATCCGGGAAAAATAGTTGTCGGCCGCAATCGGAAATTCGGAAAGGTAATCCATGACCATCGAGAACCAAGAGGTAAGGCGGCTTCAAGTTGGAACCCTGAAGCTGGAGATTCACCCCAACCGTAAAGCTGCGGGCGAAGCCGCGGCACAGGCAGTGGCACGGGCAATCCGTCAGTCAAGTTCTTCCGGAAGGGACGTCGCGGTCATTTTCGCCGCGGCTGCTTCCCAGATCGAGACTCTGCATGCGCTGACCGCAATGCCGGATCTTTCCTGGAAGCAGGTTCTCGGCTTTCATATGGATAGTTATGTCGCACTGCCCGAAGATCATCCGGCCTCATTCATCCATTTTCTTCGCCAGCATCTGACCCAGCGGGTCGCGATGAAAGAGTTCTTTGGTATCGATGGCAATGCGCCCGACCCAGAGCTTGCCTGCCGCGATTATGCCGAAAAGCTGCGTGCAGCAAACCCGCAATTGTGTCTGGCCGGGATAGGGGAAAACGGGCATTTGGCCTTCAACGATCCTCCCGAGGCGGACTTTAACGATCCACTCGATGTAAAGATCGTTCAGCTGGACAATGTTACCCGGCAACAACAAGTAGCCGAAGGCTGGTTCAAGAGTCTCGAGGATGTTCCGAAGTCGGCCATTACCCTCACCGTTCCCGCACTTCTTCGGGTCCAAAAGCTGATCGCGTCGGTGCCCGGTAGCCGCAAAGCCGAGATTATCCGGCGTGTTGTTGAGGAGCCGATCTCAACCAATTGCCCGGCGACCATTCTCCGTACTCACCCGGATGCAACTGTCTTTCTGGACGCAGAATCTGGCGCTGAATTGGATGCGCGCACGCTCGCGCACGCGGCCGTCTGACGGCCCGGCGTAGCCGGCTTGGTGGGGTCAACGAACCTCATGCGGCTTTCCTTACAGAAAGCCGCATGAGGTTGGGGCCGCGCAGTAGCAAATCCGGGGTCCTTCGCGTTGTTTGCGAAGGGTGGGATACCACGAATCTCAATGCACACCGTTGCCTATCCCACCCTTGAACCCAACAAACGGATGGGGCACCCGTCGTTTTGCCGCGCTAATTACCGTGCCCGGCAAAACACTGTACCCATGGCTAGTTCTTTTCCGGCTTTCCTGCGACCGTGAGGTCGTTCGTGACTTTGAATATTCCAGGCACCGAATTGGCGCGTATACCAGCAACGTTCTTATCCATCGGACTGTCAACGACGCCGTAGAGGGTTACGTTGCCGTTTTGTACCGAGATGCGGATCGGCTTTGCTGGGTCCATCGCGTATTTACTTAATGTCGGAAACCCGTAAATAGTCCTGAATAACATCATGCGGGAACGATCATCCATCGGCGATAGCGGATCGACCCGGACTTCGTTGATGACATCTTTCACACCCGGTGTGTTGCCTACCAACGCGACGGCGGAAGCTGCGTCAACGGGCCCGTAGGCATCACCTGCCAGCGTCACCGTTCCATCCTGCACTTGGACGGAAATCGCATTGAAAGGCGTCGTGCCGTATCCTACGCGGTCATAGGAGATCGCTTTGGCCAGCTTTGCCTGTAGCACGGGATCGGAAAGGTCTAAACCCGCAACCCTGATCTCGTCCGACACCCCTCGCACGCCTTTGATTTTGTGAGTGCGCTTGTCCGCCTCTGCCTTCAGGTCAAATACATTTACCGAGCCGGTCAACGTGATGACTCCGTCGTGAGCGGCGGCCTGAACGCCCTTCAGGTTCGGCTTATTTAAGACCTTGTTCATTACTTCGGCCTGCAGGTTACTGTCATCTTGCGCGGCTGCAACCGCATACTGTGACGCAGAAACGGATGCTCCCAAGACCAACGCCAAGACAGGAACGAACCTACCATGTGCACGTTTCATTGCTTGTTCTCCTAATGCTTTTGCTTCTTGCCCGCCGTCCAAAAAGAACCTTCGCAACCCACAGACGTGACTTGCCTGTGGCGCGCGTTTCTTTCCAGCAAATGACTTATCTAACTCGCGCGCAGTGCTTGGATAGGATCGGCGGAGGCGGCACGATTGGCGGGCAGCGCAGAGGCGAGCAGTGCCATAAGCATCATGATCAAAGCCGCTCCGAGGTAGACCAGTGGATCGGTCGCGCTAACCTCGAACAGGAAGGAACCGATGAGGCGGGACACGGCAAAGGAGCCGAGCAGCCCGAGGCAACAGCCGAGGAGCGCCAGCCTGGCGCTTGAAATCAGCACCAGTCGCGCGATGCGGGCACGCTGAGCGCCCAGTGCCATGCGGATGGCGATCTCCTGGGTGCGCAGCGAAACGGAAAAGGCCACCACCGCGTAGATCCCGGTGATGGCGAGCAGCAGAGCGCCGAGGGCGAACGCGCTGATGAGGCCGGTGTTGAAGCTGCGCGGCGCCTCCACGTTGGAGAGGACATCATTCATGGGCTGCACTTGCTCCAGGGCGAGCAGCGGATCGATCTCCGCGATGGTTGAGCGGAGCGTCTGGGTCATCTGCTCGGGTGGGAGCGCCGAACGCACGGTGATGTATCCACTGCCGGACTCGGTGCGGCCTCCCGAGGCATTCGCGCCATTGAGCGTGGCGGGTTGCAGCGTGGGGACATAAAACTGGTCGGTGCTGGGTTTGTCGCGGGATCCGACCTTGGTATCGGCGACGATGCCGACGACGGTTGCCCACGGGTAGCTCTTCTTCGGGTTGCCGGCATGCATGCGCTTGCCAATCGCCCGCTGGTTGGGCCAGGAGTGTCTGGCCATAGACTGGTTCACGATCACCACCAGGGGTGTGTTGGAACGGTCGTCCAAGGTGAAGGTGCGGCCGTCGAGCAGCGGGATGCCCATGGCGCGGAAGTAGTCACCGTAAGTGCTCGCAAACATAGCGAACTGCAGCTTCCAACTGGCTACGGGCACACCTTCGATGGTGAATGCCGCTCCTGCCCAGGCGCCGGATCCAGGGAGGCTGTTGGTGATGCCGGCGGCGAGGATGCCGGGCTTTCTTTGCAGCCGATCCATGATGGCTTGGTTGAAGGTTTCGACGGAATCGTTGCTGGGGTACTGCCCGAGGGGCAGATGATAGCCGGCGACCAGAACATGGTCGGAGCGGAAGCCGGGATCGACGGCGCGCATCTTCTGGAAACTGCGCAGAAAGGCGCCCGATACGGTGAGCAGCATCAGCGCGATGGCAATCTCCGCGACGACAAGGCTGGAACGCAGCCAGGAATGGCTCGATGCCCCCGATGCGGTGGGGACGCCCTCTTTGAGACTTTCGATAAGGTTGGTCCGCAAGGCCGCGAAGGCAGGCGCAAGACTGCACAGGGCTCCCGTGGCCAGCGCGAGCAGCAGGGCGAAGGCGACCACGCTTGCGTCCATGGAGATGGAGTCGACGCGCGGCATGGACTCGGGCAACAGGTGCAGGGCGAAGCGGATGGCGGTGGCGGCAAACGCCAGACCCAGCAGGCCGCCGGCCAGGCTGAGCAGCAGACCTTCAAAGACGGATTCGAGGATGATGATGCTGGAACGCGCGCCCAGGGCAAGGCGCACCGCGTACTCCCGGCGGCGGCGGATGGCCCGGACCAGCAGCAGGCCTGCGACATTGACGCACGCAATCAGCAACACAATGGCTACGGCGAAGAATAACGTCCGCAGCAGGGAGCGGATCTCAGCGACGGCGTCCTCGCGCAGCAGCGTGACGTCCCCTTTGATGTGGATCGCAGACATGCTTGGGGGAAAATTACGCATGATCTGTTGCGCGGCCCGGTCGGTATCCTGCGCTGCCTGGGGAAGGCTGACGACATCTCGGAGACGGCCGACTGCGTGGTAGCGCCAGGCGCCGGCATTCTCATCGGAAAGTTCCTCCGCCGTCAGGCTCATGGGTACCCAGAGCTGCGCCTGGTCGAGGTGCCCCGTCTCCAGCGGAAACTCGAAACTGCGCGGCATCACGCCGACGATCGTGTACGGTTTGCGATCGAGAACGACGACCGTGCCGAGGACATTCGCATCGCGGTGATAACGGTTCAGCCACAGGGCATAGCTGATGACAGCGGGCGACTGGCGGGCATCCTCCTCCTGTGCGGTGAAGACGCGGCCGAGCATGGGTGCAACGCCGAGCGTGGGAAAGACGCTGGCGGTGAGCCGGCCGGCGCGGACTTGCTCAGGAGTTGCGCCGCCGGAGAGCTCGTAGTTGGCGGTCGTGTACCCACCAAGGGAGGAGAAGGCCCGGGTTGCGCGCGAGTAGGTTTCGATCTCACGGGCAGTGATCCCAATTTTCAGGCCGGCTCCCAGGTGATCTCCCAACAGAACGAGGCGGTCGGCATCCCTGAACGGAAGAGGCCGCAACAGGACACCTTCGACCAGAGAGAAGATCGCGGTGGTTGCGCCGATACCGAGGGCCAGGGTGAGGACCACGGTCAGGGTGAAGCCGGGTGCTTGGCGCAGTTGGCGACTGGCGGAGCGGAAATTCTGTGCCAGGGCGTGCATGCGTCCTCCTGACTCTCAGAGTATAGCGAGCAACTCCGTGGCCACGATTAGCCCGCATTTCTACCCTGGAACCCGAGCCAAAAAGGACGGCTTCGCTGGCGCCTGCGTCATGATGCTTGTGGCAGGGTAACGGCCAGTGAATGGGCAGTCGGCTTGAGGTCGCTATGCTCGACTCCAAGGACACGGAATTGTGGGTTCAGGTCGGATGCCGCGCGTATCGCGCTATTCGCCGTGAGGGCTCCGACGTAAAAGCGCTTGGTACGCGGATACCATGTGGAGTCGACGAAAGAATGACGACACAGGATCACACAATAGGCCTTCATAGAACACTCCTGTTGGGTTGAGATGCATTTTGGGACGCGAAGCCCAGTTACAAAGGTACCGTGTTCGGGGCTGCTGCATACAGGCCAAGCCGCCCTTTGCTCAGCCCGGAATAGACGGCTGCCACAAACGAACCATCCAATTCAATTGCCCCAGGACGGGATTTCGCCGTCCCCGAAAGACAACTCGCGGCTTACTTTGAGACTCTAAGGGAAAGGCCTACGGAGGAATCATGTCCCACTCGAAAGCTCTTGTTTTCTCTGCTCTCGCTGCTGCTCTGCTGAGCTCCGCATCCATGGCGCCGGCTCAGGTTTCCATTAACATTGGAGTGCCGCCTGTGTGCCCCTACGGCTACTTCGACTATGCCCCATATGACTGTTCTCCCTACGGCTACTATGGGCCGGATTGGTTCGCTGGCGGGCTGTTCATTGGAGCTGGTCCCTGGTTTCACGGCCATCACGGCTTTTATGGCCACGTCGACAACCGCTATGATCCTCATCACGGATACGCCGGACCGATCCCGCAGCGCGGGGCGCAGCAGTTCAACCACTTCCACGCAAACGAGGCGCGGGACGGGCAAGGCCACGTAGGCAACCCTGGCCATGATGGGGGCGCCGAACACGCCCTCCCCGGATCCCATGGCGGCGGCGCCCCTCACGGTGGCGGCGGTCACCGCTAAAAGCATTTAGAGAGCAAGCGACACGCTAGGTATCCCACCCTTGAACCGGTTGGTGTGGGTTCAAGGGTGGGGGATACCACAACGGTCGCAGGTTGCTCTTAGAGCGGCAAATTGCCACCCCGTTGCTGCACCGGATTGTTGCGGGCTGAACCCGCTCTTCGCAGGTTTCTTTCGCAAGGGCATTTGACCTTGGGTTAGCGGTGGGCTAAGCGGAAGTTCTTCCGGCCCGT
>PLZN01000383.1:0-177 GCA_003152195.1 Acidobacteriaceae bacterium
GGCTTCCGTCTCCCGCGGGGATGGGATGAAGCTCCATGACTGTTGGATCAGCTCCGTTGTCCGCTGCGCGCCTCCTGATAACACGCCCAAGCGCTCCGAACTAGGGAACTGCGCGCCTTACGTTGATCAGGAGATCGCCTTGCTGACTAATTTGCGCGTGGTTGTCTGCCTCGGCCG
>PLZN01000383.1:185-21162 GCA_003152195.1 Acidobacteriaceae bacterium
AACACCAATACCGGCAAGCTGACGCGCGGTATGCTCTTCGACGTCTTCGAGCGAGCTCGTGGTCTCGCGAACGCACAGCAGAGCGCACCGCGCCTTCGTCGATGAGAATCAGCTTCCTCTGAGCAAAGGTTCTGAAGGAAGGTACAATTTGTCATCCCGACCGCACTGGAGGGATCTGCAGTTTCCTCTAAACCCAAATGTTGATTGGGTTCTACGCAATTCTGGAGCGGGAGACGGGGATCGAACCCGCAACCAACGGCTTGGGAAGCCGCTACTCTACCATTGAGCTACTCCCGCCCGTTCCCAGATTTCCTGCTGCGCGGCACCGGCCATGGCAGCGTATGCGGCTTTCTTTAAGGAAAGCCGCGTGAAGTTCGCTGATCCCACAGACACCGAGAGGAAATCCGGGCTGCATGCCCCTGCGGAGTGAAACACCACCTGCTTATTCTACACACCAGGCTACGCGCGACGGGCGGCGCCTTGGTCCCCTGTATGATTTTGGGCGATGCCCTCCCGCCGACTCCGCAACATGCTTCCCATCCTGTTCGCGATCGCGGCGGGAGCGGCTCTTCGCCTGTGGTTCATTCGTGTTTTCCCGCAGATCCAGGGAGACTCCCTACTCTACGCTGACATTGGCAGGAACTGGCTGACCCATGGCATCTATGGCCGGTCCGTAATTCATGCAGGCGGGTCGCAAGCGATCGCGCCTACCCTCCTCCGGCTTCCCGGTTATCCCGCCTTCCTCGCCCTCTGCTTCGCTGCTTTTGGATTGCAGAACTACCTCGCCGTTCTCTACCTGCAAATTGTCATTGACCTGGGGACGTGCCTGCTCATCGCGGGACTGGTGCGCAGGGTATGCTCTCGCCGGGCCGCAATGGCGGCGCTTTGGCTTGCGGCGCTCTGTCCCTTCACCGCAAATTACGTGGCCATGCCCCTCACCGAAACGCTTTCCATTTTCTGTGTTGCGCTTGGTATCTACGCATTTGTCGCTGTGCTCGAGCGCCCGCGCCGGCGATGGACGTTGGCCCTCGCCTTTGCCTGGAGTTATGCTGCGCTGTTGCGGCCCGATGGCGCCCTGCTTGCCGTCGTCTTTTCTCTTGCGCTCATCTTCTATGGCCGTAGCTCTTTGGGGTTCGCCCGGGCGCTTCGCATCGCGCTGGTCTGTGGTCTGCTCTCGCTGCTGCCCTTCGCCGCATGGACCCTGCGTAACTGGCACACCTTCCACGTCTTTCAGCCGCTTGCGCCGCGTTACGCCAGCGATCCCGGTGAATTCAGCCCGCTCGGATTCCAACGCTGGACCAAAACATGGATGGCCGACTTTGCCTCCACTTACGAGATCTACTGGAATATGCCTGGAGACGACGTTGACATCCGGTTGTTTCCGTCGCGGACCTTCGATGGGCCGGGCGAGTATCACCGGACTCTCGATCTCCTCTCGCAATACAACGCCCAGGATGTGTTCACGCCGCGGATCGACGCCAGCTTTGCCGCGCTCGCCGCGCAGCGTATCCGCGCTCATCCCGTGCGCTACTATGCGACGTTGCCCTTCCTGCGTCTGGCGGATATGTGGCTTCGGCCGCGAGTGGAGATGCTCAACATAGAATTGCGCTGGTGGCAATATGGCCAGCACCGCGCGGAAACCCGCATCGCCTACGTCTACGGTGCCCTGAACCTAGCCTATCTCCTGGCGGCCCTGATCGGAGTTTTCTACTGGCCGCGATATGGGGCAGCGATGGTGGCCTATGTAGTGTTGCGCAGCCTGCTGCTTTTAACCCTCGAGGCGCCGGAGCCTCGCTACACCCTGGAGTGCTTCCCGATCGTCATCGCCTTTGCAGCCGTCGCCCTGGAGCGGTTTCACAGTAGGCAGCGTAGGTAGCGCCACGAAAAGGAGTGCCCCATATCCCCGAATTTCCTGTGGGGGCCGGTGGGTTCCACCACTAATTTGGGCTGTCGGCCGGCGCCGTTCCTGATCCCTCTGTGAGGGTGACGATGCGGCCCACAGACGGAACGTTGAACAACTCCTTGAGACCGCTGGGCCAATCCACCTCTATTCGGTCTACCTTCGAAGTGGCTCCGAGTCCGAAATGGAGTCGCAAGTCGCTGCTGGAGAGATAGCTTGAACCACTTCGAACTTCCTGCATAAGTTTTCTGCCGCCGGCGAACACGGATACGGTGGCGCCGATGCCGTCACGGTTGGATCGCGTGCCCACCGTGCTTATCCCAATCCACTGGTTCGTATTGGCAGCTTCATTGACCAGCAGAAAAGGCTTGGCGCCTGAGTTGTTGATGACCGCGGATAAGCGCCCGTCGTTCCAGAAATCGGCAATGGCCAGACCGCGGCTCGATTCTGGCTCGGTACAGCCCGGCCCTGCGGTCCGGCTTATGTCTTTGAATTTTCCATTGCCCTGATTCCAATAGACCAGGCGCGGCTCTTTGTAGGTGGCCCCCAGATGCGCGGTATCCACTTCGGGATAGACGTGGCCGTTCGCGAGCAGAAGATCAGGCCAGCCGTCATTGTCCATGTCGAAGAACATGACTCCCCACCCCAGGTACTGGGTGTTCAATCCCAGGCCGGCCTCAAATATTTTAGAGGTGTATGTTCCGTCTCCATTGTTCTGGTAAAGGGACGACGTGTCATCGGAGAAGTTGGTCTTGAAAATGTCGGGCAAGCCATCGCCGTTAAAGTCAGCGATGGTTGCGCCCATGCCCGCCTGTTCGCGGCCATCTTCGTCAAAGGCGACGGCCGCATCCACGGCCACGTCGGTAAACGTGCCATCCTTATTATTGCGATAGAGAATGCTGGGAGTGCTGTCGCACGCCACGTAGATATCAGGCCAGCCATCGCGGTTGTAATCGACAGTCGAGACGCCGAGGCAGTAGTGCCCATTCGTCTTTTCGATTCCGCTGCTTTTGCTGGTGTTGGCGAAACGGCCTCCGCCCAAATTGTGGTACAGCACGTTCGGAGTGGAGTCGAGGCCTCGAGGCCCGCACATGACGGGGACCCCCTTCCAGACGCACATCAGTCCCTCTCCTGGCCGGGGCGCGGTCTTCGAATCGAAGTGGACATAGTTCGCGACCATCAGGTCAAGCTTGCCGTCGCGGTCATAGTCCACGAAGGTGCAGCCTGAACCCCATTCACTACCGCTTCCGGCAACGCCGGCAGAGGCGGTCACTTCTTTGAATGTGCCGTTGCGTTCATTGTGGTACAGGCGATTCTTGCCGTAGTAGGTCACATACAAGTCGTCGAAACCGTCGTTATCGTAATCACCCACACAGGCACCCTGGCCCCAGCCGGTCGCCGTTAGGCCGGCACTCCGGGTCACATCCGTAAACGTGCCGTCGCGATTATTGTGGTAGAGATGGCCGGTCGGATGCGACTCTTTGCTTTGCGCCGAGCCGGTTTGCAGCGCATCGCCGTTCACCAGGTAGATGTCCGGCCAGCCGTCGCGATCGTAATCGAGGACCGCCACGCCACTGCCTGTGGTCTCAATGATGTATTTCTTGGTATTCAGCTCTCCGTTCACATTCTGCATCTGCAAGCCTGCTTGCGCGGCTACGTCCACAAACCATGCCGGTAGCGGATGGAGTGTATTTGCGGGGTAGGGAGAGGAAGCCGGGGCGGAGTGAACCTGTCCAATACCCGTGGTCGAACCAACTACAAGAATCACACCCAGCAATCGATGCCAAACAGCCATTTTGCAAATGCTAGCACTGGCGGGAGTAACGCGGTTTCACGATAGGTGTAGCCGGTGAAAATACCACCACGGGGCTTTTCACCAAGAGAAGCCCCACCTCACTGAGGCCGGATCGGACACAGTAACCGTGAAACCGCTCTAACGCGCCCCCTTACGCAGGAGCGTATTCTTTAGTTGGGTTATGCGAAATTTCCGGTACCTCGTCCTTGCGCTGCTGCCTGGTTTGTTGTGCCTCGGGCAGAGCGCGGCACCACCCGTGGTTACGAACCCTCCGTCCCCAGTCAACGACACGCAGCACGGACAGCCGCAGCAATCCATTGCCACCTTGCAACAATTGGCGGCCAAAAATCCGCCGGCGAAAGGCGCAAGCCGCGAGCTGGGCATCGCGTATTACCGGACCGGTAAGCTTATCGACGCGGAGCGCGCCTTTGCGACGGCGATGGCCCAAGATCCGGACGATCTGGAGTCCGTTCAGATGCGTGGCCTGACGCTCTATCGCCTGGGGCAGCCGGGGGCGGCCATTCCCTTTCTGGAACGGGTGCGGCAATGGATGCCAAATGCGAATGCCGATGCGAATCATGTGCTGGGACTTTCTTACATGAATGCGCAACGTTATGACGAGGCACGGGGCGCCTTCGCAGCGCAATTTCGCGTAAGCCCGGACTCGGCCGCGGCCTACCTGCTGACCGGCGGAATGCTGATGGATGCCAACCTGCCAGAGCTTGCCGCTCAGGACGCGCACAAGGCGCTCGAGATCTCGCCCAAGCTTCCGTTGGCGCACTTCATGCTGGGAGAAGTCTACCTCTACAAGTCCGACGTCAGTCACGCGTTGGACGAATTTGAGCAGGAGCGAGCCATCAATCCCGCCTACCCCGCTGTCTACGACCGTCTCGGCGATGTTTACACCAGGACAGGGCAGTATCAGCAGGCGCAGGAAGCCTTGACGCGGGCCATCTCTCTCGACGTTTCGACCACCGGACCGTTCATTCAAATGGGCAAGGTTTTTTTGCGCCGCGGTGACCCAGAAAGCGCTTCTTTGTATTTGCAGCACGCGGCGAAGATGGATCCTGGCAATTACATCACCCACACGTTGTTGGGGCAGGCGTACCGGGGAATGGGGAGAGAGGAAGATGCTAAGCGTGAGCTCGATATCTCGTCGCAGATTCATGCCTCGAGCCAATTGAAGCTGCAGCCGGTGCAGTGAGTCTCGCTAGAGACAACGATCCTATGCTTCTGAAAAGCGCCTCATCGGTTGCGAGGTCAACCATCTCTAATGGACACGAATCGAGATCAATTTGCTTTGCAAGGGCACGCCGCCCTCCAGAGTGACTTCGAGGAGCGCCTCGAAGGGCCTCACTTCTCCCGTGGGCGACGAAACCATTTTCAACAGTTCCGCCAGGCTGTCTTTGCGAGAGGCAAATTCGACGGCTGCCTGTGTGCCTAATGTGGTTAGGCCGCTGAACATGAGCGTGCGCTTTCCCGATTGGACTCCCGGCATAAGGGCGACGACTGCATAGTCCATGGTGAGCGGGTGCTCAGGACGCGAGTAGAGCGACGGCTCACCCGCGCGCGGGTGCTTGTTCACAAATCCCGCATACCCGGGGTTGGCCATCATGATGAAATCTGTAAGCGAGGGCACGGCATTCAACGAGGGATTCTCTGCCGGCGAACCGATAAAAATAAGGTTTCTCAGCTTCGCTTCGTCCCACGTCACCAGGAGACTGCGTTTCAAAACGAAGGTGGCGCGATGGGCGTCAAAAAGCCGGGTCAGCTCATACACCGCCGCCAGCTCTCCGATCCCCGTGTAGTGGTCAACCACCGGCTCGGCATTTGATGTGGCCCCGCTCGGGGCATAGCGCAAGCCGGTCTTCGAATCGCCCAGGAAACGAGCATTGCTGTAAATCACTACCGGCGGATCCCCGGACAGAAACGGCGCCCAGAACGTCTCGATCGCTGACCTTTCCGCAGGAACTCGGGGCGACGTCCGGGCAACCAAAAATGCCGCGCCAGCGAGGGCCAGAACAAAGAGGACGCCCAAAGCGATACCCAGCGGCATCGGGGACTTCCAATAACTCCGATGGCTGGCAACCGGCGCGGAGGGAACCTCGCTGGCGGGAGCTGATGTCATTTCCGAGGGCAGAGGGAACGGGGCAGGTTGTGGTTCGGATTGGCGGAGCCGGAAGATGGGGAGGTAGTGGCCCTTTGGAACCTCGATAATCGTCGGTTCTGCCGCGCCCTCGGTCGAAAAATACTCCGCCAACTTCTGCCGTAGGAGGCGTGCGTGCGTTCGCACGATGCTGTCTTCGCTGCTGTTATAGCCCGGCGGTCGATGAAAAACATGCACGCCGATTTGTTGTTCGGTTGCGGCCTCAGGGATCTCCTTGAGGGCGCATTCAGCGATATAAAGAAGAATTTCACGTAGGCGGAGAGAGCTGCGAAATTGTCTGCTCGAGATCACCCGCTCAATCAAAGCTGCCCTTGGGTCGGAGTTTGACGGGTGAAATGGCCCTGTCAAATCCCCTGTTTGCTTCAAAGCAGAGCTTGTTCGGTTATTTTTCACTGTCAATTCACCGTAAACAACGTAGGCAGCGCGGTCCTTCGAGAAGAGTCTGGTGAGGCGCTGGAAACTGGTAAGTCTAGCGCACCGCATCATTTGCCGTTTTGCGGGCAGATTCCTCGCCCCCACAGCAGACAACGCTAAGCGTTAGATGCATTGTACGAAAAACGGAGCACCGGGTGATTTCTGGTCATCAGCGGAGCACGGTTCTAGGAACAGCCTGCCGGCAAAAAGAGCAGGCCAGCAAGAAGAAATGATTGTTGTAAAGACTGTTGGAGAGGCTTCATTATGCAAATTGAGACGTGCCGTAAGGCCAGCAAATTTTTATTTTTCATACTCCTGGTGTGGCTATCCTCCCTGGTGCCGTCCGCGGTGGCACAAGCAGTTTACGGGTCGATTTTTGGGACCATCACCGACAACACGGGAGCTGTCATTCCGAACGCGACGATCACCGTCACCGACATTGCCAAGGGCATCTCGGTGACTACCCAAACCAGCGCAAGCGGTGACTACAGGGTGCAGCACCTCATCCCCGACACATATCGGGTCGACATTGAGGCCTCCGGTTTCAGCAAGAGTTCCGCTGACAACGTGATCGTGTATGCCGACACGTCCCCGAAGGTGGATCTACAGCTTTCTGTGGCCGGCGCCTCGAACACGGTCACCGTTAGCTCGGCGGCTCCATTATTGCAAACGGATCGCGCGGAGGTCAGTACGATTCTGAACGCACGCGCAGTCCAGGATCTACCCAACTTCAATCGGAATTTCACCGCTTTTGAACTGCTGACACCCGGAACCAGCTACATCGGCTGGAACGTGGGCGAGGCGAACAATCCGCAACGGAGCCAGCAGATTGAGGTGAACGGCCAATTGCCTTTCGCTACCGGTTACGAGCTGGACGGCACGGACAACCAGGACCCGATCATCGGCGTTGCTGTCATCAACCCCAATCTGGATGCGACCTCCGAGATGAAGGTAACCTCTCAGAATTATGACGCCGAGTTCGGTAAGGCGGTAGCTGGGCTGGTGACCGCTCAAACCAGATCCGGTGGCAATTCGTTCCATGGGACCGCCTTTGAGTATCGCCGCTCGGATGCACAGCAGGCTCGGGACCCTTTTTCAGAGTTCGCGCCCGATCCGCTGACCGGCCGCTACCTGGCCCCAAATCTTCATAATCAGTTTGGCGGGTCGGTGGGCGGACCGATACGCAAAGATAAAGTGTTCTTCTTCGGCGACTACCAGGGCTTGCGGGAGAAGACGGGAACAGCCACATTGACGACCGTTCCGACTGCTCTTGCCAAGTCCAGCTGCACCTCAGGTGGCGATTGCAACCTGAGCGAGTACCTGCAGGGCGGCCAAGGCCAGATCTTCGATCCAGCCACCAATCAGACTGCTCTCGCCGGGCGCACCCCGTTTACGGGCAACATCATTCCCGCCGGGAGGATCTCCGCTCCGTCGGTAGCCTTCTTCAAGCTGCTGCCGGCGCCGAATGTCGCCGGTGCAGGCATCGTCAACAATTTCTCCGCTTCCGGTTCGGGTATTTTCAACACCAATCAGGCCGACGGGCGCGTGGACACCCAGCTCTCGGATAAGATCCACCTCTTTGGCCGCTACACATACTTCAGTTCCTCTTTGTCGGGAGCACCTTTCTTCGGTGCCGCCGGTGGTCCAGGCTTTGGTAGCGGCGGGTTTGCTGGAACCGATACGGCGCGCGACCAGAGCGTGGCGGCGGGCGTCGACGAGGTGGTGAGTCCGAGTTGGCACACCGATGTTCGCTTTGGATACCTTCGACTCCATGTTGATGAGAACGGCCCCAACTTCAATCAAGCTCTTGGCAACGATCTCGGCATTCCAAATGCAAACGTTGGCGATCTGGCCCTGAACGGCGGCTTGCCGCAGTTCAACATTGACAACGCTAGTAATGGCACCAATGGCGGCGGCAACCTGGAGTACGGCACCTCGGCAGCCCAATTCCTGCAGAACTCCAGCCAATATCAGATTGTGAACAACTGGTCGCATCAGGTTGGCAATCACAACATCCGGTTCGGCGCGGATTTGCGTTATGCGTTGAACCACCTGGTGGGTCTGGACAACAACAATGTGCGGTCAGGCAATTTCCACTTTGCCCAGACACGGACAGCCGGCGTGATCGATCCAGTCTCGGGAGGTACATCATCCGGGCTTGGTTTCGCCACTTTCCTGCTCGGGGATGTGACAGGCTATCAGCGCACGCAAACACAGAACACCGACGCGCAGGAGCGGCAAAAGCGTCTCTTCTTCTACGGGCAGGATCAGTGGCGAGTTACCAACAAACTGACCGCCAACTACGGTCTGCGCTGGGAGATGTATTTCCCCGAGACAGTCACTGGCAAAGGGCAGGGAGGGCTTCTCGACCTGAATACCGGTAACATCCGCATCGCCGGGTACGGTCCCTGGGGGACTAACCTCAATGTCCAGAAGAGCTGGACGAATCTGGCCCCTCGGATTGGACTGGCCTATCAAGCCACTACGAATACCGTGGTTCGCGCCGGCTACGGCCGCGTATACGGGCAGGGATGGTCCGGCGATACCTTTGGAGAAGTGCTGACCTTCTCTTTTCCGACGCAAGTCTCCCAGAACCTCAATCCGGTGTCGAACGCTGCCGACATCTTTAATCTTACGCAGGGACCCCCGGGCTTCACCTTCGCGCCGATTCCGGCTAGCGGCAACTACCCATTGCCAGATGGCGTGGGGGTTCCGACACGGCCGCTTTATGTCCGCATTCCGACTCTCGATGCTTGGAACCTAACCGTACAGCAACAGCTGAATGCGACCATGTCCTTGCAGATTGGCTACGTGGGTAGCCACGGCATTCACAACATGTTTGACTCGTCCAACCAGGCGAGCCCAAACCAGCAGACGATTGCCGGATTCGATCAGATCAACCCGGAGACGGGGGTAACCTACACGCAAAGCGAGCGCCGGCCCTACTTTGACGGTACCGCCCAGAGAGAATTGGGTGTGACCTATGGTCAGGCCTTCGGTTGGGAACAGGATCTTCGCTACAACGCTAATGAGGCCACCACCAGCTATCAAGCTTTGCAGGTGGTTATGGAAAAGCGTTTCAGCCAGGGACTGCAGTTCCTCTCCCATTACACCTGGTCACGGGCAATGGCGCACGAGTCGTACTACTTCTTCATCGATCCGCGTGTGGGCTACGGCTCCAGCTACTACAACCGGCGCAACGCCTTTGTTTTCGCCGGTAACTATGATCTGCCGTTCGGCAAAGGCAAGATGATTGGCGATAACGTGAAGGGCTGGGTTAACGAGATCATCGGCGGCTTCGCTCTCAACGGCAATGTGAGCATCCAGAGCGGGTTGCCGTACACTCCTTCGTACGCGCTCAGCTCGTCCGACAATGATGTCGTCGGTTTCCCCAACCATACAAACGCGGGATACAACCTGCACGCCGGCTCGTTAGATCCGCTAACTCACAAGGTGCAGTACTTTACCCCTTCTCCCTACGTGCTTCAATCCTCAGGGCCGCAGAATTCATTTGGTGCTTATTCGCGTCCCGCGGTGGGCACGTTTGGCAACATTCAACGCGACTCTCTCTTCGCACCCGGCTTGTGGAATGCCGATCTCTCGCTAGCGAAGAGCTTTAACCTGACCGAACGCGTTCACTTTCAGTTGCGCGCCGAAGCGTTCAATGCGTTCAACCACGTGAATCTGGGAGGACCGGATTCATGCGTCGACTGCCAGGATGGAAATGCGGGCACGATTTCGAGCACTCTCTCCACCCAGGATGGCACCTCGCTGCGCCGTCTGCAGTTTGCTGCGCGTTTCTCGTTTTAAAAAAGTGGAAGGCGGCTGCTGCAGCCGCCTTCCACTTTTTTCCTGGATTCTTTCGCTTCTTTCACGGTTCGTGACCATTGCACTGGTATCTGGGATACACCGGCGTGTGCGGTTCCCGTTCCCTCTACTGGCGACCACAGGAAAAAGCAGTCATCCTCGATGGTGATGGAACGATGAAGTTCTGGGCTTTGCTGGTTGTTCTTAACTCCGCTGTTTTGTTGCCTGCGCAGACGCGCGATCGCACGACTCCCACCGCCTTCCACGCTCTTTCCGGTTTTGCGGCGGATCAACCAGGCCAACTTGCGATCCGTCGCGACATCATGGCGGAGAAGCCCTTCAGCGTAATTGGTCCCCGCGGAGCGGTGCTCGGCCAGCAGGATGGGTCCTATGAGGCCTGGATCTTTCCCTGGAAGATATTGAGCAACATGCGTATCACCGCGGAGATGAAGGGCTATCCCGTCCCGATTGACGTGAACCAACAGTCGGCATCCCTGGAAGTTCAACCGGGCCATACCACCATTACTTTCTCTCACGCTAATTTCACCATCCGCGAGATCCTATTCGCGCCCCAGGACGCGCCCGATGGCGCCGGGGCATTGGCTTTTTATCAGATTGAGGCGGTCCGGCCAATGACGCTCACCTTTAGCTTCACGCCAGAGATGAAACGCATGTGGCCTGCACTCTCCGACGATCGCCCCTCGCCCGAGTGGGTAAAGACAGCAGATTCGGGCTTTTACGTGCTGCACCTGAATGCGCCCGATCATGCCGCCGCGGTCGCAATGCCAGATGCCCAATCAGGAATTCTGGAGCCTTACCAGGAGCGACCTAAGAATTACCCTTTGCAATTTGTCCTGCACTTTGACCCATCGACCGACGAAGGCAAGCTCTTTCCTCTATTGATGGCAACTGCCGACACCCGTGCGGATTCGACCTCAGGCACTCTCGGAACCCGGCTGCAAGCTCTCAACGGCCGATTTCAGGCGCTCTACAGCGGCACCCAGAATTATTACTCACAGTTCTCCAGCAAGCACCTCACCATCGACACTCCGGATCAGAAACTTAACCAAGCCTTCTCCTGGGCTGAAGTGGCAATCGATCAGCTACGTGTCGAAACCACGCCTTCACATGCCGAGACGGCTCTGGTCGCCGGCTTTTACACCTCAGGGGATTCGGCCAGACCCGGCTTCGGTTGGTATTTTGGTCGCGATGCCCTGTGGACTCTCTACGCGGTGAACAGCTACGGTGACTACCAACTCACGCGCGATGAACTAAACTTTTTGCTGGCGAGACAAAGTCCGGAAGGCAAAATTCTTCACGAATGGTCGCAGACCGCCGATCTGCTGGATTGGAGAAGTCTGCCCTATGCCTATGCATCCTCCGATGCCAACCCGCTTCTTCTGATGGCCATCAATGACTATCTGAAGGTGAGTGGCGACGCCGCCTTCGTCCAGGCGCACTGGAAAGCGCTTGAGCTTACCTGGAAGTTTGAGTGCTCTCACGATTCGGACGGAGACGGAATCTATGAGAATACCGAGGGATCGGGCTGGGTTGAATCATGGCCGCCCGGCATGCCGCACCAGGAGATCTATCTGGCCACGCTCGACCAGCAGGCAAGCACCGCGATGGCCGATCTGGCGCGCAGCGCTGGCCACGATGACGTAGCGCGAGAGGCAGCGCTCAGGGCCAGCAAAATCGGTGCCACCATTGAAAAGGAATACCTGCTCCCGGGGGGAGGCTTTTATGCCTTCAGCCGGAACGCCAATGGCACCACGGACGCAAGCCCGACCATCTATCCAGCGGTCGCAGCCTGGGATGGCAGCTACCATCTGCAGCACGCCAGGCCAATGCTGAATCGTTGGGCTGCTGCGGAGTTTTCGACGGATTGGGGCACACGCGATCTGAGCCCGACTGTGCCTTTCTATGATCCGATCAGTTACCACCAGGGAACAGTTTGGCCGCTCTTTACGGGGTGGGTTTCTGTATCGGAATATCGCCAGGGCCGCAGCCTCTCCGGCTATGCACATCTGATGCAGAACGCCGACCTCACTTGGGGCCAGGATCCGGGTGCGGTCACGGAGCTGCTCTCCGGCCAATTCTTCGCCCCGCTTGGACGCAGCACCTCGCATCAGCTCTGGTCTTCGGCCATGGTTATCTCGCCGGTCTTGCGAGGACTTTTCGGCCTGGAGTGGGATGCTGCGGCGAACAAGCTCACGATCACACCTAGTCTGCCGGCCCAGTGGGACAAGGCGAAGCTGTATCACGTCCCCCTGGGCAGCGGTGATCTTGATCTGGAGATAACGCGTGACGGAACGATGCTAGTGCTGCGAGTAACCAGCCCTTCTGCTCAGCAGGTCGTTCTCGCTTCGCACACGCCCGGCGCGAAGTGGGCTGGCAACCTGCTGCGGATTCCACTGCCCGCCGTGGAGGCCGGCCTCACCCATGCTCTCCCCGAGCCTGGCGCGACGACGCAACAGATGAAAGTGATTGACCAGCAGTCCTCGGCTAACTCGTTGACGTTGACTTTGTCGGCCGTGGCCAACAGTCATCAGACGGTCATTCTCCGCGTCAACGACGCTCATATCAAACTGCGTATCGATGGTGCTGAGGCGCCGCAGCAGACCAACTCCTCCAGCTATCCCGTGCAGGTTGATTTCGCCGCCGGCGAAGGCTACGTTGAGAAGACAGTCAGATTCTCCTGGTGAGTTGCTCGAATCAACCTCCTGCAGGCGATGGAGGCGGGCCGAATTTGCAACTGGAACTCCACCAATGATGAAACGCTGCATCTCCCGCCGCTCCTTTTTGCAACTTACTTCCGCGGCAGGTGCGGCTAGGCTCGGCAGGCATCGTCTGCTGGCCTCGCCCGCCTCCGCAGTGAGCGCCCCGAAGCCACTTCTCAATGAGTTCGGCTACGGAGATGTTCAACTGGCGGAGTGCCCGCAGCAAAGGCAATTTGCCGAGACCCAGGCGGTACTGATGGGCCTCAAGGAAGACAGCCTGCTCAAGCCGTTTCGCTTGCGTGCGGGGATGCTGGCGCCCGGCGAAGACTTAGGCGGATGGTATGACGAGTTTGCCGGATATGACTACATGCACGGCGTAGATCACGGCTTTGCTCCGGCGGCGAGCTTCGGCCAGTGGATTTCCGCCTGGGCGCGAGGGTATGCGGCGACGGGCGCGGAGGAGAAACGTGCCAAGGTCGATCGGCTGTTGGAGGGGTACGCGAAAACCATCGGGCCCGGCTTCTACCAGCACTTCCGTTTTCCCGCGTATACCTATGACAAATTGGTGCAGGGGGTGATCGACGCGCATCAGTTTTGTGCCCGGCAGGATGCGTTTGCCATCCTCGATCGCACCACTGATGCTGCTCTCCCACACCTGCCGGACAGGGCCCTCGATCGAGGTTCGCAGATGTGCTCCCTTCCTCACGACACGAGTTTCCCCGGAGATGAGTCTTTCTGTTGGGACGAGTCCTACACGCTGCCGGAGAGCTTGTTTATAGCGTATGCGCGCGGAGCGGGGGAGAGGTATCGCGCACTGGGAGTGCGCTACCTGAAGGACGATACTTACTTCGATCCGCTTTCCCAGGGGAAGAATGTCTTACCCGGGAAGCATGCCTACAGCTACGCCAACGCGCTGAGCTCTGCGATGCAGGCTTACCTGGTTCTGAACAGCGAGAAACACCTGTTGGCGGCGAAGAATGCCTTCCAGATGATCCAGAACACGCAGAGCTTTGCCACAGGCGGCTGGGGTCCGGACGAGATGTTTGTTGTTCCCGGTTCCGGCGCGCTGGGCGCGAGCCCCCTTAAGACGCACAACAGCTTTGAGACTCCCTGCGGCTCCTATGCGCACTTCAAACTGACCCGCTATCTGCTGCGCGTGACAGGAGAAACCCAATATGGCGACAGCATGGAAAGAGTGATGTACAACACCGTCCTCGGAGTCAAACCTTTGCAGCCGGATGGCCGCGCTTTCTATTACTCCGACTACAACATGGAAGGAAAGAAGGTTTACTACCGCAATGCTTGGTGATACATGGAAGGCGATTGCTGCCGCCCTGCTGCTGAGCCCACTTCTGTATCCGCCTATGGCGCTGGCCCAGAAAACAGCCGAGGCGCCGGCGCCCTTATCTTTTCAGACCACTTCCGTAGGTCCGGAGCGATTTATCAGTGTGCACGGCCGCCGGGCACTCGTCATGGGGTATGCGGCGAGCGGCCTTGAAGTATGGGCTTACCCAGTGCAAATCGTCCGTGGTTATCAACTGGGCTTTCGCTCCCAGGGAAACACGGCGGAGATCGACGCTGCAACCCTGCTTCGACGAATCACCTATGAACCGGAAGCCGTCACCCGCACTTACATTGGTCCCGGCTTCATTGTTCGGGAAAGACTCTTTGTTCCTCTCGATGAGGCCGCCGTTTTTTTTACTTACACAGTGGAAAGCCGGCACAGTGTCGACCTCGTCATCCACTTCACGCCGGTCCTCGATCTCATGTGGCCGGCCTCGATAGGTGGGCAGAGTACGCGATGGGACTCTGCAGGATCGTCCTATCTCATCTCCGAGGCTACGCATCGATACTCTGCCTTTATCGGCTCTCCCGATGTAATGTCTCACGATGAAGTTCTGAACAGCGCCCAGCCGGGAGCGCCCGGGACCCGTTTGGCCTTTGCCGTGCGCGCCGGCGGGGATGCCAGGCATTCAGTAACTGTGTTTGTTTCTGGTAATGAACCAGGCGCATCAGGTCCCGGATCCGGGGCAACGGTGAAGAGGCTTCAAGCTTCGCAGAGAGACTTTGAAGCGGCGGCGAGCGTCCATTATGCCCAATTGGCAGCAAACGCCCTGCGGATTGAAACTCCCGATCGCAAAGTGAACCAGCAGCTCGCCTGGGCGCAGATCGCGCTCGATCAGGCGTGGGTTTGCAATCCGGTACTGGGCTGCGGGTTGGTTGCCGGCTACGGTCCCTCCCGGGATGCCCGGCGTCCGCAGTACGCATGGTTCTTTGCCGGCGACGCTCTCATTGCTATCGACGCACTTCTCAGCACGGGTGAATATGACCGGGCCCGTGAAGCTCTCGCCTTCATCGCCAAATACCAGGACGCCGGCACCGGAATGGTATGGCATGAGCTCGCGCAGAGTGCCGATCCCGCCACCTGGGCAACCAGCTATCCGTACATGTTTGTCCACGTCGACATAACCTTCCAATATCTGATAACGGTGGAGCGCTACCTCTCGGCCAGCGGGGATACACAGTTTCTTGAGGAGCATTGGCGTGGGCTCGAAGCGGCCTATCGGTATTGTGGTTCGTTACTCAATGCAGAGGATGGGCTTCCCCGCATTCCTTCCGCGAAAGAGGGCGGCGATGAACAGGACAAGATGACCGATGATCTGGACCTTTCCGCAAGCTGGGTTTCGGCTTCTGCGGCGTTTGCCCGTTTGGCCCGGCTCAACGGGCATGCACCTGAGGCGGAAGAGGCTATGCGGGTGAGCGAGAGGGCGCGCAGTGCGACTGCCCGTCGTTATTGGGACGATCAGCGGCACTCGTGGATCGATGGCTACAACGAATCAGGCCAAGCTGTAGTCCGGCGGAGCGACGATGGAGTTCGTCTGGTTGCGGATCGTATTCTGGATCAGCGCCGGAGCGACGCTGTCCTCGATCAGCTCGCTTCTTCTGATTTCGAGACCGACTGGGGGACCAGGGGAGTAGCCGCGAGCTCCGGCCAATTCGATCCGGGTTCTTACGCCAGTGGGAGCGTTTCGGCGCCCGGCACAGCAGGTGTGGCATTGGCATTCTGGTCAGAGCACCGGCCCGTTACCGCGTACCCCATCTGGAGTTCGCTGCTTCCCTGGGGCACTCTCGATTCCATGGGGCACATGGATGAGGTGCTGGCAGGCGATTTTTACCACCAGCAAACGGAGTCCGTGCCCGAACAGACCTGGTCCTCGGCGGCTTTTCTCTCATCCGCCGTGCATGGATTGCTGGGGCTGACGAGGGAAGCGCAGGCCAATCGGTTGGAATTTTCACCGCATCTGCCGTCCGGCTGGGACAGGATCTCCATTGAGAACATCAGGATCTCCGGCGGCAAAGTGGCGTTGACGCTTGCCCGCGCGCCGCAAGGATTGGACCTTGAGACGGAAAATTCCGGCAGCCCCGTAGAGCTTCTCTTCTCTCCGGAGATTCCGCTCGGCGCTCATCTCAGTGGCGCGGAATTGGATGGAAAACCTCTTGGCACGCAAAGGGAAGAGCACGCGCAAGACACCCACGCGACCCTCAGATTCACGGTGCCCCGCGGGAAAAGCCATTGTCGAATCCGCTATGAGGGTGGAGTTTCCGTGAGTGTGAGCGGTCCTCCTCCACTTTTGGGTGAATCGAGCAGAACGGTGAAGATAACCTCCGTCGCCTATAGGGCAACAAACCTGGTGCTGGACGCCGATGTCTCGCCAGACGCGCCGATCTCGACGATTGAGTTGCGAACGCACGAAAAGCCGCTGAAGGTGCACGGAGGAAAGCTCAGCTTGGTTTCAGATGGTTTGTACGGCTTAGTGATCGATCCGGTCTCAACCGAAGGTGATCGGGCCGCAAATTCGGCTGCCCATCCTGCACCCGCGCCGGGTGAGTACCGCCACACTGAGATCGTTATCGATTTCGCGGGCAGAGAACAGAAGTACGAAGTGAGACGATTGGGTCGCTGGCGGCCGCTCAGCCGTACTGCGTGTGCCGAGTGCCCTGGTTCCTGGAGAGTCCAATTTCCTTCTGAACCCCCGGCATCCGGACTTTGGTAAGTTGCGAATCGGCAAGGCGCTGCCGTTTCAATTCGCCCCCCGTTTCGCGCGCCGATAATGATTCTTATGTACCTTCGGAAGGGGCATGCGTCCGGTAAGCGCCCACCAGCCGTGAGATCAGAACCGCGAGGTACAGCTGACCCAGGATCGCTTCGATCACAGAAAGCGATCGAGCCTGATCGGAGACGGCGGTGATGCCGGCGGCGCCGAGTTGCGTCATCATGCCGAAGCTGTAGTAGATAAAGTCGAAGCGGTCAGGAACGAGGTGTCGATTCGCCAGCGGATCCAGCAGGAAAGCGCTGGGCTGCAGGGTGGCCACCAAGCCATAGATGCTGGCAAAGCTCAGCCCGTTAAGAAGATAGATACAAAGCGCTCCAAAGATAGTTTCCGAAGTAATCTGGATGCGAGCAAACACACGGCGAAAAATCGCCACCACAATCCATAGATCGAATGTAAAGCTGAGCACGAGGTTGATCAGGGAGAGAATGCCGGCATCGGCACGTGGGTGCAGAAGGTGTTGCACCAGGGCAGGAATGGCCAGCAGGATGGTGATGACCGCCAGGCCGCGGCGAAAGCTGACCACATAGACGCTGAGCCCAATGATTGTGCCACCCAGCACGCGGAAGACTTAATAACCGGCGCCGCTCTTTTCCGCATAAGGATAGGCGATCAGCGTGGCCAGCAGGAACAGGAACAGCAGCAAGAATCTGTGCTGGGCGAACATGGACGCAAGCCCGGGGCGGGACTTGGCCTGAGGCGGCGCTTCATGCATGGTCTTAGCCATCTGTCCGGTTGCTATGTCCTTTCTAACGACCGCGGCTATCGTCGTCGATGGTACATTACGCCCGTTCGCGGAGGTGGCAACCGTTGTTGATAGACTTGCCTTTACGTCGGAGTCTGGAGCTGGCCAAACCGTTTGACAAGCGCGGACGGGCAGCACAAACTTCACCTGAGCGGAGCCAACCAAAACACCATTTTCCAATGGCCTCTTTAGACAAAGTAGCGACGCAATCTTTCGCAGCCGGTGCGCCGGTCGCGCGCTGCGCAGCACCGGGGCGCGTGAATCTTATTGGTGAGCACACCGACTACAGTGGCGGCTTGGTCATGCCTGCGGCGATTGACTTCCACACCGTCGCCACCATTCGCTCCCGTAACGATGCCCGGATTGTGCTCTACTCGCAAAACTTGGCCGAAGAGGTTGCGTACCCGGCGGACCCATTGCCCGTGACTGCCCGCAAGCACTGGAGCGACTACCCGATGGGGGTCGCCTGGAGCCTGGCGCAGGAAGGTGTGCGCGTAGGCGGATTTGAGCTCTCCCTTGCGGGCGACGTTCCGCTGGGCGCCGGGCTAAGCTCTTCGGCGTCGATCGAAGTTGCTACGGCGCTGGCCCTGCTGGCCCTTGCCGGAGCTGAGATGCCGCTGGCGACCATCGCCCTGGCCTGCCAGCGCGCGGAGAATGCCTTTGTCGGCGCGCGCAGCGGCATCATGGATCAATTCATCGCTTGCGCGGGGCAGCAGGACCACGCCTTGCTGCTGGATTGCCGGTCGCTGGAATATCGCCTGTTGCCCATTCCCCCTCACGTGCGACTGGTCATCTGTAATTCCATGGTCAAGCACGAGCATGCGGGTGGCCAATACAACGCGCGCCGCGAAGAGGTGGAAGAGGGCACCCGCATCCTGCATCGTCACCGGCCTTCGATCCTGACTCTGCGCGATGCCAGGGAAGCGGACCTGGTGGAGTGCAGGCAGCAGATGCCCGACAATGTCTTTCGCCGATGCCGCCACATCGTTACGGAGAACAAGCGCGTGGAAATTGCAGCAGCGGCGCTGGAGCGCGGCGATCTCCTGGCCTTCGGCGCCCAGATGGCCGAGGCGCATCGCAGCATCCGCGATGATTTCGCGGCCAGCTGCAGCGAGCTGGATACGCTGGTAGCGATCGCCGTCCGGCTGCCCGGATGCTACGGAGCTCGTATGACGGGCGGTGGCTTCGGCGGTTGCACCGTCAACCTGGTCGAGGAGAGCAAAGCCGAGCAATTTCGCCAGGCGATTCATGAGGAGTACCGCACAACCACCGGAATCGATGCCGACATTTATCTCTGCCGGGCATCAGCCGGGGCGACCTGCCTCACCTGATCCGCGACAGAAAATTAGTAATCGCCTGTGGATTAGCCTGGAACTCTAGAGCACTTACCAGAGTTACTTTTGATGAGGTGATAGCGTTTCTCGTGTCGCTTTATCCTTCTGACGTGCGTCAAGTGCAGCCTTCTTGGAGCATCTGCCACATAGAGTTCTGCGGCTCCGGAAGCTAAACCATCCCGCATTGGGAGCGTTTTAACGCTGGGGTGCCTTTCTGACACGCTGTTGGTTTCAGATAGGCCCAGCTCCGGGCCTAAAGTCATTACCTACCTCGATTCCTCCCTTGAATAACCCATATTCCCACAGCGACAATCTTTGAAACCGATAAGTACACTCTTACCGAAGTAACCCTAGAACTTTTCGCTGTTGTTGAGTGATCCGAGAGGTCTTACATGATTTCCCAATGTATGAATCCGGAATGCCACAAAGAGCTTCATTATCTTCGCGATGGCAGGGTGATACGCACCATGCGCCGCGATGCGGGCCAAATTCGAGTTGAACATTTCTGGCTATGCGGCGATTGCCACATAGATTACGACTTCCTCTTTGCCAAGGATGGGCGTGTTTCGCTGATCCGAAGGCCCGGTTTCGTCGAGACCGTCAAGCCCATCCTCGACCTGATGCTTGTCTCATAAGGATACGGGCCCCTCGAGGTGACGGAACCGCGCAGCGGGTGAGCCCTGCCCACAGGTCATTGCCGTTCCGTCTGCCAATAGCGTCCAGTCCAACTTCCTCCATTGCGGCAAAAGTAAAAATTCTCCAGGCTGAACCGGCCCGCTCCCAAAAGCCAAGTGGCAGACAACGATATACAGATCTGCCTCTCAGGCGGTTCCATCCGCTTTTCCTCAACCCGCCTCGGTTCTGCACACCCGCTCGCCCCGTGGGATCCGCCTGGCAGACTAAACTGGAAATATCCTCATGGCAGAGTTCACCCACCTTCATTTGCACACTGACTATTCTCTGCTTGACGGCGCCTGTGATGTCGAAAAGCTGGTCGCCCACGTCGACAGCATCGGTCAGAAGGCCGTGGCCATTACCGACCATGGCAACATCTACGGCGCGGTGCATTTTTTTGACGCCGCGACGGCCAAGGGCGTCAAGCCTATCCTGGGCTGCGAACTCTACATATGCGGAAACGAAGACCATCGCGCCACCCCGGAAGGGGATAAGTACAACCATCTGCTGGTGCTGGCGGAAAACGAAGAAGGATACCGCAACCTGGTGCGCATTACCTCCGAGGCTTCGCTGCATGGCTTCTACCGCAAGCCCCGGATCAGCAAGAATTTTCTGGCCAGGCACGCCCAGGGCCTGGTGGGATTTTCCGGATGCCTGGCCGGTGAGCTGTGCGGTAACCTCATGGCCGGCAAGTACGATGCCGCCCGCGCAACCGCCAGCCAGTACCAGGACATTTTTGGGCGCGGCAATTTTTTTCTGGAGATCCAGGACCAGGGACTGGAGCTGGAAAAGAAGATCCACGCCGACCTCTTTCGGCTGGAAAAAGATCTCGACATACCCCTGGTTGCGACCAACGACAGTCACTACCTTTGCGAAGACGATCATCACGCCCATGAAGTGCTGCTGTGTGTGCAAACGGCCGGCTCCATCCATGATCCGAAGCGCTTCAAGTTCGATAGCGACCAGTTCTATGTCAAGAGCGCGGCAGAGATGGAGCGGCTTTTTTCCCACGCTCCGCAGGTGGTCAGCCGGACCATGCAGTTCGCTGAGCGGTGTTCGCTCAAGCTGAACAAAGTCACGAATCCCTTTCCGGAGTTTGCCGTTCCCGACGGCCACACCATCGATAGCTATTTCGCCGAGGTTTGCCGCGCGGGTTTTCGCAAGCGCCTCGACACTGCCATTCGTCACCTCAGTGACCGGGGCTTGCGGCGCCGGCCCCTCTCCGACTATGAGGAGCGGTTGGAGCGCGAGATCGACTGCATCAAGCAGATGAAGTTTGCCGGCTACTTCCTGATCGTGTGGGACTTC
>PLZN01000383.1:21196-21473 GCA_003152195.1 Acidobacteriaceae bacterium
CAGATCATCACCTTCAACACTATGGCCGCCCGCGCTGCCATCAAGGATGTCGGCCGGGCGCTCGATCTGCCCTACGGCGAAGTGGATCGCGTGGCCAAGATGATTCCCGCCACCGTAGGCGTCACCATCTCCAAGGCTCTGCAGGATTCGCCGCAAATGCAGGAGGCCTACGACAAAGAACCCCAGGTCAAAGAACTGGTCGACACCGCCCGAAAGCTCGAAGGGCTGGTGCGGGGTGCAGGTTTGCATGCTGCCGGCGTCGTCATCGCGCCGCAGC
>PLZN01000220.1:0-264 GCA_003152195.1 Acidobacteriaceae bacterium
GGACGGCTGAATGTATCTCTCCATCCCGTGCACGGTTTCTTCCGTTCTTCCGCGAAGCTTAATTCGGCTGCTTCTTCCCGGCGATACCTGCGAAAATAGAGAGATGCGGGACGAGACTTCACCAGCCAAGCCGCCGCTCGGACCGGCAGCTGCAGAACTCCGCCTAGGAGAGGATTATTACTACGACGGTCCGTACCTCGTTTTTACGGCACGATATCACTTGAAACGAGGGACGTGCTGTAACTCCGGGTGCAGACACTGCCC
>PLZN01000220.1:286-13226 GCA_003152195.1 Acidobacteriaceae bacterium
GGAAATCCGGGTACGCTCCGGTCGGGATGACAAAATCTTGCTTCGGTTCAGAAGCTTGTGTTTGTCTTGCAAACAGGACGACCCATTGCGCACTTGTCGCTAACCTTTGATGCCCGTCCTGAATCTCTGAGCCTTACAGCGAAGGAGAGTGAGTGCTATTCGCGGGCGCTGCTACGGGCGCGCTGGTGCTGCACTCGGAGTTGGGACGGTGGGCGCAACCGCGGCGGCGCGAACCAGCAGCGCCTGGCGCGGGAAACTGAAGCTGCCGCCGGCATCGTCAATAACATTCACCTGGCAGATGTAGAGACCGGCCGTCAACCGGTCAAGCGGAATGTCGAAGGCGAATGCGACGGCGCCGCGCCCGGGCACGTTCAGGCTGTTGGCCTCAACCAGAGGCGTCTCGAAAACCTTCGTGGTGCCTTGAAGAAACTCGATGCTGGTCAGCACTTGCATGCCGGGTTTCCCGGCTGCGGCAGCGGGCGCGGTGGAGGTCCCGCTCACCTTAGCGACGGCTCGCGCCGAAGCGGGATCGTAGACCTCATAAAGCATGTACAGATGCTGATCGGTGCGGAAGACGTGGGCCACATTCGGTACCCAGGTGAAGCCGCCGTTGGAGAGCGGATTGCTCGCGTCTTTCCCGGTTGAGGCAACACGCTGGCTCGATAGCACGACGGAGCTGAGCTTGAGGGGAAACCTCTTCAGGTCCGGCAGGTTGATATCCGTTTCAAAGGAGCCCATGCGGCCGGTCTGATTTTCGCGCACCACAAACTTGAGATGATACTTGCCCAGCGGCAGCGTAAAGCCGGTCGTGTACTGAATGTTCTTGCGCGAAACCTGTTGCGAGTCATCGATCGCAAGCTTGACCGTCTGGCGAATTTCCGCCATATCCTGGCCGGCAGTGTTCTTGAGTTCCCCGATGATATCGAGCGTAGCCTTGCTGCGATCGCCTCCCTTGACGAAGGGGATCTGTGAGCCGGGCACGATCAGAGATACAGGCACGTAGAAGCGAGGCGCGCCGTTACCCGTGTCACTGCGGAAGTAATAAGCCTGCAGGTAGACCTCGACGTCGGTGGCGGCAAGGCCGCTGGAAAGCTGCTCTTGCAGTTGGCGCTCGCGCTCATCTTTATTGGCATGCTTATAGTCGGCCGGAGCGTAGTAGCCGGGACGGTATTCGAGCTTGACGCCAGGGCGGTTGATCTTGATGGTGAGCCTGCGGTAGCGGCCATCGCGCAGCGTGTCCGTGGAGCGGAGACCAATCACGTAGTAGGCGGAAGTGTCCTGCTGGATGCGCTGGAAAGCGGGTGAGAAGTCGTTTGAATCGAAGAACGCCTTGCCGCCGGTATCGGAGGAAAGCGTGGCCATCACTTCCTGCGTATTGAAGTTGGAATCGAGATTGTTTTGCAGGGCCGCGCCGTTGTAGCCGCTGGTTCCCCGCAGGCTGCCGGTTGAGGCGTCGCCCAGCGGTGAGATCGCTTCCAGACCGCGCGCATCCACAGAATAAATCGACATATTCGCGCGCACAGAGGCGTTGATGGCGGCGTGAAGCGAGGCCTGGTTCTCAATCCCATCGCGCTGGATGCCGCCGGAAAAATAGAGCAGCGATTTCTTTTCGTTGATGTACGCCAGCGAGTGGGCAATGTCTGAAAAGGCGAAGAGCTCGCGGTCGGTATTGACGTCGTTGTATTCCTGCTCATCGGGGGTGAAGGAAGTGGTATCTTCCACCTGGTTGGCCGTGCTCGTGGCTCCCGATTGAAATCCCGAGCCCTGGGTGCCGGAGTAGCTGTTGACCGCGTTCAGCAGCAGTTGCTTATTGGCAGTGAAATCCCGATCGAGCGAAAGCGCTTGGTCAAGGGAGACGACCGCAACCAGGTCCGCCGGCTGCATCTGCCGGTTGACGTAATTGCGGGCCGCGTCCTGTGCCCGCTCCAGGTCTTCCGGCTGCATCGAGGTGATGTCGAAAAACATGACGATGAGGCGATGGTTGCGCAATTGCGTCGACGTAACGCTGCGGTTCATGTTGCCCATGATGGTGTTGGGCGCCTTGCCCGTCACGGTGGCCTCATTGAGAGGCGCAGCCTGATCGACGCTCTGGAAGTCGAAGCTGATGATCGATTGCGGCTTGCCATTTTCCTGGACCTGAAAATCGCTGGCCTTCAGGCCGCGGACCACTTCTCCCGTCTTTTTGTCGCGGACCACAACATTGGTGAGCACCAGGTCGCTGTTGACCCTGAGGGTATAGGCGTCCGGCATATCCGGCTGCGATGGGCTCTGGTCCTGCGCAGCGGCCGGCAACGCGGCCAACATCGCCATGCCCAGGAAGGCGATGGCGGTGTATTTGCGCAAGTGACCGGCGGCGTTCATCGAAAAATCAAATCCTCTCTAAAACCGGTAGCGGGCGTTTAAGGTGAATTGACGCATGGCGGCGGCTGAAGTCACCTCGCCGTAGGTTCCCGACCCCAACGTCGAGTCGACACCTGAGTATTGGACGGTGTTCAAGGGGTTGCTGGCAGTGGCGCGCATCTCGAAAGTACGCGTTTCTGAGAAGCGAACCGTCTTGGAGAGCGATGCACTGAGAGAAACTGTGCCCGGTCCGGGAATCGAGTAACGGGAAGCGTTCCCATAAGTACCTGTAGGCGTTGCAAAGGCGTTCTTGTTGAACCAGTTGTCGAGCGACCCGCCGCCGGCGGTGAGTGAAGCCCCGGGAACCAGGCCGGGACGAAGTGAACCTGTGCTGCCGCGAGCCACGTCAGCCACGGCGGCTTCGTAGTGTGGTGTCAGAGGTTCTCCAGTAGCGAAAGTAAAGGTGCCGGAAAGAGAGATTCCGCTGAGCGAATGCGCCAGCCATCCAGTGTTGACCCAGTGTTCATCGGGCCCAAAGGGTAATTCATAAAGAAAGTTGCCGCTCAGCTTGTGGCGTATATCGAAACTGGAATTCGATTCTTCGGCCAGCAGATCCTGCCAGTTTTGCGCCACCACCGTTCCCGTTCCCCCGTTGCCGCCGATGGAGCTGGCATTGTCGATCGAGTGGCTATAAGTGTAGGTCGCGCCCAGAGCGATCCCCCGTTGCAGCCGCTTGCGCGCGCTGAATGTCAGCGCGTTGTAGTTAGAGAAAGCAACCGAGTCCTCATAGTCATACAGAACTCCGCTCAGAGATGTAGTGGCCGTGCGGCCGGGTGCATCGACGATGTCCAGGCGAGTTCCTTTCGAGCCGTTGTAGCCGATGTTAAGCACAATCCCCAAGGGCACGGTGCGCTGCAAATTCAGGTTCCACACCTGCACGTAAGGCAGCCGGTAGTTCTTGTTAACGGCGTAATTGCCGTCGGTTTGCGCCATAGGAAAGCCATTGGCCAGAGTGATCTGCGCGTTAGCTGTGTTTTCGTTGGTCTGAACGTCGGCGTAGGGCGGCTGGAAGGCGAAGTTCTGCACAAATTTCACATATTGGCCGACGGCATAGTTAATGCCATAGCCTCCGCGCACAACCGTGTCTTTCATTACCCGTACGGCAATACCTAACCGCGGGGAAAAGTTGTTGCGCTCAGGGTAGATCAGATCGCGCGGGTATTTCCCTGTGTAGGGACCGACGCCTCCGGAGAGAACTGTTGCTACGGAAGCGAAATCATTGCCCGTATCCAGGGTCGAGAGGCGGTCGTACTTCTCCGAGTAGGGCGAATAATATTCATAACGCAAGCCGAAGAGCAGGGTCAGGTTCGCCATGGCTCGCCAGCTGTCCTGGCCAAAGGCATCCCAGGCATTCTGCCGCAAGTAAGACTTCTGGTAAGGCGCCTGCAGCGAACTCTGCTGCGGCATCCCGAGCAACAGGTCGGCAAGGGAAGAGCCTGAAGTAGGAGTGCCGGACGTGCCATTGCCGCCGCTGCTACTGGAGCCGGGCTGCTCGGTATAGAGGCCAGTAAAGGTATAGGTACCGGTGACATTGCCGGTATTGGCGAATTGGTCGCTATGGACGCGGCGAAAGTCTCCTCCATAACGGATGTTGTGCTTCTTGTGGACCCACGAAGTGGACTCGGAGACCGCCACCGTCTGGTTGGTCTGAAAGGTCGGCTGCTGCTCGTTTACGCTGGTGAACTGGTTCAGGGTGAGGTTGGGCAAACCAAAGAGCAGTGGGTCGTCAGGCAGCCCGCTGAGACCAACTTGGCTGGCAATATCCGTCGTGCCGGTGAAATCGTTCTTGAGCTGTGTATTAGAGCGGTTCCAGTTGAGAGTGAGGTTATTGGTCAGCCTGCCTTTGCCTAGCGAGTAGCCAAGTTGCACCGAATATTGGTGCGACTGCTGCTTGCCGCCAAGGTCCGGGAAGAGACTGAGCTCATCGGCCGCCGCGTGACTGTAGTTGAAGTTCAAATTCATGCTCTGGCGGATGCCGGCGCCGCCCTGTCCGAGATACTGGCGGATCATCCCACCGATCGGCGAGCCACCCGAACTACTGCCAAAGCTGTGCAGAAAACGCACACCGAACCGCGTGGTGTTGGATTCGGCCGAGGCAAGCCGCTGATAATTCTGAAACTGGCCCGGCAGGTTGGGCGGCGGGACGTAGTTCAGCAGCGCAGTTGCCTGGCTCGAGATGCGGGCCACTGGGATGGTGTTATTGGGGAAAGGCGCGCCGGTCGCCGGATCATAAATGGTGATCGGAGCACCTTGCTGGCTGGTGAGACCCGAGAGATCTCCATCACGCTCGGCAGCGGAAGGCACCGTGCCGTATTGGTTGAATGGCGAGGAAGATCGCTGCCCGGAGAGATTGAAGAAGATCACGTCTTTTGTGTCGTGCTCGACCACGTGCGGAATATACGGCGCGCCCATAAAAGTAAGTCCGAACTGATTCTGCGCGTAGCTGGGCTGATGTTGCGCTTCGCCACGAATGGAGAACGGCTGGGCATTCAGCGCGCTGTTTCCACCCGTCCAGAAGAACGCGCCATGGGGCTGATTGGGCTTGAAGTTGCCGAAATTGCCGAAACCTCCACCGCCGAAACCGCCACCGCGACCCCCGCCACCGCGACCCCCGCCACCTCCGAAACCTCCGAAACCTCCGCCACCTGGACCTCCGCCACCAGGACCTCCGCCACCTGGACCTCCGCCTCCCGGACCGCCGCCTCCCGGACCGCCGCCTCCAGGACCTCCGCCTCCAGGCCCCCCTCCTTGGCCGCCCGCCCCGCCCGGGCCGCCGAAGCCTCCTCCCCCAAGAGATTGGTCCAGCTCTGCGTTCTGGCGAAGCTGTTCCATATCCACCCCAGCGAAGGGATTTGTCGTGCCTGACTGACCGGTGACGGCGACCGAGTCGGTCGAGAAATCTGCGCTATTGGCCAGCGAAGGCAGCGTTGCTCCTGTAGCGCCGCTGTTGATGCCTGTATCCTCCGCGCCGGCGAGGGCGCCAAGCAAGGCCAGGTTCTGGGCTCCTCCACCGGTATTGCGGCGTACCGTGCCTGCCTGCCGGCCGCCTTGCCCGCCTTGACCCAGGTTCCCCGCCAGATTCTCCTGCGGGCTCTCCGGAGGGACCCGCGAAGCCAGCGTCAGGGCGAAATCGGCCTGCTGGTTAGCCGGTGACGTTGCCGTGGGTTTGAGCAGCGCGACCTTGGTTTCCGGGGCAAAAGCGGCGAGCTCGGTCTTCAGCACATACCGGCCATTGGTGGGAATGGTCATCGAATAGTTGCCATCGATGTCCGTGATGGTGGCATACCGTTGGCCGGTCAGCGTATTCGTGGCGACGATGCTTACGCCAGGCAGCGGGACATTGCCCGCCTTTACTGTGCCGTGTACCAGTCCCCCGGCTGCAGCGGCCGGCGGGGGCGTCGCCGCGGGCGCAGGAACAGCGGGCGATTGCGCCCCTGCAGGGCCAGCCAGAATGCCGCAAAAAAGGCACAAGATTAGCGACATGCGTTGCATTAGACGGGATTTCCTGTTGCTATGCGCACAGCATAGGCCTTCCTGCGCGTCAGGACGCACTACAGAGTTTGCTGGCAAAATCAGATCCAATTCAGAAGCCGGGCGGTCCCGGGACCGGAGCCGAGGAATCAGCCGGGTGTGGTTGGCCGGGTCCCTGTTCGGCCCCATGCGGAGGCCCTGTTCTCGGAGTCATTATCCGCAGAGTCGTGGCCAGAAAGGTGTCCTCGTGCATGGCCCCCTGGGCGCTGATAACGTCTCCAATCTTTACATCGGCCAGCGTCACGTCTTCCCGACGCTTGCGGAAAGATGTGTTCTCATCCACCGCCACAACCTGCGCCTGCTTGTCGTTGGCCCGCTCGATAGTGATCTTGAGCTCATGGACGGCAGTGACTTTGCCCATTACCCAGGTCTTGCCAAAGCCGGCGCGGGCGTTGCGCACCTCGGCGGCATCGATGTCGTAGAGCAAAACCGCGCCCACGGTCTTGGCCTTGGCGTCGACTAAGCCACCGGCCATCAGCATATCCCCCACGTGAATGTCGCCGGCCGCAATCGGCTGCCGATCCTTCATCAGGCGGGTGTTGGGGCTGTAGAGAACCTGGTAGGTCTCGCCTTCCTCGGTGCGGATGGTGAAGCTACCGGCTGCGGCTGCGGTGACTGTTCCACGAACTCCGTTGCCCCTCCCGAAGACTTGACCCATGCCATCGCCGCCGTCCGGTGGGCCCGCGCCGTCTTGCGCACGGCAGTACGGCGCTGCTACCGTCGCTAGGCACAGAGCCAAACATACCAGTCTTGCAGTTCGTTCCATCCATTAGCCCACAGTTACCCATAACGCAGCCCAGGGCGGGCAACAGGCCGCAGCCTGATTGTGCACCATTTAGACGCGCCGGCTAAGACTATGGACGCAGGCGCACCCATATCCGTTGTCACCAGAGAACACTGCGGTAAACTGCCGTGATGCCGACCAAATCACTTCCGTTCCCCGCGCCACCTGCTCCTCCGGCCCACGTGGAAAGACATTTCGAGTCGACCGCGTTGGTGCGCGATGTGGTGATCGGGATGTCGGACGGATTGACGGTTCCCTTTGCTCTGGCAGCGGGGCTTTCCGGCGTGGTGAATTCCTCCCACGTGGTCGTGCTGGCCGGGCTGGCGGAGATTGCCGCCGGATCGATCGCCATGGGCCTGGGCGGATTTCTCGCAGCCCAGGGCGATGCCGAGCACTACGCCAGTGAGCGCCTGCGCGAAGAGCGCGAGATTGTGGAGCGGACCCGCGACGAGGAAGATGAGATCTACGAGATTTTTGAGCAGTATGGCGTGGCGCGAAGCGAGAGCGTGATGGTGCTCGAAGCGCTGAAGCGCAGGCCCCAGGCATGGGTGGACTTTATGATGCGTTTTGAGCTGGGGCTGGAGGAGCCTCAGCGGAACCGGGCCAGCCGTAGCGCGGTCACCATAGCCCTCTCGTATGTCGCCGGAGGCCTTGTACCTCTGGCCCCCTACATGGTTGGACAGAGTCTGCCGGTAGCACTCGCCGCCTCGGTCGCGATTACCCTGGTCGCCCTGCTGGTTTTTGGCGGGGTGAAAGGTAGGTTGACCGGAGCCGGCACTGTGCGCAGCGCGCTGCAAACCGTGCTGATTGGCAGCTTGGCCGCCGGTGCGGCCTACCTCCTGGCCCGGCTGCTCAGCGCCCGTTGAATCTGAATCAAGAGATAAAGCGTTTCTTCTGTGGGTGTTACCGATAAAACAAATGCTTTCATTCAACCCGCTCCCCCGGGGGCAAAAATTTTCAGGCAACATCAAGCCGCTTCCTGTCTCTAAGTAGAGGGAGAAACGTTAACCATGACGCCAACGATCGCGACGACAGACACGAATGCCTGTCTGTTCGAAAAGTTCTCACGAGTGAGGAGGCAAAGCGAGCAGCTATGCCTCCCGCTCTCGCCCGAGGACATGATGGTGCAGTCCTGCGCGGAGGCAAGCCCGGCCAAGTGGCACCTGGCCCATACCAGCTGGTTTTTCGAGACATTTTTGCTGCGTGAGTTCCTCCCCGGCTACCGCGAATACAACCCCGCCTTCCGTTGGCTCTTCAACAGCTACTACAACGCCGTCTCCGACCAGCCGGAGAAAAAGCTCCGTGCCTCGTTCTCGCGCCCACCGGTGGAGACGATTCTGCACTACCGCCGGCATGTGCAGGAAGGGATCCAACGGCTACTGGCCTCTGGTCCGCCGGAAGAGGCGGCGCGGAGAATCGTGCTTGGCCTCCATCACGAGCAGCAGCACCAGGAGTTGCTGGCCACCGATATCAAGCACGCGTTGTGGACCAACCCTCTTCATCCAGCCTATGTCGACGAACCGATCGCCTTGGCCGCATTTTCGCTGGGAAAACCTGAGACCGGAGACAGGGTAGGATGGCTGGAATACGAGGGCGGTCTCTGCGATATCGGATTTGCCGGCGATGGCTTCGCCTTCGATAACGAGCTGCCCCGCCATCCTGTCTATCTGCGCCCTTTCCAACTGGCCTCCAGGTTAGTTTCTTGCGCCGAGTATTTGCACTTCATGAACGACGGCGGCTACCGGCGTCCGGAGCTTTGGCTAGCCGCAGGCTGGGATACGGCCGAAGCCGAAGGCTGGAAAGCCCCACTCTATTGGCGCCAGCAGGACGATGCATGGCAGGTGTACACGATGTACGGCGACCTGCCCCTGAAGGCATTGCTGCAGACGCCGGTGTGCCATGTGAGCTATTACGAAGCCGACGCTTTTGCCAACTGGGCGGGCAAGCGGCTCCCCAACGAAGCCGAGTGGGAGATCGCGGCCCAGGGATTGCCGGTGGAAGGAAACTTGCTGGATGGCGGAGTGCTGCATCCGCAGGCGTTTGCCGAGGCACCTACTAAGGCGCCGGCACAGATGTTTGGCGATGTCTGGGAGTGGACCCAGAGTCCCTACATTGGATACCCGGGCTATCGCGCCTTACCGGGCGCGCTGGGCGAATACAACGGCAAATTTATGAGCAGCCAGATGGTGCTGCGCGGTGGATCGGTGGTCACTCCGGCATCCCATATCCGCGCCACCTACCGTAACTTTTTCTCTCCTGCGACGCGCTGGCAGTTTTCCGGCATTCGTTTGGCGAACATCTAACCAAGGCATCGCGGAGACTCAATGTCTGCTATTTCGTTACCCAAGCTGTCGGCCATAACGTCTAGCCCGGTCGGAGCTGAAGTCTTAAGCGGGCTCACCGCGCACCCTAAGACGCTCTCTCCCTGGCTGTTCTATGACGAGGCGGGTTCTCGTCTCTTTGAAGCCATCACCGAGCTGCCGGAGTACTACGTCACCCGCACCGAGAGAAGCATCCTGACGAAGCACGCGGATGAGATCATCGCGGCAGCCGCGGGAGGCCGGGATTTGTCGATGATCGAGCTGGGCGCAGGGACGGCGACCAAGACAGGCCTGCTGCTCGAGGCTGCGATCAGACTTCAGGGCAGCGTGACCTACTACCCGATCGATGTGTCGGAGACCGCCCTCCAAGAAGCTCGGACCAGGTTGGAGGTGCAGCTGCCCGAGGTAACGGTCGAACCCGTAGTCGCGGACTATACCGACGGGATGCGGCAGAATAAGGGCGCGAGTGGCTTTGGCGCCGGAAGACGGCTGGTGTTGTACATCGGCTCGAGCATCGGGAATTTTTCGCCTGCGGACGCCCTCGACGTGCTCCGTAGCGTACGCTCCCAGTTGTTGCCGGGAGATTGCCTGCTGCTGGGCACCGACATGGTGAAGGACACGCCACTGTTGCTGGCCGCCTACGACGACGCGGCTGGAGTTACGGCGGAGTTCAATAAGAATGTGCTGGTCCGCATGAATCGCGAGCTCGGCGCAAACTTTAATCCTCAACTTTTTCGCCACAGGGCACGGTGGAATGAGGAGCACTCGCGCATCGAGATGCACCTGGAAAGTTTGCTGGCACAGCGGGTTCCCATTGGCGCGCTGGATCTCGAGGTGCGCTTCGCGCTGGGCGAGACAATCCACACCGAGAACAGCTATAAGTTCACCGATCAGCGCGTACTGGCCTTGCTTACACGAGCCGGATTCAAGTTGCGCCGGCAATGGTCCGACGCTAATAGCTGGTTCACGGTGTACCTGGCAAGCGCGAATTAACCTGCCCCGTGCAACAAATCTGAGGGTGCCCCATCCCCCCGGATTTCCTCTAAGGCTTGGTGGGGTCAACGAACTTCATGCGGCTTTCCTCACTGAAAGCCGCACACGCGGCCATGGCTGGGGCCGCGCAGTAGGAAATNNCCGGGGTCCTTCGCGTTGTTTGCGAGGGGTGGGATGCCACGATTCTCGATGCACGCCGTAACGTCAATAAATTTCCCTCGACTTTTCCGGGTGTGAAAACTTCTTCCGCGTTCGCCTGCCAGCAAGATACAATTTGGCGCGCTCCCTTCCTCGCGCGAGAGCCCGCACTAAGGAGTCCGAAGTCGAATGAATCACGGCGTAATTCGAGCAGTTCTCAGTGATGTCCACCTCTGGATCCCACTCATCGCGTTTGTGGTTGGTGTTTTACTTCTTATTTATCTAAGTCGCTAAATCCATAGGTGTATATGATCTCTGAGGAAAAGAGCGTTCCGGCATCAAGATCCATGCACGGTCTCGGCGTCTTCTGCGCTATCGCTGCATCGGCGTGGCTGGGTGGAGCGGAAGCTCCTACAAAGCTTGCAAACCTTGGCTTTTCTCCAGTTTTGATCTCGCTCTGCATGATCATTGGAGTATTTTTCTCGCGCTGGACGCTACCAGCGGTTTTAAAAGGCACAAGTTACGTAGTGTATGACCTTAGGCGGAAGCCTCATTTGATGGTGTGGGCTGTGCTTGCGGGAGCCATCTGGGCTGTAGCAAACACGTTGACCATTGTTGCTGTCCGCGATGTCGGCCTGGCGATTGCCTTTCCCCTTTGGAATATTAATTCTCTGGTGGGCCTTTTTTGGGGATGGCTGTTGTTCAGAGAATTGCGAGGTGCCGGAGCCAAGACCTGGGTGAGTGTTCTGGGTGGAGCACTCGCCATTACGATTGGCGCCGTCGCTTTGTCCTACGCTTCGACTGGCTCCGGCACCATCTCCGCCCACCGTGTTTTCTCCGGAGTGTCCGCTGCCCTTGCCGCCGGTCTCCTGTTGGGCACAATGTACATACCCTATCGCAAGGCATATCTTTCCGGCCTCAATCCTCTCTCATTCGTCACCATCTTTACCTTTGGCGAGCTGGCGACGATTGGCCTATTGGTCCTTACCGTGCACAATGGCGGCAGTTCCATCTTTATTCAATTGAAGGCCATCAAGTCTTCTATCTTATGGCTCTTTCTCGGGGGATTTTGCTGGGTGATTGGCGACTTATTCCAGCAATACGGGACGAAATACATAGGTATCAGCCGGGCGATTCCACTCTCTAACACCAATCAGCTATGGGGGCTGGCGTGGGGCGCCTTAGTGTTTGGAGAATTTGCTCACTTCAGTGGATCCACCCAACTTGTTATCCTTTCCGCATCGTTGTTAATGATCCTGGGTGCCCTCGCAATCAGCACGGCTGCTGCGCCCGCTGGTGAACGCGCCTCATGTATTCAGGCCATAACGCGGGAATGCACCCGATACGGTATGGACCCAAAGGAGTTGATTGCAGAGCAGGGTGGCGAAGAAGCTGCGGCCAGCTACAGTCACAAGCGGCGCTGGTGGGACTATGTGATCCTTGCTGGAGCTGTGGGAGTCTTTGCCTGGTTCGCCGCTTACGTCAAACGGCCGCCATTAGCCATCAACTATGGCTTTGCCATCGTATTGACCGGAATACTAGTGCTATTTTTGGCCGCGGGCGCTTGGGCGCTGTGGAAACACACTCGCTTTGCATAACGTGCGCCGCAGCGGAAAGGGCGTGTACGAATGGCGAGCCGAATCAATGTTGGCGTCCTGGGCCTGGGACGTTTAGGGCGCGTTTATGCTTCCAATCTTGCACATCGTGTTCCTGGTGCCCGGCTTTTGGCCGTCGCCGATACGCATGCAGAGATCGCCGAGGCATTTGCAAAAGAATTTGATGTTCCTCGATGGTACGGCAATCATCACGACGTATTTGCTGACAAGCAGGTAGATGCGGTCGCTGTTTTGACTCCCACAAGTACCCACAAAGAGGTAGTGATTGGCGCAGCAGAAAGCGGGAAAGCCATCTTCTGCGAGAAGCCGATCGCGATGTCTGTGGAAGATGCCCGGGAGATGTTGACTGCGGTTGAGAAAGCGGGAGTATTCTTCCAACCCGGCTTCCAGCGCCGCTTCGACTCCGGATACATTGCCGCCATGAAGCAAATGGAAGCCGGCGTTATCGGCACACCAGTCGTCCTGACATCGACATCGCGAGATCCTTTTCGGCCGTCGCTGGAATTCTGCGACCCGAAAGTGAGCGGCGGCCTGATTGCCGATATGGGGATTCACGACTTCGACATAGCGCGCATGTACATGGGCGGGATCAAAAGTGTTTACGCGGTTGGTGGCACGCTTGCATACCCGGAAATGAAGTCAATCGGTGATATTGATAACGCAATCATCAGTCTTGTTTTCCGTACCGGTACATTGGGTGCCGTTCATCTCAGCCGGAATGCGGTATTCGGATACGACATTCGGGCGGAAATCTGGGGCACTAAGGGCTCGTTGCAGATCGGATACTATCGGCAAACTCCCATTCTCGTGATGACCAAGGCAGGTATAAGTCACGATGTTGTTCCGTATTTCATGGAGCGTTTTGAGAGTGCCTATCTTGCCCAGATCCAGAATTTCGTGGATACGCTACTGCGTGGCGGAGAGCCTGCAGTTTCGGGTATAGACGCCGTCGAAGCAATCCGCGTAAGTCACGCCGCAACCCGATCATTCCAGGAGCAGAGGATTGTCTACCTTGAGACTGAATAGCTTTCCGCCGGCACGACCAAACCGACCGCAGAGTGGAGAAAAGAAACCGCAGGTCCCTCCACTACGCTACCCCGGATTTTCTGTAGACTTTGTTGGCGTTGACGAACTTCATGCGGCTTTCTTTACGGAAA
>PLZN01000631.1 GCA_003152195.1 Acidobacteriaceae bacterium
TGGTCGCAATCGAAGATGGCCACGTAAGGCGAGTGCGTTTGGCCGAGCGCGCGGTTGATGTTGCCCGCTTTTGCGCCTTGGTTGTCGTTGCGCGTCATGTAACCGACGTTGGCCGCCTCGGCAAAGGCGCGGAAGTCCTCCCGCGTGCCGTCATCGAGAAGGAAAATGTGCAGTTTTTCCGGCGGCCAGTCGATGTTGCGCGCCGCCAGTGCGGTGTAGCGCACCACGCTAAGCGGCTCATTGTAGGTTGGAATCAGCAGGTCGACCTCCGGCCACCCTGCCGGATCTTTCGGCAGGGGCGCGGGCACACGATGCAACGGCCAGATAGTCTGCAGATAACCGAGCACCAGGATTACAAACGCATAGACCTCGGAGCGGACGGGTCTTCGCACAGCGCGCTCATTCCGGCCTAACCGCACACCGGGGCTCGCTCGAGTCGGGCGCGACTAACCTTAGAGGCAAGTGCTGGGTGCATGCCGGGCGAAGTCTACTATTGTTCTCTTTCGACAAAAATATGGGAAAGCTTTAGTTGCTCTAACATCCCCGCAATTGGCTGCCGTGTTACTTGGCAGCTGCCTGCTTGGCCTGCAAATGTAACTGCGCGTCCTACAGTACTCACATCGTCCGGCTTTCATCCGCATGGGGGAATTACCGGCATTGCACCAACCTGCTCCTAAGGGAAGCGCTGGGTGTCAAGGTTTGCCGCACGCGGTCCTGTCTGGTGCTGTTGCGGGGGCTACGGTTTGTAGATCGGTGTGTAACCTTCACGGTTTCTTCCGACTTCAACCGTTCGTGCGTTTTCCGGCTCAGCCATCCATGCACCCATGAAGCCACAACAAGACTGAGCGCTGTGGCCAGCGGCAATAGGAGCACAAAATACTCCGTGAACGCATCTGGGGACGAATTCTGCTTAAGCATGATAAGAACGAATGAGCGGTCCTTAGGAGCCGGTGACTGGATTATTTCGATCAGTGATTCGGGTACGTCTCTCAGAACTTCCGAGACATTACAATGGCTCATCTTCCAGTTTGGAAGAAACGACGCAGTTTTCGTACTCATCCTTCAGATTCTTGCGTGGGGGCGCCTGTAAGGCTTGGTGGGGTCAACGAACTTCATGCGGCTTTCCTTAACAGAAAGCCGCACACGCAACGATGGCTGGGGCAGTGCAGTAGGAAATCCGGGGTCCTTGAACCCGTTCTTTGGGTTCAAGGGTGGGATACGCAACGGTACGCAGCGAGATTCGTGGTATCCCACCCTTCGCAAACAACGCGAAGGATGGGGCACCCGCAGATTTGTTGCACTTTCCGCCCAGCAATATCGAGCCCTGCTATCTGAGCGGCTGGACCGGCGTCCAGTGTTTGTATACGGCAAACAGTGGAGGAAATGTTCCGATGAAGAAGCTTTTATGTTGTCTGGTACATAGTGGCGTCTTGGCCGCAGGGCTCGTGTATGGTGCTCAGGTGTTGGCCCAGGAACCCGGTTTCCCTCCGGAAACCTCAGCGCCACCCCCAGTTCAGGGACCGGGCGGTGGCCATCGCGGAATGATGGATCCGGATCAGCAATTGGCGAGCATGACCAAGCGCTACAACCTATCCGCCGATCAGCAAAGCCAAATCAAGCCCATTCTGGTATTCCAGCAGCACCAAATGCAGGCGTTGCGCGGGAATTCGTTGCTGTCGCGCGAAGACCGGATGACAAAGATGCAGAGCGTTCGCAACGACTCCAATGCAAAGATCGAAGCCATTTTGAACGATGACCAGAAAAAACAGTTCGAACAAGATCAACAGCGCATGCAGGAACGTATGCAGCAGCGGGGCCAAGGCGGTGGTCCCGATGGTGGCGGACGTCCACCGCAACAGTAGCGCTTGATTGGGAGGGTCCCCGGGGAAATTCCAGTTATACGTCCAGTGCACTCAGCTACTCTCGTGGCCGCCAACCCGGTTCTATCTGCGTTGGTCCTCAAGCCGCGCCAAGTTTTTCAAGTCCTCCTCGCGTTGCCGTGCTCTTCGTTGGAAGCTGGCCTGGTTCTTGGTGCAGACCAGGCTATGGGGACTGCCACGGCGAAGCGTGATGAAATCGAGGTCGTAGCCACCGTTGCGGATCTCATTCTCCAAATGACTGCGGTCGGTCTGGACAGCTTTGAAGATCCACGTTTCGCGGGTGGGATGAGAGAGGAACCGGCTGAGCTCGCCGCAATGACGACAACCGCAGGCGACCGTGCCGGCCCGCGTCTGATCGCTGGGTGGCGCCAAGGGTTCGGCGATACGGGCGTTCAAATGAGCCACGCAAGCGGTGCGCAGACGCGCGACCGCCATCGTTTCGGCTCCCGCCGATTCGCCGAGCGTCAGAACGGCCGGGACGAGAACCGCGTCCAGGCCATAGGTCTTGGGCCAAGCCAGGAACGTGTCCGCTGCGTCACCGGCCAACTCCGGATCGATCTTGTCGAGAGCGGTCAGAACATCGATGACCACGCCGGGCTTCATCGGGCGAGGCCGGATCCAAGGTGCGGTCTCAGGTGCGCGGGCCGGATCGCCCGGCAGGGCTACGACCAAAGCCGTGGCGGCCGGCAGGAGATCAGCCGGTTCCAGGTCGAGCTGTCCCGAAGCCGCCGCCACAGCTTGCGCCAGCAAATCGCAGCAGGAGTCGAGGGCTATCGCGGCGTTCCCCGCAACAATGCGCTCGAATAGTTCGACGACCCGTTGTCGCGGCAACAGGCGGATGGCCAGCAACACCGCCTCGGCGTCGGCGCTGCCATAGACGCCCGCGGCGGACACATGGGCAAGGAAGCTATCGATACGCTCCTTGTCGCCGAGCCGGCTCAGCAGAGTCAGCATCGTGCCGGCGTCGCTCGCCGATTTCCCGGGTCGCCAAGGTTCCATCGGCCAGGAAACCAGCATATGGCCGGAAAGTTCGTGCGCCTGAGTCCACAGCGGCGATTGGTGGTCCTCGCCGCCGGCGGCCCATCGTTCACAAAGATCGGCAAGATAGGGCAGGGTGGCCGGCAAGCCCGCCTGATTGACGACGGCGAGCCGCCGGCGGCTCGGCCACAACACCAGGGCCGCCGTGCTGTAGCTGCGCTCGAACGAGGCCCCCTCGTTGCCGGTCGCTTCCAGGAAGCTTTCGTCGTCTGGGACCATGTCCTCCAAGGCGTTGGGCGGCGATACCTCCTTCGGATCGAAGGGCAAAATTCCCAGCCCCGGGTCGCCACCGTCCGGGCGGCGCCAGCTGGACAGGGTCGCGCTTCGATCATCGACTTCGACCACCTCGAATTCCTCGTCCTCGTCCTCATAATGTCCGCGGCGGTACGACTGATAATCACCCGTGTGCTCGGCGCTGCCGCTTTCTTCGAGGGACAGCAGCGCCAAGTGCAGATCGCACCCGGCTTCCCGGGCGGCGGCCAGAAGCGTGTCCGCCCTGGCGGTGTCGGCTCCTTTGAGGGCCTCGAACGATAGGCTGGCCGGGGTATAGGCGTGTTCCAGTGGATAGATCAGCTTTTCCGGAGGGCGATCATCGGTCCAGTCCTCATTTTCGGACCATTGCCGCAGAAGCGCCGCTAGTTTGTCTCGTTCCGCATCGTAGTTGGGTGGCCTGGGCGCATCGCCCGGCTCCTGGCGCGAGAGGTTGTAGATCAGAGTCAGCCGGCACCCTGAAGTCACCGGTAGCACCTCATGCGGGCAGTCGGCATAGAAGGCGGCGAAGGCCGCTTCCGACGGCTCGGGACAGTCCAGGCCGAACCGGGCCTCGCGGTTTTGGTGGCGGACTACGAGTTCGCCGCCGGTGCAGATGGAAGGAAACACGATGACCAGCGTGGCAAACATCCCGACTGCCTTCTCGGTGTCGCGATGGCTCACAAAGAAGGCGCCCTCGTCGTACACTAAAAGTTTGTACAGCTCGGCGGTGACCGGTCCGGCCACGCCAAGCCCCTCAGCGACGCGTTCGACAATCCCCGCCAAGGTTTTGTTCCAACCGCGGCCGTGGATCCGGACCTGGTTCGCATCGATTTGCCAGGTTCGCCGCACGTTGGTATCGACTAGGGTTTGTTGGCCGCGGCCGAAGGGCGCGCGTTTGGCGACGGCGACCAGTTGCTTGGCCTGAGCCGGCAAGAGCGGCAGGGAGATGGGGCCGACGCCCTCGACGTCCAAGCCCGGCGCGAAAATTTCGCAGACGCCGACGGTGCAGAAATCACCGGGACGCTGGACCTGGTTCAGCAACCCGGCAAGGTCGGTGGCGACGGATGACATGCGATGTCCCCCCTTCTGTGAGGTCCGGGCCGAAACGGGATCTCGCCGACCAAAGCGGCGATGTCCGAGGTTGAGCGTGGCGGCAAGTCTGCACGACTCCGACGATTCGGTGAACGCCTGGCTGTTCGGGCTTCTGGCGCACCAGAGCATCCGGTTGAAGAGCGAAAATTGGGCGATCCAGACCGCAGAGACGCCACCGGGGTACCGCATCGCAAGATAGCGCAGATTCGGCGGCCTGGCGGGCTGCGACCGGCGATGATGAGAATTAAGTCTACGCTATAGCCCTATGAGTTCTAGAAGGGGATTTTACCCCGTGTCTTGCCGTCATTCTTTGATGCGCATGCTCGAAATAAATGTCCCGATCCGGCCATTGTGAAGCCTCAGCACCGTTAGGAAATCAAATTAACTAAGGCATAGGTATCCTGTCACTGTATTGTCCGTATTGCCCTCAAAAGCTGACTTTTCTCGAGCTTCTGATACGGCCCGTGGTCAACGCTGCAGGCCATTTCCCGGACGCCTAAAACACAAGAGCCATTTCCACAATGAGTACATAATTTCCACAGCACATAATGCGCAGGAACCCACACTTTCCGAGAAGGTATTGAGTATTATCACTGCAGAGGAAGAGCGATCTTCCAGAAGAAGAGAGCGGACTATAGTCATCGAGGGAATCGGCAACGAAACTCGAGAAGCCTCCAGGCAACTGGAAGTTTATGCGTGGCAGCGAGGAAGCTCTTACGACGAGTGATACTGGAAAAATGAAGGAAACGCGGGCCTAGCTC
>PLZN01000326.1 GCA_003152195.1 Acidobacteriaceae bacterium
CTTCTACTCCTTCCGTGCTTCTGCAGCACACATCATGTCGACGCATTAGACCCTGTCGACGCATTAGACCCTCCGTCCGTTATAGGCTTTCTTCAGCAATAATGTTGACCATTTCCACAAACATCTTCTCTCTGGACTCCCGCCGTGATACATCGGTCGTTTGCTTGGCTGATATTTCCCTATATCGCTTAAGAACTGCGTTGAACTTCTTAGACTTATCCAGTGTTTTCCCGTCCCCGTCCACAATTTTTCCTAGAGTTGCTAGATGGGTTGCGAGGTCCGACTTCTCAACTCGTACCAGGAGGTCGGTATTTAACAATGCTGTAACCATCGTATAGAAATGAAAATCCGGTGACAGACGGAACGTTTACCTACTCGGTATGTGTTAGCACGGTAACATCCCGTCCCCGATTAGAAGGCCGACGCGCACTCTTCTAACGGCTTACTGGCGTTAGCGGATCGAACCCCGCGCCCGGCGACAGCCCGGACTCGACCACTCCATTGTTTCCGTAGACCCACTGCTTCCCGCCCTTGCCCAGCGGCACGATGTACCGCTGTCCCGTCGTAGTGTCCACCGTCTCCTGAACGCCATTGATGACATCGTTGAAGCTGTCATTCTGGAGCGCGCTGATCATCGCCTGCTGATGCGCAACCGCCGCATTTGTCGCCGCAATCGTCGCCTGCGTCGAGGCGTTAATCTGCTGGATCGCCTGGTTGTTCAACTGGTTCTGCATATCGATCCACGCCGGGTTCATCACCAGCGAGTCCCCCGAGTGTTGCAGCATCGCGCCTGCCGCGGTCGCCTGCTCCGCCGGAGCAATCGAACTCCCAAGCGCCACCACCAACCAGCTCGAGCCCGGCCCTCCAGGCCCCATCAGCGTCGTCTCCGCATACACGTATGCGGACATTGGCGCGCCATTCTTCGTGCATCTAAAGAACGCCTCGCCGCCCCCAGTCCGAGTCATCCCGCCTCGTGCGGGATGATACTTTGGCGCCATCGCATCGCTTTTCGTCAACTGCAGTCCCTGGCACATGGGGGCGAATCGCGCCTGACCATACTTCGTCGCGAACACATTGCCCGCGGCATAAGCAGCCACACCCGGTCCCGGCGGCAGGAACGGGCCCGGCACCCTGTATGGAGGAACCGTCGAGTCCCCTACGCGAAGATTCGTCAGCCCATCCGGCGAAGTCATGTCTACAATCATCCGCGCGTCGATCGTGCTGAAACGGAACAGCCCACCATAGGTCTTCCAGCCCTGCGGAACCTGGATCGAAAATGCCTTCTCCCGCGTATCGCGCATCGTCACCCAGCTCATGCCGGTTGCTCCCGCAGCGCCGGCCTGCCCCCTCGCCCCACTCCGCCCAGGCGCCGCCGCAGCGCCGACGCTGCTCGAAGCAGAATGATGCGCCCGATTGTAGGCAACTCCTAAAGCCACCAACACCAGAAAGAACCCAGCCAACGCAACCTTTTTCACTTGTCGCCTCCGCTGACTCCATGAATTGTCGACTCGTACCGGCCGCTCAGGACCGCCAGGTTAGGAAACCTAGGGAAACCTAGGGACAGACGAAACGTAACCCATCAAGAAGGGCCGTACCGCAATGCAGTGTGCGCCTTCCATTGGGGTACTTTTCGTCTGTCCCCCGGTTTTTGTCCCCCGGTTTTTCACCACGGTCTCGTCGACATCGCGGCCGGCGGGGGACTGGGAGATTTCTCATCCGGTGCTGGATTGATGTCAGTCAGCATGTGCGAGTCTGCCCGAAATATGTGATAGTCCGCAAAGTTAATATCGTTCAGCATCGTTGTGTAAGGTCCATAGGTTCTGAAGCTTACGTTCCATGCCGTTAGATTCGTCACAGATCGCGCTCTCGAAATAGATACGCTTCTCTGAGGGCAGATATACATTTTTCCCCGATGTCTATCGGGTCATATTCGATCATAATATCGGATCGGACAAGCGGCGTGGCGGACTTTAAATCTGCCTCCACCGTCAGGCGAAGGATGGCACCGCTCGCGGGATCCATCTCGATCTCCCCGTGGTATCCCGTGAGCTTTTGAAAAGGAACCTTACCGTCGCCGCCTGGAAGGCAGCAGCCTCCTACTTGATAATGTGACTTCTCTGCGGGGACTACATAGCGAAATACCGCATGAGGCCCGCCCTCCCCATGCTCCCAGCGAACCCAAGTCAATCCGCCGGGGACGGCAATAGCATCGATCGCCGCACCGAGCAGGGGTCCAAACGTACCATAGGTAACCAGATATCGATCTTCGGCTTTCTGCACCGTGTGTTTCGTCGCCCCCGGAGCCGCGACTTCCTGGCCATTACGGTAGAGCACGGGAGATAGGGGGACATGATACCTATCCCCGCTTTCATCATTCGTGTTAATTTTCCCCATGGCACGATGGGCGCGTACGGTGGTATCCGGTCTTCCGCATCACGTCACGCAGCGTGGGAATCGTCGCGAGGCGACCTTTTTTGAGGACGGCGACCAGGACATGGCTCGTACCTTACTGACAATTACGTAAAATCGCGGCTAAGGGTTCCATCACCTCGAGTATTTCTGTGGATTGATATTCTACCAGGCAAGATCTCAGTTAATAGATGGCAGCCTGAAGTCAGTTATGTCTGGTGGCCTCCGGAGGGATCGATCTAGGCTCGTCCATGCCTTTCATGCTTACAATAAAACTTTGAATCTCGCTTGAGCGGCGATCAAGGCTCACTTCTTGTTTGCTCATGACCTCGCGATGGCGGTCAAACATCCTTTGCGCGTCTTCGTGCCTTCCCAGGCGAACATACACCTGACCTAGCTTATACAGTGGTTCAGGATAATCCGGATCAAGCGCTATGGCCTTTGTGTAATACGGCACAGCGTCGGCAGGCCGCCTTTCCAATCGAAGCACTTCGGCTATCTGGTAGTAAACACGCGCATCACGAGGGTGCAATTGCGCCGCCCGGTTCAGTGTTGCCATCGCCAACGCCGCATGGGTCGACGTTCCGTCGTTATTCATTGCCACCACAAGGGACGTGCCATAGTAATACTGCGCGCCAAAGTTTCGGGGTTCCTTGGCAGCAAGGTGCGCGAGCTTGTCTAATACCTCCTTCGAGCGAGCACCCGAGAAGGTGTAAGCTTCGCCAAGGAAGAGATAGGCGGGCTCAAAATTCGGATTCAGATCAACCGCCTTCAAGAAAGCGTCGACGGACTCGGCAGTCTTACCGCCCATAAATTCCGCGGCACCTAGCGCTAAGTAAATTTGCGACGACTCCGGATTGCGAATTTGCGCGGCGTGCAAGATGGCTTCAGCCGCTTCGTAATTCTCATGAAGCAGCAACTCGGAACCCAGGTCAAAGGCAAATCTGTCATTGTCAGGAGCCAGGCGGGTGGCTTCCTGATAATGATTAAGCGCATTACGGTAGTCTTTTCTGCGCTCGTATATATCGGCAATGAGGTCATGAATTTCACCGCTATCGTTTATGGCCAACGCTCGCTGCGCTGCATCGAGTGCGCTGTCCAAATCCTTGGGATCATCGGGTTTTTCCAGTCGCAAGACTGCAATATTGTACAAAGCATCGTACGAAGCAGGATCCTCAAGGGCGGCTTGCTCGAATCGTGATAAAGCTTGCCGGGGAAAACCCTTAGAGGCCAGTACCGCGCCTTCACGTACGTATCTTGAACTCGGGGGGAGCTGCCCAAAACTCTTGTCCAACAAAGGAATAGCCCCGTCTACACGACCCAACTGCAGTCGGGCTAAAGCCAAGTTGTACGACAGTTCGAGGTCATCGGGTGCTAATAGGAGGGCCTGATCGAGAGCCTTGGATGCCCGCTGGTAATTTCCTTGATCGAATTCCAAAGCCCCAACCAGCTTCAACCAGGGAGCGGCATTCGCATCTTTCGGAGGAGTTCCCGACTCCAGAAGTTTCAAAGCGTCTTTCTTGTCACCCATTCCCGCCATCGCTACAGCAAGCTCGTATGCGACTGCGCCAGAATGCTCCAAGCGAAATGCTTGTTCGAGAAGCGGTTTGGACTCTGAAAATTTCGTTCTCGCATTCAGCAGGGCGCCGAGGTTGTATAGAGCATCTACACCGCCAGGGCGAAGAGCCAGACTCCGGCGAAAAGCCGTCTCGGCTTGATCCGGATTTCCCGCGCGCAGGTAAGCCGCACCCAGATTATTAAAGGCTTCCGGCCTGTCAGGAGCCAGGCGCGCAAACTCCTTGAACATTTCCAATGATTTGTCGCCATCGCCAACCCTGTCATATGCGATGCCCAGGAGATTGCAAACCTCCGGATCGAGAGGATGGTCGCGGCGGTAAGTCTCCAGACCTGGAATTGCCTCCGCGCTTCGGCCGCTATCGAGTTCCCGGCGAACAGCGTTCAGTGGATTCTGGTGTTGCCCGAGTGAGGTGCTGGCGAGAATCGGAAGCAACAACGACAAAGCCATGCCTTGCCAGTGAATCCATCGAGAGGTCATCATACGTTTGGCCCAAGTTTTGCCGGCTCAGGAAGCGCGCATCCGATCCGGACTAGCTCCAATAGGGAAACTAATGTTGGAGCGGGACAAACCGAAGCTTCAACTGATCGGTAACAAATCCCTTCATTTGGCGGACACTCTCCATGATACTAGGCTTGCGGGTATGATCCAGCTCCAACATCACCCATCCGCTGAATCCGATTTCCCGATAAAAATGGGCCAAACTCCGAAAATCGACTATGCCTTGTCCGACCTCGACAAAGTCTCCGCTAGCTTTCCCACCCAAATAAGAAGGGCTGGTTAGTTTCGGATCGAAGTCCTTCCAATGGCTTACCGCTAGCCTGGAAGCATATCTCTTCACCGTCTGCAGCGGATCGAGTCCCATACCCGCGAGATGACCCACGTCGGCGCAGAATTTTACATATTTGGGATTCGTGCCGTCGAGGATCTCCAGCACAATCTCTTTAGGGATATCGCGCTCCGCATGCAAGGCAACCACAATGCCATACTCTTCGCTGGAAATACGCCCGATCTCATCCGCCGCCCGAATTACTTGCTGGACGTCTTCCGTCGTCCGTTGATAGGGCTTGCCTCCAATGGGAGCAGGCGGATTCCACCCTAGCGCAATATACTTCGCATTCGCCGCTCTCAGGAATTTACCATCGGAACGGATCTTTGCCATCATGGTTGGCCAGTTCTGGCGCTCGTGCAGCGGCAATGCCTGATAGACGCCCTCGAGTTGTACTCCAATCCCGCGAGACCGGGTAACGAATGCTGCAGGATCTGCTCCGTACGCGGAGTCCAGGTGGGCATCGCTATTGTCCGCTTCGGTCGCACCGATCCCCAACTGCGAAATCGCCTCGACCGCCTTCCAATACATAGCGGTCGAGTGCTCGGTGGCGAGCCAGGTGGTTGCAGCCATGCCGATCTTGAACTTTTGCGGTTTTTCTTCGCTGAATCCCTCGCGGGGACAGGCATAGGCCAGAGCGCCCAGTGTTGCAACCTTGAGAAACCTCCGTCGCTCCATCATGGCCGGCTACTCCGTTCTATCTCTTACCACGCACGTGGTCGATTCAACCCAACTTGCCAGGCAGCTATCCTACAAGGCGCGTACGGATTGAATCAATCACGGTTAACTACTCACATCGTTATGGCCGCCCCCGGCGCTCGCCGTGCCCTTAGAAAATAAACTTAAGGGCAAATTGAAGCTGCCGGGGATTGGTGGCGAGACTCGATATTTGACCAAAGGACGGCGTGCCAATGGTCGAATTCGGCACACCGAATTGTGGTTTATTCCAAAGGTTGAAAGCCTCTGCCCGGAACTGGAAGAACTTCGTCTCCGAGATGGGCAGATTCTTGAACACGGAGGTATCCCAGGTCGAGACCCCAGGGTTTCTTGGCCCCGGCGTCGGTCCACACGTGCCGAAGTAGTACGGCAAAGGGGCGGAGTAAGCATTTGGGTCAAGCCAGTGGTTGATCGTCTGATTGATATGCGGCGTGGCAATGCAGTTGGGCCTTGCACCACCTCCCGCCCCGGTCAAGTTGGAACTCGGCGAGATGGTGATAGGTTGACCATCTGAGTAGTTCACGATTGCATTCAGCTGCCAATCGTCGACCAGCTTGCCTGCAAAGCCAGATGGATTGAGATCGTGACCCTTACCTACCGGCAAGCCATAGGTGGTGCTGGCCACAAAACGTTGGGGCGTGTCATTGTCCCACAGACCCCATTCTTTATTCAGATTGTAGCGGTCCTGAATGCCACGCAGCCCAGCCTCAAAGTCGCTTCCCTGGTTCAGAGCCTTGCTCCAGGTGTAGGCCACATGGAAGGCAAAGTTGTTGGCCATTCTTTTGTCGACGCTGATCTGCAGACCGTTGTAGCTGGAACTCAGGTTGCTATCCAACCACTCGACGAAGGTCGGGTTGGTGCCTTGAACGAACTGCGGAAAAGGGATGGTCGGCGGACTGCCGGGATTGTCAAGATGGCCCTGGTTTTCGTTAGTAAGACTCCACAGGTGGCGGCCCTGGTTGAACACGTAATTGGCCTCAACCGCCAGATCTCTGCTGACCGAGTATTGGAAGCCGAAACTTCCTTCATAGATATCGGAAGGTATGAGATGTGAGTTGATGGAGCGAATCTGAAGCTGGCTAACGGCCGCAATGTCGTCGATGCTCACAGGACCAGTGAACCCTGCAGGGAACCCGTTTTGCAGAAACAAGCCCGGCGCAGCGTTCAACGAGTTGTTCAGGGCGTGGTCGGTGAGGAATGGCGGGTTGAGCGCTAATTGGCTCTCGCTGCCATAGCGGTAAGTATTTTGAAAGTAGATACCAGCCCCAGTACGCATGACCAGGTTGGGGGCGATCTGATAAGCGATGCCTACCCGGGGAGCAAAGTCGTCCAACTTGGGGTGGACGGTTGTCCGGTTGAAGGTGCCAGACGCATTCTTGGGGATAGTAAACAGGCCGCCCTGACCGCCATTGAGCGTCGGGTTGAAGTTGGTTACGTGGTTGTCGCGTTCAAAGAGCGGGCTCTCATACTCGTATCTCACACCATAGTTGATAGTAAGTTTTGGCTTCGCCCTCCAGCTGTCGGCGACAAACCAGTTGAACCCGTTGCGATAGATATGAGCGATGTTCAAGTTTTCCAACTCGGACGAGTTGGGAATCCCGAGGAGAAGGTCGGTGATGCCCTGGTTGCCAGTGTACTGACCGCTAAAGTTGAAAAAGCCCCGAGTACAGCACAGATCGCTGAAGTTATCCGCGTCTCGGCGCCACTCGATGCCGGCCTTGAGACTGTGAGCTCCCTTGATGAGCGTGATAGTGTCTTTGAACTGCCAAATCTGCGCAAATTGATTCTGTGGCAGCCAGCGGGGGCTTCCCAACTGAGAGAAACCGGAAATATCGAGTTCGGGGAGTCCTCCTGAGACGCCTGCATAAACGGGAATTCCGGTTAATCCAACCTGGCTATTCGCCTCCACCCCAAATGTAGCCTGCTTGGAGTGCGACGCCGCCCGATTGAACGTGTAGTGCGCGTCGCTGATCAAAGTGGGGTTGAAAAGATGGACCCATGCCATGGTGACGTTTGTGCCACGGTCATCGTTGAGCCCTTGCGTGGATCCAGCAGTGCCGTCTGCGATGGGATTGACTAAAGAGAAAATTCCGGGGATATTCTGACGCAGGTCAAAGACAACATAATGACCATAAACGCTGTCCTTGTCGCTGATCTTGTAATCCACGCGAGTGCCAAACTGATCGGAGTTGCGCGACTCAGTAGGGCTCGCAATGTAATTATTGCCGCTAAATGCACCTAGCTGTCCATTCTGTGCCAGGTTGGTGTTGGGCAGCGGGTAGAGCGCGAGGATCTTTGCCCCCACAGGGTCAACACAACTGGGGCTCACCACGCCGGCCACAATGCAGTTGGCCGGGGCTCCAGGATAGGTGGGGTTGGTCGGCGGTGTGCTCAGCTCATTGAAATTGAATTGCCGCATGAGCGGAGTTGGAACGGTTCCGACCAGACTCTGGCCCGCGGCAACTCGGGTTCCCTCGTAATTACCGAAAATGAACACCTTGTTTTTGCGAATGGGGCCGCCCAGGGTACCTCCATACTGGTTCTGCCTGAACGCCGCCCTGGGCTGGCCGGCCCGGTTGAGAAAGTAATCATTCGCATCCAATTTGTCGTTGCGAATGAATTCATAAACATCGCCATGCACTTCATTGGTGCCGGATTTTATGGAGGCGTTGATCACACCCCCGGCGCTGCGGCCATACTCCACATCGTAATCGCGCGTCTGCAGCTTGAACTCTGCCAGGGAGTCGACCGCCGGCTGGGCACTTTGGGCGCTTTGATCCTGAAGGTTCGTCGTATAGGAATTATTGTCGGCGCCGTCCAGGACAAAGTTGTTCTCGGTGGAGCTATTGCCGCTTACGCTAAAAACTCCCTCAGCGCGGCCTTGAAACGAAGCACTGGAGGGGTTCACACCCGCCGTCAGCAAAGAAAGCTGATCGTAGCGCCTCCCATTCAAGGGCAGATCCGTTGCCTGTTGCGAATCGACCACAGTTCCAACATCGGCGTTCTGCGTCTCGAGCAAGGGAGCGCTGTCTGTGACAGTGACCTGCTCGGCGTTGGAGCCCACTTCCATCGAGAAATCCACTTGCTTACGATCTTGTACATTGAGCTCGATCCCGTCGCGAATTACTTTCTTGAACCCGCCGGCCTCAGCGGTGAGTGTGTAGTTTCCAACTCTTAGATAGGGGAATACGTAGTTGCCGGCGTCGCCCACCTTGACCGTCTGGCTTTCGCCGGTGGCTACATTCTGGACAGTCACTTGAGCGCTCTGAATAATGGCGCCGGTCGCATCCTTGACGGTACCGACGATGCTCGCCGTGTCAACCTGCGCGTGGAGGGCCGCCGACACAAGCGTGACGATTAGTACAGCGCCTATACGGCAAGGGCGGCCCAGGCTACAAAAGGGCATTCGCATGATTCCTCCTAAACTCTCGACGGGCAAAAAGCCTCCCATCTTTGAGCAAAGCGCTTTGCGTTGTATTTGGATCATGTTTCTAATCGCTTATACGACTGCCCAACGTTGTATAAGGCTTCGCAATTCGTGTCAAGCATTTATTGCGGGACGCCAAGACCTGCGCCAAGAAACAATGAACCTTTTTGGGATTTGCGGCTATAATTTCTTTCCTGCCGCCGGTGGTGTGCACGGTTGAAAAGAAAATGGGAAAGGCGCTCTACCGGCAGCCCCGGGAAAGAGAGCCTGAGAGAGCGCTCAGGCCGTTGCAGTGCCCGCAATCCGTGTCAAGCGTTGGCCGTGGGTGACGAAAGCCGCTGCGCAAACCCGCCGCAACGGCCGCATGAGTCACCTGCAGAGTCTGTTCCTGTTAATTTTCTTCCTTGGCTTGTTTCTTCTTTTGCGACGGACTGCGTCTCATAATTAGACGCACGCGGCCGGCTCCCTCCGAAAGCATCAGAGAGGGCGTCTCGCGAAAGACCAGAATTTGCCCATCGACTTTGCAGAGCCGCTTGGTATACATTTCCGTCTTGTAGTGGTGTGACTAACCGCTTCGTGCAGTCCACCACGGGTACCGTATTCGCGTCAGCTTACTTTCAATCCGGAGGGTGGCGGCATGTCGGCAGCAAAAATGGACAGAAGAGACTTTGTAAAATCGATTGCGGCCAGCGGAACCGTTGCAATGACCGCATGGCCAGCCCTGGCAGAAATGGCTTCTGCCAACGATCCCCTGCCGGCAACTTACAAGGTATTGACCGCGGCCCAGGGGGCTACGGTGGGAGCCATAGCAGAACAGCTCGTTCCTGCGGATGACTACCCCGGCGCGAAACAAGCGGGCGTCGTCCAGTTCATCGATAGCAAACTTGGGGGACGGTACGGCAAATTCTACGTAGATCGTTATGAGACTGGCCTCGCGCTGGTGGATAAGGTCAGTCGGAAGCTCGCTGGTGGTAATTTCGTGTCCTTGAATTCCGAGCAGCAAGGGAACGTCCTGAGGACCCTCGAGGCAGGAATCGAAGGGGACCCCAGCGCCCGTGAATTCTTCAGGTTGATCTCCGAGCATACCTTCGAAGGCTATTATGGTGACCCGAACCACGGCGCGAATCGAAACGGCGAGAGCTGGAAAATGCTTGGTTTTGGAGGATAAGTTCTTGCCTAAAAATAAGGTCGACGCTGTCGTTGTGGGTTCAGGGGCTGGCGGTGGCATCCTCGCCAAGGAGCTTGCGCAGGCAGGGCTGTCTGTGGTGATGTTCGAGCGAGGGGGGGAGTATACGATTGCCGACTTCGACCACTCCGAATTGCAGTCGCAGTATTCCGTACCGCCGGCATATGGTCCGACCGTCTATGCCAATCCACGCACATTCCGCTACACCGACAGCGAAACTGCGCGACTGGTCTATCCGGGAGTCGACGAGGTCTACGGGAAAACCGCGGCCTCAGTGGGAGGAGCCACGCTCGCATACGGCGCTGCCGCATGGCGCTTCAAGCGAGAAGACTTCCAAATGAAATCAACCTACGGCGCGATTCCAGGGACCTCAGTAGAAGATTGGCCCATCACCTATGATGACCTCGAACCGTACTACGAGCGGGCCGAGTATGAGGTTGGAGTTTCAGGACTGGCCGGAGCCGATCCGTTCGCAGAACCGCGGAAAAGGCCTTTTCCCGTTCGCCCGTTGCCTATCAACCCGCAGGGAGAAATCATCCGGGATGCTGGTTTGCGGCTTGGGTGGCATCCCTTTCCGCCCCCCTTCGCGATCTTGACCCAGCCCTACAACGATCGCAATCCTTGTATCCAATGCCGCTGGTGCCTTGCTCACGCCTGCGAAGTGAACGCCAAGTCCGGCACACAGATCAGTATGCTGCCCCTCGCCCTCAAAACCGGGAGATGCGAGCTGAGGGCAAACTCCTTTGTGACTCGCATTTTGACTGATGAAAGGGGCCGCCCATGTGGAGTCCAGTATTTCGACTCCGGCAATCAGGGACATGAACAGTATGCCGATTTGATCGTGGTGGCTTGCTCTGCCACGGAATCGGCGCGGCTGTTGCTCAACTCTGCAAACAAATTCCATCCTCGAGGGCTGGGGAATTCGTCCGGTCAAGTGGGCAGAAATCTGAACGATCATACGGGGGCGGACGCATTTGGTATTTTCGAACGGGAGATCCCTCACGACAAGGGCCCTGGCCCATCGATCGCTTTCAACGACTGGAATCACCCGCGCGGCCGGGAAATCCGCGGAGGCGGTTATATTTACAACTACTATTGCACTCTGCCGATTGAATTCGCGTCGGGCCGCCCCCCCGGAGAAGCCTTGTGGGGCAAGGCCCACAAAGACTTCCAGCGCAAGTATTTCTATCGCTACATCCATCTTGGCAGCAACTGCCAGGCCTTGCCGCAAGAGAGAAACCGCGTGGATCTTGATCCAAAGGTTCGCGACGCATGGGGTATGCCCGTTGCACGGATCACTCATTCCTACATTCAGGGCGATTTTGATGTAGCCAATTTTGTGATGGACAGGCAGGAACAATTACTGAAAGAGGCCGGGGCTACAAAAACCTGGCGCGGTGAAAACGGGAGGGGCGGGGTAGCCGACCATCAAAATGGAACCTGCAGAATGGGAAATGATCCTAAGACCTCTGTCGTCAGCTCTTATTGTCAAAGCCATGACCTCGACAACCTGTTCATCACGGATGGAAGCGTACTGGTAACCGATGCTGGGTTCAATCCATCGCTGACCATCCAGGCAGTTGCCTTTAGAGCCGCTGAATACATCAAGCAGCAATGGAAAGGTTCCGCGTGGCGCGACGGCAAACGGGCGTGACCTCTTTCTCACGCATGCGACGGGTGGCTTACAGATCCTACCCTGGGAAGTTGTCCGGCAGCCTCTGGTTGGGCGGAGCCAAAGCACAAAAGGGCGCCGTTCCATGCGGAAGGACACTTTCATGATCGGTGGCAGGGGACTGATCTTCGCCGCCTGGTCCGGAGTGTTTATCTATGGTTATCTCAACGCGATGTTGGGCATCGTCTTGCCTAACCTGATGGAGAAGCTTGCGCTGGATAAGACTCAGGCAGGCAAGTTCTTCATGTTCAGCTCCATTGGCCTGCTCGTCTCCTCTGTGCCTTCTGGGCTAACCATGGACTTCTCAGGGACCAAACTGGTCACATGCCTAGGATTGCTCTTGATTGGGGGGGCCTTCTGGGGGCTGGGATCGATCGGGTCGCCTAGATTCTTATATGCTCTCGCTTTTGTCCTGGGCCTTGGAGGGTCCATGGTGATCGCCGGAGAAAACACCACGATTTCTCTAGCTAACACCAGTCACCGAGAAGTCGCCTCCAATTTTCTTAACCTCTTCTTTGGCGTAGGGGCCTTCGTTGCTCCCTTCCTCGTCATGCCGATACTCAAGTACAAGGGCTTTTCTGGGGTACTCAAGACCTCAGCAATTATGACCGGCGCGATTCTGGCCTTACATCTCTCGCTTTCCTTCCCTGCTCCTGTGGCTGGCGCGAGCTTTCCTTTAGGTAGTATTGCGACGCTGATTGTTCAGCCCCGACTACTCTTGCTCATGTTTTTGGTATTTCTGTACGTCGGGACCGAATTCTCCGTTTGGAGCTGGACGGTTACGTTCTTGACCACGGAACGCGGATACCCGCAGCAATCGGCGTCGCGAATCATCTCTATATTCGCCTTGGCTATGATCGCCGGCCGGTGGACGAGCCAATGGACTCTGGTCAAATTCGGCCCCCTACTATTTTTGTTGCTCAGCGCGGCAGGTGCAGTGATCAGCCTCGGCGCACTCTATATCATCCGGGCCCGAGTATCGGTAATCATCGCTGCATCGGCGGCAGGATGGTTCATGGCCGCCATCTTTCCGACTGCACTTGGACTCGCCGGTAACTATTTCCCATCATCGGTAGGAACCGCGATCAGCCTGGTGACTACAGGCGGCTGGATGGGCGCGATCGCTATTCCGCCGGCCGTGGGATTCATTGCCGATCGGTCTGGAGTCAGTCGCGGCGTGCTTATCCCCGTGGGCTCAGCATTTCTAATGATTATTACTCCTATTTTGCTCCTACGGATGCAATGACAGGGAGTTGTCGAACGAGAGTTGCGATGCTTGCAGCGCGCAAGGTTTATATCCGGGTCGCTGCTACTGGCCTATATTCTTACCTAACGCAGAGATTTCTCGCGAACGATATCAATATTGGATTCGCGAGCTTGCTGGAGTAAACGAATGAAGTCTAATACTTCTGTCGTCCATTCGCAGAATCCATCTCACGGTCAGTCCGGCGAACTGCTCCGATTCACCCGCGAAGAAGTTGGCTGGGAGTGGATGAGCCTTGTTGTTCGACGGCTGGTTCCCGGAGAAACGCTGTCCCTCCATACAGAAGCCGAAGAAATGGCGCTCGTCTTACTGGGTGGTCAATGCGCGGCGGACTGGGGAGAAGGGGTAGTGTCGATTGGAGGCAGAAGGAATGTCTTTGACGGACTGCCTTACGCCCTCTATCTTCCTTCGTCCAATCACGTGGTCCTCAAAGCCGAGACGGTCTGCGAGATCGCCGAGTGCCGAGTGCCTTCCACAGCCTCCTTGCAGCCCAAGCTGATCACTCCTAACGATATCTCCAGCAATTTGCGTGGAGGTGAGAATGCGTCGCGGCAAATTATCGACGTAATCCCGCCTGAGTTTCCGGCTGATAAATTAGTTGTCGTGGAGGTCTACACGCCGGGCGGTAATTGGTCCAGCTATCCCCCACACAAGCACGAGGTCCACAATCCACCAGTCGAAGTGGACCTCGACGAGATCTACTATTACCGAATGAATGATCCTCGCGCTTTTGCGTTGCAAAATCTTTATAGTTCCGACCATGCGCGGGATTCCATACTGAAAGTGCACGACGGTGACGCAGTTTTGGTGCGAGACGGATATCACCCCGTCGTGGCCGGGCCGGGGTACGACATCTATTACCTTAATTTTCTTGCTGGAACTTCACGTTCCATGATGGTAACGGAGGATCCAGATCATGTTTGGCTTCGATCAAGCTGGAAGCAGCCAGACGCTCGTCTACCCCTGGTGCGAGCTGAAGGCGCCTAGCCTCCGTTCACAGGAAGTTCAGACGCTGGAAAAGAGCTCCAGACGCGCTTTTCTAAAGAGCATTGGCTTGTTAGGCTTTTGCGGAAGCAGCCTTTGTTCGACGCTTCCGCGGCTGTTCTCATCCGCCATGGCATCCGCAACCAGCGGCTCGCAGGATTCGGGTCCTCTCTTTGTTTCAGTGCCACCTTCGGCGAGCGGAATCAACTGGACACATGTCAATGGCCGGTCGTCACAATACTATCTTCCCGAGACAACAGGAGCAGGCTGCGCTTTCATCGATTACGACCGTGATGGCTGGATGGACCTCTATTTCGTGAATAGCGGCCGTTGCGATTTTTATGATCCCTCTCCGCCGCTGCGCAATGCCCTTTATCGAAACAATCGTAATGGCACATTTACGGATGTCACTACACAGGCAGGGGTTCCCGGAGGCGGCTATGGAATGGGGGCAGCTGTCGGTGACTTTGACAATGACGGGTTTCCGGACCTTTATGTAACTCAATACGGCACAAGCATTTTGTACCGCAACAATGGAGATGGNNAAACTCGATCTGTTCGTGTGCCGATTTGTCGATTTCACCAAGGAGAAGAATAAGTTCTGTGGAAACGCGGCTACCGGTGAGCGCTACTATTGTGTGCCGAGGGTCTACACACCGATGCCGAGCTGGCTCTTCCACAATAATGGAGATGGGACGTTCACTGACGTAAGTAAGGATTCAGGGATCGCGCGATACTTAGGAAAAGCGTGGGGAGTGGTCGCTACGGATATTAACAATGACGGCAACATGGACCTGTTTGTTGCAAACGACACGGTGGCCAATTTTCTTCTCGTCAATGATGGCCAGGGCAAATTCAGAGATATAGGCGTCGAGGCAGGGATTGCATACAGCGAAGATGGCAGCCCGCGGTCCGGTATGGGTGTCGATTCCGCTGATTACGACGGCGACTGCTGGATGGATCTTTTCGTAACCAACGTTGATCATGAAAAGTATTCACTATACCGCAACAACCATAACTCGACATTCGATGATCAGGCAATGCCCAATGGGATCGGGCAAAGCACCATGATGATGAGCGGCTGGGGGCTCAAATTTTTTGATTTCGACAATGACGGAAATATCGATCTATTTGTTGCCAATGGACATCCCGACGACAGGGTCGAAACCCGCACAGAGGACGTGAAGTATGCCGAGCCCATGTTGCTGTTTCGAACCAGGGGAGTCGGGAATGAACGCCGCTTTGAAGATGTGAGCCAACGTGGAGGCCCGATCTTCAGTCAACGATTCGCCGCCCGCGGCATGGCGTTAGGCGATTTCGATAATGACGGCGCCGTTGATGTGTTGGTGGCCGTGAACAACGGCCCCCCATTGCTATTGCGAAACACGGCAGCTCACGGAAACCACTGGCTGGGACTCAATCTTATCGGCAAGAAGGCAAATCGCGATGCAATTGGCGCACGTATCGCTTGGCAAGCGGGTGACCTAAAGCGGCACCATCTAAAGGTGGGAGGAGGAAGCTATCTTGCCTCGCATGATCCGCGTGTAGTTATGGGGATAGGTACCCACACGAAAGTTGATTGGCTCGAAATCAAATGGCCTAAACCCAGCACACTAGTCGAACGCTATACCAAGTTGCCCATCGACTGCTATGTTTCCATAGAAGAAGGGAGCGGAATCCAAGTGTCGCCAAATGACAAGTTTACAAGGGGGGCGTAATGCGTCGGCACGATCCCTATTCCCCTCAGTTTTGGTTCGTGTTAAGTTTGCGCTCATGACGCGTTTGGCCCGCATGGTGGTATCCGGTCTCCCGCACCACGTGACGCAACGTGGCCGCTTTTCAGCGGCTGATTGCTCATATCGCTCGACGTCATCCTGTTGCCAGTT
>PLZN01000450.1 GCA_003152195.1 Acidobacteriaceae bacterium
CATGGACTCTTTACCTTATCAGTCCTGTTCCCGAACTTCGCAATGAAACCCTTTGTAGAGTTTCCGGCTGAAAATCTCTCCCATGGCGTCGCCGATATCGAGGTAATAGCACCAGGCGGAGGCGAGCGAGCCCCGGATGACGGCTTCACATTCCTCCAGGGTTCTGGGTTCCTTCTTGTATGGTGGGATAATTTGACCCACCTCGTTCCCGTTGATTGAAAAGGTCCAGGTGTAAGGGTGGATGCCTGATGTAGGGGCGATCGCCCGGGGTATGAGGCGGACGCCGTCACCACGGTCCTTGCCAGCGGGCTTCTTGAGGGGTGGAAGTATCTCCGCATCGGCTTTCTTGCTTGCTTTCCTGCGTGCTTTCCATGCTGCTTTCTCGGCAAGCAAGTAGGCTAGGAGTTCGCGCCGGGTCGCATCGGGTCCAGCGGCGTCGATCGCTATTTCGCCGCCACCGCAGAGCCAGACGATGTCACCACGAACGCCGCGTCCACTTTGGATGCCTACCTTACCGAGGGCTTCCGTTAATTCGGGTTGAGTCAGGTCGAGTGGTTCTTCCTGCTTTTCGGCGGCGAGTAGTTCTTCGGATAACGTCAGGACGGCTGTCACTGTTTCGCCAGCCAGGTTGCGATTTCACCGGCGTTGAACCTGATGCAGCCGTGAATGCGTTGGACCGGAATCCGGTTCTCCGAGACCCACAAATATATGGTGGGGGCCGGAACCCCGAGGATTTTGGAGAGACGAGCCACGGTTAGCATCTCGTCAAGGGCATCGAGTTTTTCGATTACGGTAGTGGACATAATAGGGAATACTCCAATAGGTCTTCGGGTTGAAAATAACTCCTACAAAATCGTAAGGCTATTTCCGAAGGTCATTGAAGTGGCCTGTCTGAAATCGTAATCGGAGGTTACGATTTCTCCAGACGGTCAAGGGTAAGGTTATCTGGCTGGGGTGTTGCGGAGTGTTGCAAACTTTGGCCTAAACTGGGTATAGCAGGATAAAATCTACATACTGTATAGATGTCAGCATCCACTACTAACCGACCTATTTACCAGCAGTTAAAGACTCAAGTGGCTGATTCCATTGGAAGACTCTAAACCCCCTTGATAGGATCAAGCGTTCTCCTTCCACTGCGAGACCCACCGTCGCACCAGCCTCAAGATGAAGCAGGTCCAGGATGGCTCGTGGTACGGCCAGCATGACGGAGCCGCCGACTTTGCGCAGATTTGTTGTATGCATTGCATCCTCTAAGTTATATCTAAATATAACAAAATTGCGGTTTGACTCATAGCGAACTCTACCCTCTGGAAGCGTTTGGATATACTATGTGCCGTGTATATCTAGGAGATTGGCGATGCAGGTATCGAAGTGGGGAAATAGCCTTGCCATCCGTTTGCCCGCAGCGGTTGTCGAGGCTCTGGATCTCAAGGATGGTGACCAGATCGAGGTGCGCATCGCTGGCGACCGGGAGTTTGAAATAAGCCACGACCGGACTAAGGAAGAAGCGCTCGAACGGCTGCGCCGGCTGCGGCACCCTCTCCCCCGTGGCTTCACTTTCGACCGGGCCAATACTCATGAACGGTAAGGTGTTCTTCGACACCACTATCTTGATCTATGCCGTATCGGAAGGGGACGCTCGTGCAGCCGTTGCGGAAGGTCTCCTCGCAGCCGGCGGAAACATCAGTGTCCAGGTGCTGAACGAATTCGCCGCTGTTGCTCGGCGAAAGCTGAATATGTCGTGGCAGGAGATCGGGGAGGCTCTCGGTGCGGTTCGCGCTTTGTGTGAACCACCTGCTCCTTTAACCGTCGAGATGCATGACTTCGCGCTACGGATCGCCGAACGCCATGGCTACAACCTCTACGATGCCCTGATTCTGGCCGCAGCGCTAGGAGTGGGTTGCGACCTGCTCTACTCCGAGGACATGCAGGACGGTCAAACAATTGATGCGCTTACTATCCGCAATCCGTTCATTCCCAATTAGGACGATTACGCACCTGAGGGCCGAGTGGCCGCAGCTGATCGATGCATTCGGACAACGACTCCGCCAAGGACGATCGCAATGGAACTGGCGCAGAGCCATGGCAGCTGCATCCACAGAATCGAGGCGTGCCCCTTGGCCACCCACTCCAACGAAGCAGCGCCAGCCATCGCACCAAGGACGAGACTCAGCGTCGTCGTGGCGACCATCTCTCTTTCCCTGGCCGCCAAGGCGACGATACACCCAACGAACATCGACAGAATGACGCGTCCGATGTCAAGACCATAGGACGCGAAGAATACATAAGCTCTGAAATAATGTTCGAAGACCGGGTATCTCTCGAGAACTGCAAATATCGCCCGCTCTTGCAACTGAAAGCCCAACTGCAGCAGCAAAAACCCACCGACTACGGCAACAATGGTCGACCACGGAGCGACACGGAATCCGGTGCCGGCAAAATGTGCGATGGTCTTCACAGTCTGTCGCCAATACCAGCTTCGGGCGAAGGCAACTCCCGATTTCGAAGCGACGCAGGAGTATTCCTCAAGCAGGTCTCCCAGGATCGATTCTGTTTCTTCGGTGGGGGTGAATAGATTGAGGAGCCAGACGGCGATGCGCGGCGGCTGAACGAAATATGCTTGGGACGTCATGAGTAGCTCCGGATGAGATCGAGGCCTTCGGTCATGCTCTGGAGTGCGCGTTGTGTGCGGTTCACAGCCGCCACTCCCTTCGCGGTGACACGAAAGAAGCGTTTCGAACGTCCGCCGCGTTCCGGGGTAGGATCGCCGCGGTGGGACTTGACGTACCCTTTTGTCTCCAGACGATCAAGGGTGGCATAGACGGCGCCGATTGACACCTCACGGTGAGTGCGGAACTCGATCTCCTGCCGCACGGTAACTCCATAGGCTCGATCCGCCAGCCGCAGAAGCGCCAGGACAATGATGTGCTCGAACTCGCCGAGGTAATCGCGACCAGGCATTATCTATACAATATAGATTAAATCTTCACAGCCAGAAAAGACGCACTTCGCTGCACTTACCTGTGCAGAGTAGAAGTGAAAATGCGCTAGCGAACGAGTTCCGAAACGACCTCGACTTCCTGATGCCGCGTACTGCCCGGAACATCCAGCGAGCCGAGCACGAGCGGTTTGCCCTGGACCAGGGTTGACGTTCCTTCGAGCGTGGTCTGGCGGATGATGGGATCCTGCGTCCCGATGCCGGATCTCTCTTCCGCAATGCTGGATTGCACGACCTTGGTGCGCAGTCGCACCCCATCGAGGTAACCGTCCAACGAAGCTTCAATCTCCTGACCCAAATCGAGATAGGTCACCTCGTTCGGGCCCTGGGCTGAGGAATTCGTACCTACCGGTACCCTGCTGCCTTGTTTGAAGACAGTCATGCTGCCCGAGGCTACGATGATGGAAAAGTGCTGCACTCCGATCGTCTTGCCGCCGTCGCTCTCCTTCATGGTGTAGGTGAGGCGATAGATTTTCTTGGTCTTATCAAGGTCGGAGAGGATCTTCTGCGCGACTGCGATGTCCTCGGCAGAGGCTCGGATGGAAATGGCGCTCTGCGACGGCACATACATCAGCTTTGCCTTGGACAGCATATTGCGAAGGTCTTTCACAAGATCATCGGCGTCATTCGGCTGCGTGAGGTTGGTGAGGTAAAGGGTCTGATAGATTTCCGGGCTAGTCTTCGCGCCGGCATCCTGCGTCTGTGCAACCGCGCTCATCGCACGGCAGGCCACTGCCAGTGTCATGGCAACAGTTACTGCAATCCTCGTCCAATTTGCTGTTTTCTGGTTACTCAATTTGGCTCCTCATCTGTGTGGCATCGATTCCAAAAAATTGCTGAAACTGTTCCGTGGCTTTGGCAGACTGCGCCGCCTGCACGGCGGGATTGAGTATGGCTGTGTCTTCCGGATCGCGCCGATGCGCCAAGCGCAGTAGCAACCTCTCCTGCTCGGTCAAAGGCAAAGGCGGCGCTGGATAGCTGGCAGCCTGAGTCTCCTCCGCCGCGGGCACATCACGCGGACGTCTCGCCGAGACGGGTGAAGCCACCCGCCGAGGCACAATGGGTGCCTGCTGCGCGACCGCCTCCGGCCCTGCCGTTTGCCGCACATCGGCACGAGTCGAATGGCTCCTCACATCTGCCGGTCTATCCCGGTGCTGGTGAACCGCGATGGCGACGATCAACGAAGCCACCGCACACACCAACGACATCGCGATTGCCGGACGCAACAGCCATGGCAAACTCAGCCGGCGCCAGGGCGAATCAGAGGCTACCGCCTCGCGAGCCCCCATCGCCATAAGGATGCGGCGCTGCATGCCAGCGGAAGGCTCGGCGTCTCGCAGACCCGCCAGCAGCCTCTCGATCGTCTCGTCAGCATCTCTCATCACGCTTCTCCTTCAAGCCGCTCCCGCAGCCGCGCCCTCGCTCGCGACAGCAGCGCCCGCACCGCCGACTCGCTTCGTCCCAGTACACCCGCAATCTCCGCTGTGCCCAACTCCTCAATGGCGGAGAGCAGCAACACATGGCGTTGCGCCTTCGGCAATCTCTCTATCTCACGCAGGACGGACTGAAAGCGCTGTGCCTCCTCCATCGCCGCATCCGCTGGCATCGTTCCGCTGGCCAGCGATCTCGCAAAACTCTCGTCCAGTTGCTCTGGCCGTTTCCGTCTCTTCCGGTCCAGGGCAAGGTTCCATGCAATACGAATCAGCCAAACGCGCATATCGCGCACCGTCGAAAGCGAAAGACGATGCTCCAGCACGCGAAGGAAAACATCCTGCACCACGTCTTCGGCTTCCGTCCTGCTTCGCAGCACCGAGTAGGCGATACGGAACAGAAGCGTCGAGTAGGCATCGACCATGGCCGCAAGATCGACCGCCGGCCGAGCATCCTCCATAAACGACAACGCCAAGCTGCAGCCCTCGGTCGACTCCATGTTGCCCTTCTACTGAGACAGACGCCCATCCTCCGTTCTCGCCCGAAAAAATTGCAAATAATGTTATCCAAAAGTTCAGATGTCGCTCTCGGGTAACATGGGGGGCATGGCAGCGCGCAACGCTCAAATGCAATCCGGATCGGATATTCGAACGGCAGCTTTCTCTGAGAGGGTACGCGCAAATCAAGAAAAGCTGACGCTAGATCTCAAAGCTGACTACGATTTCATCGTCTGCGGCTCGGGCTCATCCGGTTCGGTGGTGGCGCTCCGCTTGGCGGAAAATGCCGACGTGACTGTCCTGCTGCTGGAGGCAGGTGGAAGCGACGACGTGCCAAGCGTTATGCAGGCGGTGCAATGGCCGCTTAATCTAGGCACCGAGCGTGAGTGGGGCTTTGTCAGTCAGCCGCAACCCCACCTCAACGGACGCTCCATTCCTTTGTCTATGGGAAAGGTGTTGGGTGGAGGTTCATGCGTTCCACAAGAAATCGACGCAGGGTATCAAGACGCCGCAGCGCGAGATCGACATGGTAAAGGACCGTTTGCAAAACCTGAAGGAGAGGTTGCGATGAAAAGTGAAAAGCTGGATCAACCGTCTCGGCTCTCGCGTCGAGGTGAAGATTCGGGTTCGGCGGGTTGACGCGATTACACTTGGCGTCTGAGCCAACAACGCGAAGGGCATCGAAGCATTGATGCCGGGCGAGGAAGAAGTGGGGAAGTTTTCACGGCTTTCTCAGGGTAGCGAAATTCGATACAGATTGCGGTGCGCCGTGGTCTTCACGTAGGCAAAATGGGAGAGGTCCTCGCCGGGCACAAGCTCGGCGCGGTTAACCGATTGGGAACCTGGCACTTCGCTCGGTTCTGCCTCCGGCTTGATTCCTCCCGGGGGAAACTCAGGCAGGCTTTCCGCGGGGCCAACCGGAATGGCCAGGCTTCGCCCCGGACTTGTCTGCGACGACGCTTCCACCGCTAGGAAAAGGAACTTTCCACTCGACGACCATGTGGGAACGCAGTAACCTGCGCACATGCTCCGCGAAGGTCCACCCTCGAGCGGAATCGCCATCGGCATAGGCGCCACGCGCTTGCCGTCTGGATAAGGAACCATCGCCATCAGCCATTTTCGGCCGGGCGAGATGCCTTGAATTTCAATGATCGGGTAGGGGACGACCTTCGAACGCCCGGAGCCGTCCTGATTCATCTGCTCCAGATAATTGAAGTTTCCCTCTGCGAGTTGAAACAAGATCTGTCCCCGGGGGCCAAAGTGCGGCAACGTTTCACCGGAATGACCGATCTGTTTGGCGGGAGAGCTTCTGTCGATAGGCGCTAGCCATAAATGGGAGTTTCCGTCGCGAGCCCGAGTCGAATAGACGACTTGTTTGCCATCCGGCGATACGTCGTAGGCAAACATGGAAATTCCTGGAAACACCGCTTCACTCTTGCCGGAATCTACCGTCATGCGCCAAAGCTCAGGGCCCGAACCCGTTGCTTGATGGCGCAGAAGATAGTAGAGGGTCTTACCGTCCGTTGCAAAAGAGGGAGGGGAAAAGTCGGCGACTATTTCTCCCTCTGAAGACAAGGATCGTTCCCCGTCGGCATCGTGAATCCAAATGGCGCTTTGATGCACGCCAATCGAAGTGATGACAGACCGGCCATCCGGCTCCACAGCCAGCCCTTGCTCTTCGGAGGGGCCAAAGGTGATTTGCTCCGGCTGCCCGTTTGGAAAGCGCTGTCGCCACAGGTGGCTCTGCGCTTCGACCGTAGCGATGAAATACATCCACGAACCATCGGGAGACCAACCCGCGGAGGTGCACGCTCCCTGCGGCCCTACTGGTCTAGCCGGAGATCGGCGGTCGAGTGAGAGGAGCTGACAGAGCGCCCACTCTCCCTGTCCGTTCATCTCGACTACCAGGGCCGATCCGCGGTCGGGGGAAGCGTACGAGTAATGCGCCATGCCCCGTTCGTGTGGGGGAAAATACAGTTCGCGATAATTGTCGCCGTTTACCGTTTGGGTAACGATTCCCAGATGAAGGCCAGAGCGAATTTTGGAGAAGAGCAATTGGTGTTGGTCGAGCCAGGTGAGTCCCGCGGCATTATCCAGAAGAAGATGAGGGTCGCTTCCCAAGACGGAGACGGTGTAGGTGGCGAAAGACGGAGGCTTCATCACAGAGTAGGCGATTTGCGAGCCGTCGGGCGAGAACGCCAGATTGTATTTCAGCCGCGTATCGTTGGTCAGGCGTCTGGCTTCGCCATCGGGAAGCATCTTGGCGTAGATTGGATCGGTCGACATAAAATCGCTGTTTCCGCGGATAAAGGCGAGGATATGGCCGTCTGGCGATAAGGCGGGAGTGCTCGCGGAGTCAGTGAAATCGGTCAGCTGCGTGTACTTGATGACCGCCGGATGCAGGCGAAAGGAAAGATACACCGCGATGCCGATGATCGCGAATAACGTGCAGGCGCCCGCGCCAAGGACCCACCATCGCGCTTTTTGGTTGCCATTCACCGCGGCAGCCGGCAGAGATGCGGGGTGATCTGGCGGCCTCTGCGGGATCTTTATGTCACCTGCGGGCTCTAGGAGCGGCCGTGTTCCGTTTCTCACCGGAGCAATGAAGCGGTAGCCGACGCGGGGGGATGGTTTCGATGTAGCGGGGAGAGGCCGCCGAGTCACCGAGCGCATCGCGGAGTTTCTGCACGGATTTGTTGAGGCCGTGGTCAAAGTCGACGAAGACGTCTGAGGACCAGAGGCGTTGCCGGAGTTCTTCGCGGGTCAGCACCTCACCGGGGCGTTCGAGGAGCACACCCAGGAGTTGAAGTGGTTGCTGCGGCAGCCGGAGTTTCGTCCCATTCCTGCTAAGCTGCCCGGCTTTGAGATCGAGCTCAAAGAGGCCAAAGCGAATTACGTTCTCGGCAGGCGAAACCGTCACTTCGCACCCCACTGCAGCAGCGAGAACTGAGTTTAGCATCTGCAGTGGAAGGCGTGTATCCGCTTTCGTAGGCCTGTTGGGGAAGGGTAGAAGATTGCATAAGTGACTGTAAATGAAGGGATTACCCGGGGACAAATAAATCACCTTGTGGGCATTGCTCCAGAGCTGCGAGTGCCGCACACTCGGGCCCACGTCGCTCGCTGGGGCGAGCTGCGAAAGGAGAAACAATGAATCGAATCACGAAGAAGACTGAGACAGGGCTTTCACGTCAGGGGGCGTTTCGGAGCCGGCTGTCTCGTAGCGCTTTGACAACCCTTGCTGTCGCAAGCCTGGTATTGACTGCGGCGAGCGCGCGAGCTGCTTGCGGGAATCTGTCGGGATTGGGATCAAGAACTGCTGTCAATCTGCCCATGTTGACGCAGGCTGAAAGCGACAGCGAGTCCGCATCTGCTGCCAACGATTCCATCGTGGGCCTGTGGCACGTGGTCTACACGGCAGGCGGCTCGGTGTTCAACGAGACCCTTGACCAATGGCACAGCGACGGGACCGAGTTCGAAAATGCGTATCTGGCGCCGGCTCAAGGAAATATCTGTTTTGGTGTGTGGAAGACGGTGGGCACGCGGACTGTACGCCTCCACCACGTCGGGTGGACGTTCACCCCTACCAGCGACGGAACGGCATCCGGAACCTTTACGCTGGACGAGACCAATACGGTGTCTCGTGATGGCAAAACCTACACTGGAACTTTTACGTTCAAAACGTTTGACTTGAACGGGGTTCAGGGTGCGGAAGTACGGGGGACGATGGCGGCCAAGCGCATTACGGTCGAGTGACAGGCTTCGTCAGGGCGACAGGATACCTATTGCGGCAACTCCACCGCTCGCCGGCGACCCCGGCTGTGCGTGTCCGCCTGGAGCGGCACGGCAATTGGTATCCTTTCGCCTTATTGCCGCGCGAAAATGGCTCTCGCACCTGACGAATTCACAAAAACTCGATGTGATGCTTGTAGTCCGGCCGCGCTGGCGCAAGCTCCTCCAGCTTTCGCGCTCTCATGGACAAGCGAGAGAAAAAGAGCCGCTCAGGTTCAGATTGCAATTGCGGGAGCTACCCTGGATACGCCCCCGTAATGTAGCCTTCCAGTTCCTGAATGGTTTGCGCCTGGCCCGAGATCACCCATTTCACCAGGTCGCCAATCGAGATTACACCCACCACAGCCTCATCCAGCAGCACCGGGAGATGGCGAAAATGGTGTTGGGTCATAATGGTCATGCATTCATCCACAGTGTGTTGGGGACTTACGAAAAAAACCGGGCTGGTCATGATCTGGTGGACCTGGGTTTCTCTGGAAGACTGGCCGATCAGGATTCCTTTGCGCGCGTAGTCACGCTCCGATAGGATTCCGACCAGTCGGTGGATCGAAAGGACCAGCAAGGCACCCACATCGTGCTCGGCCATCTTCTCGAGCGCTTCGTAGACCGTCTGATCGGCTGCTATCGACAGAACCCTGTTTTGGGCTTTGCTCTTCAGCACGAGTTCGATCTTGTCGGAGATTCTCATCCCACCCTCCTAACCCTTGCTAGCCGCGTATCGATTTATGTGGCTCATCCCAGGCGGCTTTTGTCATCGCGGCAGTGTGTCCGGCCCGATTCGGCACGTGGACAATATAGTCCATCCAGATTGCGCAAGAACAGTGCTCAATGCACACCGTTGCATATCCCACCCTTGAACCCAGCAAACGGGTTCAATGACCCCCGGATTTCCTACTGCACTGCGCCCCTCAGCGTTGGGTGTGCGGCTCTATGAGAAGAGACAAGTTCTCGATTAAGCCGCGGTTGGTGTTTGGCACGGCAGGAA
>PLZN01000313.1:0-2718 GCA_003152195.1 Acidobacteriaceae bacterium
CCTGGTTTGGATACTGGCTCGGTCCCTGGTTTGGATACTGGCTCGGTCCCTGGTTTGGATACTGGCTAGGTCCTTGGTTCGGATCCTGCGCCTGATTTGCGTCTGGCGGGGGGATCTGCCCATTCTGCGCATCCGGTGGCGGCCCGGCCTGCCCCCAGTCACCCTGACTGCCCGGCGTCGGGGCGTTTGTTTGTTGCCCAGCAGTCCCGCTCTGCTGTGCGTTCGCGACCAATGCCACCGGCGCCAGCACGAGGCCTGCGCTCAGCGCTCCCGGCAGCAACCATTGCAAGCGATTTTTCCTGATTTCAAGCATTTTCCTCTGAACCCCCTTGCCCAAGGATGACGCCTTTTTCATCGCCAGGACATACTCCATAGACGGTTAAACACATCGTCCGTCATATGTCTAAACCCAGCTATACCGCAAAAGTTATCCCGCCGTGCCGGCTTAAAGTAAGAAAAATTACTCTCATCTTCCTCCCAAGTGGGCCAGCGAAGCTGCTTAGACCAGTAACTATCGTTGTAGAGCGCGCGTCGCAACGGGTTATTCACGGGCCTTGGCGCGGCTCTGGAAATGATGATTTGTGCGCCTCAGGCCGGTCGTGGTAGACATGCTTTCATGCCTGCCGCCACGGAAAGAAATCTGCGCCTGAGCGAAACCGCTCCTCACATCATCCAGTCGGAAATTCGCTCCATGACGGTGGAGTGCGACGCCATCGGGGGCGTGAACCTGGCCCAAGGGGTGTGCGATACCCCGCTTCCCGCTCCAGTGCTGGAAGCCGCAATCCGAGCCATTCAGGATGGGTACAACATTTACACCCGTCTGGACGGTATCGCCGTGCTGCGCCAGGCAATCGCCGAAAAATTCGAACATTACAACGGCCTGATAGCCAATCCTGATACGGAGATCCTGGTCACTTCGGGAGCCACCGGAGCCATGTCCTCCGCCTGCCTGGCGCTGTTCGACCCCGGCGACCAGGTCATTCTTTTTGAGCCGTTTTATGGCTATCACCACAGCACCCTGCTTTCCATGCGCGTCGAGCCGGTCCTGGTGCCGCTGGCCGATGCAACCTGGGAGATCGACTTTGACCGTCTGCGCGCGTCCATCACGCCGCGCACCCGCGGGCTGGTTATCAATACACCCGGTAACCCCTGCGGCAAGGTATTGACAAGGGCCGAACTCGAAGAGATCGCTGCCCTTGCCATCGAGCATGACCTGTTTGTGATCACCGACGAGATCTACGAGTATTTTCTCTACCAGGGTCACCCCCACGTCAGCCCGGCGACGATCCCGGGAATGGCGGAACGCACGATCACGATTTCTGGGTTCTCCAAGACCTTCAGCATGACCGGCTGGCGCGTCGGCTACCTCACCGCCAGCAGCAAATGGATTCCTGCGATCGGCTACTTCCACGATCTTGGCTACGTCTGCAGCCCTTCCCCCTTCCAGCATGCGGCGGCAGCCGGCCTGCGCGCTCTGCCGGATAGCTTTTATCATGGGCTCGCAACCGAATATCAGCAGAAGCGGGACCAGCTCTGCGATGCCCTCACCGCCGCCGGACTCCTCCCTGCTGTACCCGCCGGCGCCTACTATGTGCTGGCCGATGCAAGCAAAATCGATGGAGAAACCGCCAGCATAAAGGCGCGCACCCTGCTCCGCGCCACCGGCGTGGGCGCCGTCGCCGGCTCCGCGTTTTACGGTCCCGGCCGGGGAGAAAATGTCCTCCGCTTCTGCTTTGCCAAGCAACCGGCCGAGCTCGATAGAGCCTCCACGGCGCTGCGCCTACTTGGCGTTTAAAGCATCTTGGGAGTTGAGCTCTTTGGCGGCCTAAAGTGGAACCGCAGGTCCCTTGTGCGCTGCGCTCCGGTCGGGATGACAAATCGTACCTGGTTCAGGACCTTGTGGCTTGCCACACATCTAACCTTGTCATCCCGACCGGAGCGGACCCGGATTTCCTGCTGCGCGGCACCACCAATGGCCGCGTGTGCGGCTTTCCGTGAAGAAAGCCGCATGAAGCTCGTGTGTGGAACCCACTAAATTCAACAGGAAATCGGGGTAGCGTAGGGAGGGACCTGCGGTCGTCTTCTCCCCGACAGCCGAAAATGTGCTTTAACCCCTTATCTGTTCATCAGATAGAGATCACTCGGCTGGGCGACGGCGAAAAAGACCGAAGGGTGAATCCATTTGGTGAGCCCAAGCATCAGATACCTTGACAGCAATTGACTCAAGTGCGAATCTAGTCCAACGGATCTCGCACATATGAGCAGGGTGCGTGCAGGAGCAGCGAAGCGATGGCAAAGATAATCGGCATTGATTTAGGCACCACGAACTCGGTGGTGGCTGTGATGGAAGGCGGCGAGCCCAAGGTCATCCCCAACGAAGAGGGCGGACGGACAACTCCGTCGGTCGTCGGCTTTACCAAGAGCGGGGAGCGGCTGGTAGGCCAGGTAGCGAAGCGCCAGGCGATCACCAACCCGGAAAACACAATTTATTCGATCAAGCGCTTCATGGGCCGCCGTGCCAACGAAGTGAACGATGAAATGAAGATGGTTCCCTACAANNCAGCGCCAGGCGACCAAAGACGCCGGCAAGATCGCCGGTCTCGATGTGAAGCGGATTGTGAACGAGCCGACCGCGGCGGCTTTGGCGTATGGGCTTGATAAGAAGAAGGACGAAACGATCATCGTCTATGACTTCGGCGGCGGAACCTTCGATGTTTC
>PLZN01000313.1:2765-6435 GCA_003152195.1 Acidobacteriaceae bacterium
TGGCCCTGCAGCGCCTGAAGGATGCGGCGGAGAAAGCCAAGATCGAGCTCTCAACAACCGTCGAGACCGAGATCAACCTGCCCTTCATCACAGCGGACGCCACCGGACCGAAGCATCTGGTCAAGAAGCTGACGCGGGCCAAGCTCGAGCAGCTGGTAGAAGACCTGTTGCAGCGCTCGATCGAGCCCTGCAAGAAGGCTCTGGCCGATGCCCAGATAGACAAGAACAAGATCGACGAAGTGGTGCTGGTGGGTGGACAGACGCGCATGCCGCGGATCCAGCAATTGGTAAAAGAGCTCTTCGGCAAAGAACCCCACAAGGGCGTGAACCCAGACGAAGTGGTGGCAATCGGAGCCGCGGTCCAGGCAGGCGTACTGGCGGGAGAAGTGACTGACCTGTTGCTGCTTGATGTCACGCCGCTGACCCTGGCCATTGAAACTTTGGGCGGGGTGGCGACCAAGATGATCGGGCGCAATACGACGATCCCAACCAAGAAAACGGAGACGTTTTCGACTGCGGCCGACAGCCAGACGGAAGTAGAGGTGCATGTGCTGCAGGGCGAGCGCCCGATGGCGGCACAGAACCGGACACTGGGCAAATTCAAGCTGAGTGGCATTCCTCCGGCTCCGCGCGGGATCCCACAGGTTGAAGTGACCTTCGACATCGATGCCAACGGCATCCTGAACGTAACGGCGAAGGATAACGCCACGGGCAAGGATCAGAAGATCACGATCACTTCCTCTTCGGGGCTGAGCAAGGAAGAGGTCGACCGGATGGCGAAAGAAGCCGATGCGCACGCCACCGAGGACCAGGCAAAGCGCGAAGAGGTGGAGGCGCGGAACTCGCTCGACAACATGGTGTACAACGTCGAAAAAATGCTGAAGGACAACGGCGACAAGGTTTCCGGCAGCGAGAAGAGCGACGTTGAGGCGGCACTGACGGAGGCCCGGACTACGCTGCAGGGCTCCCCGAGTGCGGCTGAGCTAAATGCCGCGCGGGAGAAAGTAACCGCGGCTTCACACAAGCTGGCCGAGGCCATGTACAAGGCGAACGCTTCGGCTCCGACGGACGGCGCCGCAGCGGCATCGGGTACAACCGGGGATGCTGGGGAAAAGAAGGACGAAGGCGTGATCGACGCTGAGTACGTGGACGTCGCGGACAAGAAGTAAGGCCACAGGAAACGCAACGGACGTTTCGTTGCCGATCTCAGTCGACGTAGCACGGGGCGCTCATCCGCGGGAGCGCCCCGTGCTTTTCAAATAAGAACCACGAAGTTGAGCAACAGAAGCAAAGCGGAAGGCAGGGCAAAATGACTGAGACGATGTGGAAATATGAACAGCTCCGAGCGGGACAGATCTACAACCAGGTCATGTTCAATACTCGCGAAGAAGCCGAGAGCTTCGCCGCGCAGATGACCAAGGTGGAGCCCGACCTCTTCTGGCGGATTGAGCCGGTGGAAGCCCGGTTGTGGTGGAACTAACGTAAGCCCGGGTCGCCCTACGGCGACCCGGAACGCTTTAAAAGAGAAGGTTGACCCGTTTCATGGGGCCTTTGGATTGAACTGACCAGACCGACTATGGCGACCACACCGACCAAAGATTATTACTCCCTTCTGGGGATCAAGAAGACGGCAACGGCGGACGAGATTCGCAAGGCCTTCCGCAAGCTTGCCCGCAAACACCATCCTGATGTAAATCCTGGGGATAAAAAGGCGGAAGAGCGGTTCAAGGAAATCTCCGAAGCCAACGATGTCTTGAGCGACGAAAAAAAGCGGAAGATATACGACCAGTTGGGGTACTACTCCGATCAAATCGACCCTGCCGCCGCGGAAGCCGCGGCGCGCGGAGGCTACGGCCCCTTTTCCGGAGCGGGACAGGCAGGAAACTCGGGAAGGCAGCCAAGCGGGGGGCGTGGGGTCCCCATCGACTTTGGGGGCTTCGACTTCTCTGACTATGCGGCTGGCCATCCTGGCGACGCCGGCGGCGGAGGGGGCGGGCCGGGCTCGGCTCCAGGCTCAAGCTGGGGCAGCTTCCGGGACATCTTCTCCGGCGTGTTTTCCCAGGGACAAAGGAATCAAGGGCCGCAGGCGGGAACCGATCTCGAATACCAGATCACTGTAGATTTCTGGACGGCCATCCGGGGCGGCATTGCGCGGCTCCAGGTGGTTCGGCAGGAGATCTGCCCCACCTGCAAAGGAAAAACCCCCGCTGGCGGCGGAGGTACGTGCCCGGAATGCCAGGGAGCCGGACAAGTCACCCAGATGGGCGGACGCATGAAGTTCAAGATCCAGTGTCCACGCTGCGGCGGCACGGGCAAGCTGGAGAATGAATGCGCGACCTGCGGGGGCGAGGGAACGGTGTCCCGCACCGAGACGGTCGAGGTCCGCATCAAGGCCGGGACCCGCGACGGCCAGCGGATACGGCTGGCGGGCAAAGGCAATGCCGGCGTCAACGGCGGAGCCGCGGGCGATCTCTACCTCATCATCAAAATTGATAGCCATCCCGTATTCACGCGGGCCGGGGACGATATTCAGATCGTCATCCCGGTAACCGTGCCGGAAGCGGCTCTCGGCGCCAAGATTGAAGTGCCAACCATCGACGGCCGCGCCCAATTGAAGATCCCGCCGGGCACACAGAGCGGGCAGAAGCTGCGCATGCGCGGCAAGGGGGTTCCGTCCGCAACCCACGAAGGCGCGCGCGGCGACCAGATTGTCACCGTGGAGATGGTGGTGCCCCAGCTCCGTGACGAGCGATCGAAGGAGATTTTGCGGGAGTTTGCCAAATTGAATCCGGAAGACCCCAGAGAGGCGACCTTCGCCGGGGTGTGAGCTGCCGGGAAAACGAGAACGATATGCCTACGAAGCGTAAATCCAAAGGTGCGTACATGATCTCGGCGGTTGCCGAGATGTACGAGATCCACCCGCAGACGCTGCGGCTTTACGAGCGGGAAGGGCTGCTGCAGCCCTCGCGCACGGTGGGAAATACTCGTCTGTACACGGATGAAGACCTGGAGCGGCTGGAGTTCATTCTCAACCTGGCGCGCGAGCTCGGCGTCAACATCGCCGGCATCGCCATCATCCTGCAGATGCNNGCATCGCCATCATTCTGCAAATGCGGGAGCGCATGGAGGAAATGAATCGCCAGATGCAGGACTTCGTCGATTACGTACGCACAGAGATGGTTACCCAGATGCAACACGGACTACCGGCGACCGAAGGCGCACTGGTTGCACTCCGCCGGCCCATGGTTGTCCCGGTGGTGACGCGGGAACGGAAACGCTAAAGCGTCCGGCGTCCGCTTCATTTGAGACCATTTCGGGCAAAGTGTACTCTAAAGAGGGCAACGCGAAGGTTCGTTTGCCAAGCCCCGCAATCTGACAACCACGCAGAGTTCAGGTCGGCTGCAAGCATGATGAGTTTTCTGCTCGTACTCGGGATCATCGGCATCGTTACGTCCACTATGTACGCCCTCCTGGTGGTGGCCGGGGCGGTGCGTCTGGCCGGCCGCAGGCGCAAGCGGCACTGGGGCGCGTTCGCCCCACCTGTGAGCTTGCTGAAGCCGCTGCACGGATCCGAGCCGGATCTGGAATCCCATCTGCAAAGCTTCTTTGAGCAGGACTATCCGGACTTCGAAATCATTTTTTGCGCGCGCAGCGATCAGGATCCGGGTTT
>PLZN01000218.1 GCA_003152195.1 Acidobacteriaceae bacterium
CCTGGGTGGACTTGAACCACCGACCTCGCCCTTATCAGGGGCCTTTAAGGTGCTATATGCATAGTATTTTCTTCGTGAGGAGAGGCGGTCCACTGTAGCACGGGCCTCGCTAGCGAACAATCCTACGCGGTCACTTATTGATAAAGCTGGTAGTGCTCATCGCCGATTGCGTGCGTCCGCGAGCCTCCTCGATCAGACTCAAGCAGGCTCGCAAAGTGCTTGACCTTCGCGGCGCGTTGACATTCCCTTGGGCCGCACAGAGTTAGATAGGAAGAGTATTTTCCCTTTAAGAGGGACGAAGCCAGTTCTCTCGTTGTAGGCCTCGCACCTGAGCAAACTCCCTTGTGTTGTCGCTAACCAGGGTATAACCAAGCGTAAGAGCATGAGCAGCGATGAGCAGGTCGTTGCCGCCGATCGGTTTGTGAACCCGCTCAAGCTGTGCTCGAACCCGGCCGTACGTAACATCTGCGGGCGAATCGAAAGGAAGAACCTGCAGAGCCCCCAGCACCACTTCGAGTTGTGTCGTGAGCCGCTGCGACCCCTTCTTCTCTGCACCATAGCGGAGCTCTGAGGCCACAATGATGCTGGTGCAAACTTTTGTTTCACCCACCTTCCTGATGCGCTGCGCAACAGTGCCCTGTGGATTGCGAACCAGATCCGAGACCACGTTGGTATCAAGCAGATAGCCCGTCATAGATCGACCCGATCAGGAGGCTCATCCAGAATCGGTGCGAAATTCTCATCGAGCCGGCTCAGGGTGGCAAGAACGGACAACAGGGACTTGGGCGGTGCAGGTTCGATGATCAGCCGGTCTCCCTCCTTGCGCATGACGGCGTCCTCACCGGGGAATTCGAACTCCCGAGGAATCCGCACAGCCCGGTTTCGCCCATTCTTAAAGACCTTCACGTGTCTTTCGGCTGTGACTAGTCGTCTTGGCATATGTCATAGCCTATGCCAATTCTAGGTCTTTGTCAATGGCGCACCATTCCCACTCGAATATTTTTTTACCTGCACTTTTGTTCGAAGGCAGCGTTAAGATTCGGTTCCGTCAGTTACGAGAAAGCCTGGTGCCGATTTGTTTGCTGGCTACTGTCGGCGTACTAACGGCGACACTCATCGCCGGTTTTGCGGTCTACTGGAGTTTGAGAATTCCAATCCTGATCGCATTGGTCTTCGGAGCGATCGTCTCGGCCACGGACCCCATCTCCGTGCTAGCGATATTCAAGGACATGGCAGTCGACAAGAAACTTTCAATCACGGTGGAGGGCGAAAGCTTATTCAACGATGGGACCGCTGTAGTGTTCTACGGAATTCTGATCGGCGCAGTGGCCAATTCTCGTTTGGGCATAATAACGGGCATTCGCGATTTCGTGATGGATGTGTCCGGGGGAGCCGCGGTGGGGGCGGTACTTGGCTACATTTTCAGCAAGGTCACCCAGCAAATCGACGATCCTGAAATCGAGATCACTCTAACGACTATACTTGCCTACGGTTCCTACCTGCTTGCGCAGTTCCTGCATCTCTCGGGCGTGATCGCTACCGTCGCTGCGGGTTTGATGATCGGCAATGTGGGCGTGCACACAGGGATGAGCTGGAGGACCCGGGTGGCACTGTGGTCTTTCTGGGAATATGCGGCGTTTTTGATCAATTCTATTTTGTTTTTGCTCATCGGGCTTCAGGTGCGCATCGGCGATTTGATTCACATCTGGCACGCCACTCTAGTGACTATAGCTGCAGTACTCGTAGGCAGGGCCCTGACGGTATACGGCATCGTTCCCATAAGTAATCTCTTCTCAGCAAAAATTCCTTTTCGATGGCAGCACGTTATGGTGAGGGGAGGCATGCGTGGGGCTCTGTCTCTGGCGTTGGTTCTGAGTATCCCGCGCGACTTTCCATACCGAGACCAGTTGCTCACCATGACCTTCGGAGTGGTGGCCTTTACCATCGTTGTCCAAGGCATCACGATGAAGCCGCTGATACGCCTGCTTGGTATTGGCAAGAATAATGAAGACGATTATTCGCGGGCGCGTGTCCGTCAGGCCGCCGTCACATCGGCGCTCTCCGAGTTGGAGAGCATGGCCAACAAACACCAGGTTTCGCGTGCGGTGCAAGCGCAACTTCGCCATGAACTCGACGGGCGGATGGACGATGCGAATAGAGCCGTGGACTCCACTCTCGAAGGAAATCAGGACCGTTTTTCCGAGGAGTTGCAGCTAGCGCGCAAACGATTGGGCACCGCTGAAAAAAGCGCCATTGAGCACGCGCTGCAAGAGGGCTGGGTGTCGGCACACACTGCGTCGCAGATGATCAAGGATACCGAGCCTTCTTATGAGGGGCGGCAGGCAACGCCCTTAAAATCTACATCCACCGAAAAACATTGAGAATACCTAGCGGCCCTGTTGGGGGCGCATAGAAACAATTCCCTCCCGCAAGCCCCAATAAGAACGGATCGCCGCCATAGGTCGCAACGTGTCGATGGTTTCGTCAAATACGCTGTTCGGAG
>PLZN01000311.1 GCA_003152195.1 Acidobacteriaceae bacterium
CCCAATAGAATCAGTGGTTTTATGGCACAGTGGCAGTCGATGCACTCTTCGGAACCATTGTTGAACTGGATGGCCTCCGGTCGTCCAGTCGCGGCGGAGGCGATGAGAAAGTTCTCGGCAGCGCATCCCAGGCTGACAAAAAGATGATGATCGTCTGGGTTCAACGACAGTTGTGCGACGCGACAGGTCGGGCCGGATACGAACTCCTGAGTCGTGGGGAGTAAAACGCCACGGCTCCGTGTTGTGTCCGCGCAAGCGTGGCAAACCTGATGAAATCAACAAATGCAGGGTTAACGGCCATCCTGCGGCGATGTTCGGACTCCGCTCGTTCGTACTCTCCGATGCTGCTCGCGGCACATCCGGTAGTGTGCGCAGCAGCAGCGGCACCACGAAATAGAAAGTCGCGACGGCTCTGCAACTTACCTCCTAACCTGCTTTGCAGCTCTCAACTTTATGGACGGCTTCGATTGGGACGAGTGCATCGAAGACGCCGAGGGCTGCCGCTGCCAAGGGCGCAGCGAGGGCCAGGCCGAGCGGTCCGGCGACCACGGCCAACAAGAGCTGAGCCGTCATCGTGAGCGCCGGAGGCAGACGGACGATCCTGCGTTCCAGCAATGGAGTGATAACGTTGCCTTCCAGAAAATGCACCGCCAGAAAGAGCAGCACTGTCAGAAGGCCTTTCATCGGACTGATGGCAACGGCCAACAGCACAGCGGGCACAAGCGACAGGATGGGGCCAATGTTCGGAATGAAAGTAAGCAGGGCCGCGATCACACCGAGCGTACCGGCAAGCGGCACGCCGAGCGTCCACAGCCCACCCGCCACGATGACTCCAACAGCGGTCATCGACAGCATTTGGGAGAGAACCCACCAGCGCAGGTTTCGTACCGCAACGGCGGCGCAGGCGTTGAGCGTGGTCCTGTATGCGGAGGGCGTGGCCCGTTGAACGTAAGCGAAGTACACCTCTGGCTCCGCCGCCAGATAGAGACCAAGAAAGCCGACGAGCACCAGTCCCGAGAGCACCGTCGCGGTGCTCAGAACGATGCCTCCGATACGAGTCAAGGCGGAGCTAACACTGCTCGAAAGTTGGGAGTAGCCGGACCACTGGGCAAGCAACCAGCGTCCCCATGCGTAACCATTGATCCTCGCCACGAGTTGATGTGCCGCCTGGGGGAGGTCCGTTTGAAGGTTGGCGAATTGGCCGATGATGCTGGGGCCGCGGAGCCAGACGGTCAAGCCGAGGAGACAGACTGCCACAAACAGAATCAGCGCAAAGGCCATCCTCCGCCCCAGCCTGAATCTTGCACCTAGCCAATCGACCACTGCGGTCATCAGAACCGCGACCACAATCGCCGCAAACAGAAGCATTACGATGACTCTTCCGAGCCAGGCCAGCACGAGTGCAGCGATCAATCCAACGGCCAGGAACAAGAGAGTTATCGGCGAGGTGGGCTTAGGACTTGTGCTCGAAGATAGGTTTGAGTCGCCCACGCCACCCGAGTATAGGCATGATGCAGGTTTATTTGCCGTGTCACAGAGCACATCCTTCGCGGCGAAAGGGCTGTAAGCTGGCCCACGGGAGTGTGTAGTGAAAGAACCCAACGCGATCATGAAGTGGCTTGGCAGTCCTGTCGCGCACATTTCGACAGCCAGCTTCATCGCCGCTGGGATGATTGCGGCGATCATGGTGAAGCTACTGCTGCAGGATCAGCACATCCTGAATATCGTCCTGCTGGCCGCCATCGCAGGGGCAAGCGTTCCATTGCTCATCTCTCTCGTCCAACAAGTATTCAAGGGCAACTTCAGCGTCGATATTCTCGCGCTGCTCTCGATTGTGACCTCTCTGGTACTGGGGCAGTACTGGGTGGCGGCTATCGTGGTCTTGATGCTCTCCGGCGGTCAGGCGCTGGAGGGCTTTGCCACTCGACGCGCCTCCTCTGTACTGAATGCCCTGGCAAAGCGAATGCCGCAGACAGCACATAGAGCCGGTGCTGCCGTGGCGGACGTATCCATCGACACGATTGTCGTAGGCGACGAACTCCTCATCTATCCCCATGAGATCTGCCCTGTCGATGGGCTCGTCGTCAGCGGTCAAGGCAGTATGGATGAGTCGTATCTCACCGGCGAGCCGTTCCTGATCGCAAAGGCACCGGGTACGAATGTGCTCTCCGGCTCCATCAACGGCAACGTGGCGCTGACGATCCGGGCAACGAAGATCGCGAGCGACTCCCGCTACGCGAAGATCGTGGAGGTGCTCCACGCTTCGGAGGAGAACCGGCCACAAATACAGCGGCTCGGCGACAGGCTCGGCTCCTGGTATACGCCGATGGCAATTGCCATCGCGTTGGCAAGCTGGTACTTCAGCGGCCAGTCGGAACGGTTTCTAGCCGTACTGGTCATCGCAACGCCGTGTCCGCTGCTGATCTCGATCCCGGTAGCGATCATCGGTGCGATCTCTGTTGGAGCCAAGCTGGGAATCATCATCAAAGACCCGTCCATCCTCGAAAAGATGGATACCTGCCATACACTGATCGTCGACAAGACAGGCACGCTGACCTATGGCAGGCCAACTGTCACCTCCATCGAATGCTTCGGCGGGACGACACGCGAGACTGCGCTGAAGTACGTGGCAAGCCTTGAGCGCTACTCGAAACATCCTCTTGCAAGCGCCGTCCTCGCTGCCGCGGAGAAGGAAACTCTGGAGCTTCTCAGCGTAGAGAACGTCTCGGAAGCGCCCGGAGCGGGGCTCACCGGCCTCGTTGCAGGTCGACAGGTCACGGTAACGGGGCGGGGCAAGCTCTCTCCCGAAAACTTATCCGCGATGGCGCCCGTCTCGCCTGGCCTGGAGTGCGTCTTCCTCCTCGATGGCAAACTGGCTGGAGTCATCCACTTTCAGGATGAACCCCGTTGGGAGAGCAAGTCCTTTCTCAGTCATCTCGACTCGAAGCACTCCATCTCCAAGGTCATCCTGCTCTCCGGAGACCGGCCGGCCGAGGTCGCTCTTTTCGCCGCCCGTATGGGCATTACGGAAGCCTACGGCGGCAAGAGCCCCGAAGAAAAGGTCGAGCTTGTGCGCGAGACGACGTTGCAAGGAAGAACGCTCTACATCGGCGACGGGATCAACGACGCACCGGCGATGATGGCTGCCACGGCTGGTATCGCGTTAGGCGTCAACAGTGACATCACGTCCGAAGCAGCCGGTGCAGTGATCCTTCAGTCGTCACTCGTCAGCGTGGACCAGTTGATGCACATCGGTCGCAGGATGCGTGGAATTGCGCTGGTCTCTGCGGTGGGTGGCATGGGGCTGAGCCTTATCGGTATGGCCGCCGCCTCCTTCGGCCTGATTACCCCCATTCAGGGAGCTATCGCTCAAGAGGTGATCGACCTCTTGTCCATCCTCAACTCGCTGCGGATGATTCTGCCTACGGGCTCGCTCACGGACTTTGAAGCGCCTCCAGAGAGCATAAGGAACTTCGCTGGCGACTGAGCAATCCGACACAGCGAAAGAATCGCTCTGGTGTGATGCTTGCCATGGGGTAAAAGCGGAACAGACGGGAATGGCCCTAACGGAAACACATCCGTCTGCGAAGACTTGTCCCCGTCCGTCTCATGGTCCTCTCGATCAGGCGGGTTGCTTGCTTCTTCGGCGTTAACTTGAGTATTCGCTCCGCATTCCCTCAGCAATCACGGAACACGCGGCACAGCGCGGTTCAGGTTGTGCTCGAGGATCTTTCTCGGAAAAATTCAGTGCCTCGCCGGGATCTGCCGGAGTCAGCGTGATGCGAATGCATTTAGAGGCAGGCTGATTGCTTTTGGCGGCAACGCTGCGGATGGGTACCAGAACATTGGTCTCGGGGTAGCACGCGGCGGCGCTTCGGCGGGCGATCGCATACGGAACGATGGCAAAGCGGGGCGCCTTACGGAGCTCTCCTTCGAAGTGACTGTATATGTCCACTATCTGACCGGCGCGGAGATGTCTTGCCTCCATGTCAAGCGGGTTGAGAAAGAGAATCCGGCACCCGTCAAAGACACCCCGATAGCGGTCATTCAGTCCATAAACGGTGGAGTTGAACTGATCGTGGCTGCGGATGGTCGTTAAAAGAAGTTCGTCAGGCTGCACAGGTCATGCTTCGGAATGGGGCAAACCGTTAGCTTTGCCTTGCCGGAGCTCGTTTTGAAGATGCGCTGCTTCGCGGCGTTGGGCAGATAGAAGAATTTCTCACTGCCAAGCCGCGCGTTAAAGTTCTCGAATCCGGGAATCACTTTGGAGATTGCATCCCGGATCAAGTTGTAATCCGCCGCAAAGCCAAGCCATCTGGTAGCCGTGCGAGACCCCAGGGTGACATGCGCCAGATTTGCAAGGATCGCCACATCGCTCATCAGGTGAGGCGAAGCAGGCCGCAGGAAGCCTTGCGAAGGATTGATAATGCCATCGAGTCCTCGACGGTGAGGAACTGCTTGCCCGTCGCCTGGATGTCTTCCTCGGTCCGGCCCAGGCAAGGCAGGATCAAGGCTCGCTCCCCGGTGATCAGGTGAGAGCGGTTTAACTTCGTCGATACGTGGGCTGTGAGCTTGCAGCGTTGCATTGCGTGTGCGCTGTACACCGCTGCGGAGTGCGGTCCATTTATTCCGCGAAGGTCCTTGGCGCCCCGCATCGGCAGTGATGTAAGGATTACGATTACCACCGGTTTGGGAGATGAGAACTGATTTTTTCGGCGCGAACTTAGCTGAACGCAAGCAGGATACTAGCCCTGGACTACGCCATCTGAGATGCGGAAGCAGGCTAATGTTTGAGGACACAGCGCTGGTGGTGGGTATTTTTCCGTCTTCTAAATCGCGCGTTCGTGACTGACCAAGGGGGAGCCCAGAGCACCGACTAGAAAAACAACGTCAAGCGATGAATCGATTGTGAACTTGAACTGCGCCGAGCCGACCGATGACACGGAAGTCCAGTAGTTCAATATCGGAACTCAAATATGTGTCGCGAATGAGCTCTTTTCTGAACAGGTCGGTGCTCAGATATTTCTTGTTATCGTCACAGAAAATTGTGACAACCACCGAGTCTTGCGGGAGCCGATCCTGGGCCATCACCGCTGCAAGAAAATTGCAGCCAGATGAAATACCAACTCCAAGGCCGAGACTGGAAGCTAACTTCTGAGCCATCAGGATCGAATCTCCGTCGGAGACTGACAGGATCTCATCAAGTGATTCGAGCTTGAGAATCTGTGGAATGAATTCATCGGAGATACCCTGAATTCGATGGGTGCCGACTTTGTGACCGGTTGACAGGGTTGGTGACTCGGCGGGCTCGACCGGGAATGTCTTTATGTGAGGGAAATGCCTTCTAAGGCTCTGGGAAATGCCCATGATCGTGCCTCCCGTTCCGACGCCAGCAACGAACGCTGCTGGCTTTAATCCCTGTAGCCTCAGCTGTTCGAGTATTTCCGGGCCGGTCGTTAAAGCGTGCGCCTCACAATTCGAGTAATTGGCAAACTGCTGCGGCAAATACACGTCTTTCCTGCAATCTGCCTGATGCTGCGTCATTCGGATGCTACCAAGGAAACCGCCGGCTTCACGGCTAACGGGGATCACCTTTGCCCCATAGCTTTCGATGAGCTTTACGCGTTCCAGGCTCATCCAGTCCGGCATGTAGATAACGACAGCGTGTCCCATGGCTTTGCCAATGGCCGCAAACGCTATGCCAGTGTTTCCGCTTGTAGCCTCCATGATGGTGTCTCCGGGACGCAGACGACCCGCTCGATACGCCCGAAGCAAGATATGGAGCGCCATTCTGTCTTTGATCGAGCCCGTAAGGTTTAGATGCTCCGCCTTAGCGTAAATGGTACGGACGGACTTCCTATGTGAAAACGTAATTGCCAATAGGGGGGTATTCCCAATCATTTCGAAGAGTGACTGGGTTGTGCTTGCGACATCACACGGGTTCGATGGCCTCGTCACTTTTCACACCTTTACTTCTAAGCATAATCAAGAGTCTCCAATGGCGGAATAAGTAATGTAAGATGTTCCGGGCGAAACGCCTTAGGATATTAGGTTGACGTTATTGTAACCTTACATCCTAAGGCGCTGAGACGATGTGGCCCCGCCCCACGCGNNATAACAAATTCGATCTATGAAATACTTTAAGTGTGTAGGAACGTTGAAGAATCCTTCCGCCCCAAAACGCCGCACACGGGTAATCGTTCGCCGGGAATGACCTCCTGATGAGCGGCCACGAAGCCGAAACTGTCGTCGCGGAGTGGCCGGCATCAATATGTCTAAAAGAGCACAGTATTCCCTTTACCGGAAGGCGAAAATGACATTGAGCCAATCCGTGGTTTGGCGAGGAGATCATCATGCCCCAAGCACCGGCTTCCCGTTCCATCCCCACGAAAATTCTTTTGCCGATGGATTTCAGCCCATCCTCGGATGCTGCATTAGCGATGGCAACAGACCTTGCTCAGCACTTTCGTGCTGAACTCCACCTTCTGCATGTTGTTCCGATGATTCCAATGGCCACTGGAGTTGATGCCTTCCCTGAAACCCCACTTCCTTTTGAAATGACATACCTGCAAGAGTCAAGGGGCCGGGCTGAGCAAAAGTTGGCCAAGTATATTGGCGCCCTGGTTTCCAAGGGAGTGGCGGCAAGATCCAATGTCGAAATTGGAAATGATGTGGTTGGCAACATCATGACGGTGATCGAAAGTGAGCATATTGACATGGTAGTGATTTCGACCCACGGCATCTCTGGATGGCGTCCGCTGGTCTTCGGGTCGATCGCTGAGAAGGTTGTCAGACTCGTGCAATGCCCCCTCCTTCTTCTCCGCTCGGTTGAACCGGTCGCGACGGTTGCAGTGGCCGCAGTAAATGTCGAGAAGTCCCGATAGTGGATACAGAACTCCGCGTGGAAGAATCATGAGCCCAGATCAAGCTGTCGCAGTTGCACCAGCCAATCCGCCAACGGCACCCACTCAAGATACCGCTCCAAATGGACTCACGAGCGATGAGCAAAGAGCCGTCTTGCAAAGGACGGACCCAATGCAATGCCGGACACGTCTGCTCATCCGCTGCGCAATGCGTTGACCAAGTTCTGGGCGCCTGTTCCCTGGTTGCTCGAAGCCGCCGTTGTGCTTCAGGTGGTGCTGCATAAAGATCTCGAGGCTGCGGTGATTGCGGGCCTGCTGGTCTTCAACGTAGCTCTGGCCTATTTTCAGAAAGGTCGCGCCCAAGCCACCCTCGCTGCCTTGAAATCTCGTCTCGCCCTGAATGCCTCCGGCCGCCGCGACGGAGCCTGGAAGACCGTACCGGCCGCGGAGTTGGTGCGGGACGATGTAGTGAAGTTGTCGCTCGGCGGAGTGGTTGCAGCCGACGTGCACCTTGTCGATGGGTCTGTCCTGCTCGATCAATCGATGCTCACAAGCGAATCTCTGCCCATTGAAGCTGGCGCGGGATCGCGATGGCGCGTTTACCGCTGTCAGTACTGGCTTATGAATTTGCAGCGGCGGCCGTCTTCGCCTTGCTTCTCGATGGGTTGAAGATTCCTGTCTTCACCCGTCTCAAAATCTCGTAGAGAAGAGGACAACATTGATGGAGCTCCGCAACGTGGGGGTTTTTAGAGGAGGACCCTCCGGCCGGTAACAAGGCCGATCTGTCTTCGCCCTCTCCAAGGCAACATCCAATGATTGTGGATCATCGCCGGTCCATTGAAGCCCTCCGGCCTACTTGAGGCTATACCCCGATCCCGGCGTCGAGTTCCGTGCTGCCTGTGGATGGATCCCAGGAGGCCGGCCGCTTCGCCGTGCGTATCGCCAAGATTAGGCAGGCCGCAATCAGGAGAGACGGTCCCATCTTTGGCCAGTCTGGACGATCCGCGCTACCTTCGTCCCGGCGCATGCATCAATTGCCAGCCTCTAAGAGATCATTCTGACTTCGTCGCTCACCCGGCGTAGCGCATTCGTTTCGCAGGGAAGCAACAGTATCATCCAGTGTGCGGGTCTCCTGCATGTCGTTCCTTCGCCGCAATGAGATCGTTCGGTTCAGCGCATCACGGGCTCCGACTACCGCCATCAGGGGAATGCACTTATCCCTGGCATCGACGATTTTCTTGCCGAGACGCTCTGTCCGGCCATCGAGCACGGCACGAATCCCAGTTCCCTTAAATGCAGCCGCTACCTCCAGGGCATAAGCCAGATCCGAGCTGGTGACTGTGGAAACCACGACCTGTTCCGGCGCTAACCATACGGGGAGCCATCCCTCATAGTGCTCAAGAATAATTCCGATAAACCGCTCCATATTACCGAGGATCGCGTGGTGGATCATGACGGGCGTTTCTTGGTGCCCCTGATCGTTCACAAATGAAGCATCCAGACGCTGCGGTCGAAAGAAATCAAGCTGCACCGTCCCGCATTGCCAATTCCGCCCGCGACTATCCGTCAGATGAAACTCCAGCTTTGGGCCGTAGAATGCGCCCTCTCCTGCTTGCATTTCAAAACTCAAGCAAGGCGCCGAGGCAGCATTCGCCAAAGCTGCCTCCGCACGGTTCCACGTTTCATCCGACCCAGTGCGTAAATCTGGTCGCGTCGAGAATGCCACCTTGAACTCGCTGAATCCGAAATCTTCGTAAACCGCCCGAAGCAAGTGACAGAAACGTCCAATCTCCGTTTCAAGATGGTCCTCGGCGCAAAACACATGAGCATCATCCTGCACGAAAGCGCGCGTACGCATTAAACCTTGGAGCGAGCCGGATGGTTCGCCGCGATGGCAGCTACCGAACTCGCTGTAACGAAGTGGTAACTCGTTATAGGAACGCGTGCGTTTGTTGAAGAGCTGGATATGGCAAGACTCCGGCCCGATCATCGTGTCGATATCATCGTGTCGATACTGAGCGAGCAAGATAACGCGGATACGAGAACTCACGGTGCCGGAGTCCATGCGGACCGGCGAGTTCGGCCGGCGAGAGCAGTTGCCGCCACGCGATAGAGTTATCCGCAGCGAACGGTTCACCTCAGACGACGCAGGGCTGCGCATGAGCATTATCATTGAACGGGAAAAATCCGTGGAGGGTTTGACTATGGTACGGAAGACTTTCGGCGTGCTGACAATAGCGCTGACACTTACTCTGCTTTGCGGCCGCCCGGTTGTGGCCCAGGTCAAGACAGAGGTACCTCTGCCAGTGCCCGGCGCCAAGCCCGTAGCGGTGGAGCACATCAAGATTCACGGCACCGCACTGGAAGGCAATCTGGAAGGCGACGCCGTCGACCGCGACGTCATTGTCTTCCTGCCGCCCAGCTATGCCACTGGCAAGAGCCGCCGCTATCCTGTGGTCTATGCACTGCACGGCTACTCCATCGGCGCCGAGCAATGGTCCCAGGAAATCCATGTGCCCCAGACCATCGAGGGCGCCTTCGCCCAAGGCGCCAAGGAGATGATTGTGGTGCTGCCCGACTCCAAGACCTTGCACAACGGTTCGATGTATTCCAGTTCCATCACCACGGGCAACTTTGAACAATTTATCGCCCACGATGTGGTCGCCTATATCGACGCTCATTACCGCTCCATTCCCAACCGCACGAGCCGCGGTCTGGTCGGCCATTCCATGGGCGGTTATGGCGCCAGCCGCATTGGCATGAAGCATCCTGATGTGTTCGGCAGCCTGTATATCATGAGCCCATGCTGCCTGTCGGCGCGGGGTACCGGACCCGGAAACCCGGACAACGACAAGGCGCTGGAGGCGGTGAAGACGCCGGCAGATTCGGCCAGCCTGCCGTTCATGCTTCGCGCTCAGCTTGCCTCCGCTGCCGCCTGGTCGCCCGATCCGAAGAATCCGCCGCTCTATCTTGACCTGCCGACCAAGGATGGCGTGCCCCAGCCGGATGTGATCGCCAAATGGGCCGCCAACGCACCGCTGGACTTCGTCGACCAATATATCGGCAATCTGCGCCAGTATCACGGCATTGCGATGGATGTAGGCGACATGGACGGTTTGCGGATCGACGCGGGCAAACTCCATGCCGTTCTCGACAACTACGGCATCGCCAACAGCTTCGAGATCTATCATGGCACCCATACCAGCGCCGTGGCCGACCGCTTCCAGAACCATGTCTTACCGTTCTTCAGCCAGAACCTGTGTGCGACGGAGAACTGCCGCTAATAGAGGTTTACACGCGCTGGTGTAGTGCGTCAGAAATCCCGACATTGAAAGTAGAGCCGGGTGCCCCATATCTACCCGCGTTCTTTGCGGGGAGATGTGGGTGGGACGTGGGTAGCTTAACCACTCATCTGTGTGACGCGGACCACTGGTTCAGCGCTCTGCGCGCAGTTCCGTCGTGCACCTCCACCACAAGTCAGATTTCTGCCCTGCACCTGTCGCACAGATGCGCCCGTAGAAAGGTAGCGCAAAATCCACATAGCAGAGCCCGAAAAATACCTTGTTTTCGAGCAAAAAATTCACGTGCAAGCCATTTAAAATCAATCAGTTACGAAAGTCAGGTAATGCCCCCTCGGTGTGATTGCCGCTACCCCTGCCGCGGGCGATAGTTAGCTAACAACAAGACAGCAATTTTCGCCGCCGGTCGCAACGTGTCTCAAGGACGCGAACGACCGTTCGCGCCTTTGAAATGGCCTCGTTCCCCAGGCCTCGATGCTTCGAAATTCCGACCTTGACGAGGCGACGCATGCGTATCCCCCCCATGTCACAGGTGTGCTCGGGACTCCTGTGTGGTTTGTTAATTCTGATAGCAGGATGCGGTAATCCGTTGTCCCAGAGTCTGGACTCCCTGTCGATCACGGCAACTCCCACAACAGTTAGTGTGGGTGCCGCGGTAACTCTGCATGCCATGGTGCATCTGAGCGATGGTACGACACAGGATGTAACTTCAAGTACGCAATGGACGCTTTCTAACCCCTCTCTAGCGGCGCTGGGCAGTGGAGTGCTTACCAGCAAAGCGCCCGGCACGCTGACCGTGCAGGGCGCCTATGTTGAGGTCGCTCCGGCTGGTTCATCCGCGTCGACGGCAGGCGCGGCATCGCAGAACCTGGGTTCGTCTGCACAGGTCACCATCACTGCGGCTACAACCCCGGCCCCACCCCCGAACAAGACCACTCCTTCTATAACCTGGAATACGCCGGCGGCGATCCCATACGGTACAGCGCTGAGCAATGTTCAATTGAACGCGACGGCGAACGTGCCGGGAAGTTTTGCCTACACACCCGCTGCCGGGACGGTGCTCCAAGCCGGTTCCCAGGCGCTCTCAACGACGTTCACTCCGACCGACAGTACCACCTACTCCACAGCTACATCCACCGTACAGCTTACCGTTACGCCAGCTACTGTTGCGCAAACCACTCCGGTGATCTCTTGGCCTCCGCCATCCGCCATTCCGCTAGGGACCGCCCTCAGCGCAGCGCAACTGAATGCCACCGCGAACGTGGCAGGCACCTTCTCCTACAATCCGCCCGCGGGCACCGTTCTCGGGCCGGGCCCACAACAACTGACGGCCACGTTTACACCGTCCGACACGACCGACTATACGCCGGCAACGGCGCACAACTCACTCACCGTTTCAGGCACTTCATCGGGCGATCTGGATGGCTCAACCGACTGGGAGTGGAATCACGATCCGGGTACACCGGGGGCATCCACGGGATCAACCGCGTATCCAATAAGCAGCCCGTCCAAGGATGGCGCCGCGAGAAAGTTCTACTTCACATTCTCAGGCAGCGGGGGAGAGATCTATCACCTCAGCTTTGCTCACGACACGGCCGCTACCCATTTTGTCTACGACACTTACATCTACTTTACCGATCCATCACTAGTAGAGAATATCGAGCTGGATATGAATCAGGTAACGTCTGATGGCAAAACGGTGATCCTTGCCACCCAATGCGCCAGCGGCTCGGGTACCTGGGAATGGACGGCAGTATCGAACGGCGGTACTCACTGGCATCCCTCCAATATCCCTTGCCACCCTAAGACGTGGTCTGCTAACACATGGCACCACGTCCAGATTGCAATGCATCGCGACGATGCCGGGAATGTGACTCATGACTGGGTAAGTCTGGATGGAACAACGAGTAACTTCCAGAATGCGGTTGGCCCTTCGGCCGAAGGCCTGGGCTGGGCAATGGGTGATCTTCTTCTTAACTTCCAGATTGACGGTGCGGGCAGTGGGTCGATCACGGCCTATATCGATGAAATGACTATCTACCGCTGGTAAGGTGAGGAACTGTCATTGGCGCCATGGCCGCCTTACCGGGCGGCCATGACTTTGTTTAAGGCCTACTCACCCGATTTACCTACGTCCATTATCATCCCCCTTATAACCTTGCTCCGGCCTGGCTGTAAACACCCCAGCTCGATCCGGTTGTTGGCGTGGCCTAGCAGCTCCTGAACGGCGTCCACATCCGCCCCGTTTGCGTTCAGCAACGTGCCGAAGGTGTGGCGAAATGACTGCTGCCTACGGATGGCTGTTTGCTCTCGCACCCGATCGGATGGAACGCGTCATTAGGTTATCCGGCCAATAGAGTGGTTTGGCCCGTATGATCGGACTGGCCAAACCCAATCGCCTGTAGCTGTCCAGTGGAACCGGTTTGGCGATGTCATTTTTAGAGAGGGTTTATGAAGAAACTCGGCGCAGCCTGGGCCGTCGCGATATTTCTTTCGAACGCGTCAATCATTGCTCCCGGCCAATCAGTCGCTGCGAAACATGAGATTGCGTCTCGAAGCGCAGCGCAAGGGCCCTCCACTCCGGGCTCTGCGCGATATCAACAAGTGCAGAAGCGGCTGACGGCGGGCTGGAACACCTGGGATGTCCATAGCGTGACCACTCAGGTGCTGTTGCCCGATGGCTTGGCCATCCATGTTGGGCTGAAGCACAACACCACCGACTGGAGAGATGCATTCTTAGGCGATGCCCTCATCGGGAGATTGACCCCGGACGCGGAGCAGGTCTTTCCCGGCCCACATTCATGGGAGGGCAGCTACACAGACCTGCGTCTTTCCTGGAAAGGTCACGAGCTGCGCCTTCAGACAGCTCACGACGGCAGCAATCTGGTGATGCTTGCGACCCCGCTCCCGTCGCAGCCGCTATCCGCGCTCCCGGCAACGATCGTCTTTTCCGTGAACTATCTCTGGGACCAGCCTGGCAGTGCAACGAAAGAGCCCGGCCGAATCGAGGCCCACGGGCCACTCCATCCAGTCACGGTGTATTGCACGTGTGCGGACGCAAATCCACGTGGCGCGGCCGCCGCTGCGCAAGAAGATGTGAACTTACCTATTGGCGGTCCTTATTTCTCTATGGATTTTGTTCAACCGGTCGGTGTCAGCACTGGCGCACGCCTTCGCATCGAGAAGATCCAGGCGATCATTGACCGTGCGAGCGAAACCTATGCGCAATCCGCTGCTAAAAGCGGGAAGACCGCGAATGTGGTGGATGCGATTCAGACTGTTCTGGGATGGGACACGATTTACGAGCCGGAAGGCCGCCGAGTCATCTCGCCCGTCAGCAGGGTCTGGAGTGTTAGCTGGGGTGGCTATGTCGTTTTCGATTGGGATACGTTCTTTGCGGCTACGATGGCATCCATTGGCGACCGGGATCTGGCCTATGCCGATGCCATTGAGACTTTGCGAGGTGAGACTCAGCAGGGCTTCGTCCCTAATTACGCTCGCTCCGGGGGCTGGAAAAGTTCTGACCGCTCCGAGCCTCCTGTCGGATCGATTACCGTGCTCGGCCTCTACCAAAGATTCCACGAGCGGTGGTTTCTGCAGGAAGCCTTCGCGCCTTTGCTGCGGTGGAATCGTTGGTGGGCCGAAACTCGTGATATCCAGGGATATCTGACGTGGGGAAGTGATGGGGATAATGCGCCGGTTGACCTGGACGACGGGTCGCGGGGAACGCGGGTGGGCGCCATTCTCGAGTCCGGGCTGGACAACAGCCCTATGTATGACGATGCCGTCTACGACGTGGCGACGCACAAGCTGGAATTTGCCGACGTCGGCCTAATGAGCATGTACATCGCCGATTGTGACGCGCTGGCAACCATTGCTGACAATCTGGGTGAGGCTACAGCAGCCAATGAGATTCGTGAGCGAGCCGCGCACTATCGGGCGAAGCTCGCGACATTGTGGAATAACGATGCGGGCATATTTTTGAATAAAGACTTACACACAGGCCAGTTCAGCTCTCGTCTTTCGCCCACCAATTTTTATCCGCTGCTTGCCAAGGCAGCGACGCCGCAACAGGCTGAGGTAATGATTAAGAACCACTTGCTGAACCCGAAAGAATTCTGGGGTAAGTGGGTTATTCCCTCCATCGCACGTGATGATCCGGCCTTTAACGATCAGAACTATTGGCGCGGACGAATATGGGGGCCAATGAATTATCTTGTGTACCTTGGTTTGCGCAATTATGACGACCCGGAAGTCTCGCGCCAGTTCGCCCAGAAATCCTACGAGCTCTTTCTCCAGGAGTGGAAAAACAATGGTCACGTGCATGAGAACTATAACGGCATGACCGGCGTGGGGGATGATGTGCACAGCAGTGACAGGTTTTATCACTGGGGCGCACTTCTTGGATACATTCAGTATTTGCAGGAGAATCCATCCCTGCCGTCTTCAAAGACTGCGCCTTAAACATCTGCCTTTTCTTCACCGCTCAACAAATAATCGCGTAAGGCTCCCGCTGCGGCTTGTCAATCTTCGTCTGTTTTTCTGCGCCAAAGGCTGGTTCAAAAGAATGGGGGAGCCAGATGCTCTGGCTCCCCGTGCAGTCAAAACAATTGCCGTATTCCTATCTATTTAGCAACTGCGTCCAGAAAGGTGAGTCCGTATGGAGTGCCGTAGCCGGTCACGTTGTCCCAACCCTTCGTAACCGTCAGCGAGGTATCCAGACCGAAGCCGAAGGCAAAGTCCAAACCTCCGCCGACGTCCCATACAGCGCTGGTGAAGCCCGTACTACCATAGAGTTGCCCGTCGAAGAGAGCGGTTGCCGAGTAAAACGTAGCGCCCGTCTCATCGACAATAGTCCCGGTTACATTTGTAGGGCTGGAAAGAGGTAGAACGTCCACCAGCACACCAGGCTTCAGGGCGGCGATTGCTGGTGCGGCTAGACCCAACGAATGTCCAGCCTTTTGATCGGCGATGGCCCAGAAGGCCGTAAAGATAGGGCAAGCGAGGCTAGTCCCTCCCCACCCAGCTTGTAAGCCCTGCACGCCGTCTTCGGTCACTACGATTGGGACGCCGGTATAGGGATCAGCTAACGCAGAGATATCAGGAGTCTGCCGGCCAGTCCCGGGAAGGCCCTTTTGCCAAGAGGGTTTGGGGAAGTAAACGCTCTCTCCTCCTCCTCCACCACCCACGAAGGGGATTGGCATCGGCGGATCCAGAACGCCACTGTTATTGATCTCGACCACACTGTCGCCCCATCCCAGCGTTTCGTAGCCGGACCCGTGGACTTTGTTCAAGATAGATGTACCGCCAACAGCGGTCGCATGCGGCGAGTTGGAAGGTACTCCAGCTGCCCCGATGGGACTGCCGAGGCCTCCGTCGCCACCGTCGCCGGTGGAAAAATTGAATGAGATTCCCTTTGCTGCGGCTATCTTGAGCACCTGGTCATAGGACTTCTGCTCCAGCGGCCCGGCGATGAGGTCCGGGTCTACTTCTTCCCAACTGTCGTTTACTGAGTCACCGAGATGATGCTTGGTAATATAGCTGATCGCATCCTGGAGATCTTCGGTATCTTCTCCCGCTGCCGCGGCGACAACAATCTTGGCTCCAGGCGCGATAGCGTGTGCCCACTGGACATCCAGCGCAATCTCGATATCCCACCCTGTCAGCACACCCGCATTCGGATCTACAGGCTTGCCTTCGGGATAAACGATCTTGAAAGTGGAGGACGACAGCAGCGGCAAGCCGGTTAGCTGGAAGAATGCATTGGCATCCGCCTCGATCGTGGGATATCCGTAGGCTTCCAGCAGCACGATGGTTTGCCCTTTTCCGTCGAATCCCGCTTTGTACGCAGCAGGCAGACCATAAAGCGCTTCGAGTTGTGCCGGAGTGTAGTCAGGAATCAGGGCGGGGTTGGCATTGTAAACGTTCCCGTAATACACACCCACTGGAAGCTTCGCACCCGGCGTCTTGAAAGAAAATGTTTCTGGCGAAGAGAGAATTTGGTCGGTGATGATTGAACCCAGCCCGCCGTCTGCTTTCACCTTGGTCAGAGGTATAGTAGGCGGCTCTTTGTGCGTCTTTATGTTCACCGCGCGCCTTAAGTGTGGCCGAACCTCGTGGCTCTCAAGCCCCGCGACTGCCGCGACGTAATCCCCGGCAACCCCAGACAGTCGCGCATTCTCCACGTTCGCGCGGAAGATTTTTCCATTACGCTGAAACTCGTGAATCTCTGTGTTGAACGCGCTCTCTACGTTTGCCGCGGTACCACGGGCCCGTATGGAAAAGCCATTCTCATCTGCCGAGAGAATCTCAAGGCCGTGACTCTCAAGCTCTTTACGCACCGCGTCGGATCTCTCCTTGCCGGGTGCGTACTTCTTCAGATCCTCCTCAGTCAGCCACTTGTGAAAGGTGGGAGACGCGGGATCGTACAGCGCGTCCACGGCCTCATCGAAGGCGGCTTCATTCTGCATTTGGAGTCGGACAGTAATCGTTATCTCTTGTGCAGAAGCCACACGGCCCAGATCGCTGGCTTGACGCGTCCCCTCAGGGACATTGTTTGCAATCTGTTGGGCGCCGGCCGCCGGAATAGTCAGAATTGCGATGGACATAAGCGAACACGCTGCCACCGAAGGCAATGTTTTGAAAAGCATCATGGTTCTCCTCAAAGTCTGGCTAAATGTGGTTAACAGTGGCCCAAAAGCAAGCGCAGGGATCTCATTCTTTTATGGTTGTACTTCTTCGTTTACAGCAAGAGGACACTTAGCAGGTGGAACGATTTCTGCAACTCGCCTGCGGTGCCGCGCCGGCCGTTTGGAGAAAATGCAAGGCAGTGACCAGAGAGGGCGAAGCCCTGGCACTCCGAAGGGGGATTCAAACAGCAGTAACACAGAACCGGTTCGGTCCAAGATTAATCGCGAGCCTAGCTTACGGGGCCTGTGTTGCGATAAGCAATGCGTAGACGGGAGAAAGAAGCAATCCGCAACGTTAACTTTAATTCAAGCACCATGTCAATCTTTTGGGTGTCAGGACTTCCTATGGCGGGGAAATAGTTTGCCATAGTGCCCCGCAATCGCGCCATGATCTCCCCAGATGCATCGTCCTCCACGAAGGAGAGGCGCGAATCTTGTCCGATTCCCCGGGGGGAAACCGAAATCGCTGAGCAATGGAAGCGCGGCGCCGCAGCGAGGCAGGACCGGGTCTCGGTTTGACCACGAATCGCGAGAGGAGATCGCCGTGGTTTTCTTCCCGGCCGAGTTCGTTCTCAAGTACCTCGAATAGCAATGAGACGCGAGAAACCGGGTGCGAGCGGCCGCGGGCTCGCACTTGTAGCGTGCCGATACTCAATGGGCGGAACTGACCTCAAGAATTTCGACAGGTTGAGAATCCGGGAATCTGATCTGAACTCCGCGGATCCAATCGTCTTTTGTAAACACACCGATATCTCTGTTAGTAACGACCGAGTGCACCTTGAAGGTACCTCCGGGCATGAGAGGTAACTGTATATCGGCCGCTGATGTGTTCGACTTATTACGGAAGATAGCGATCACGCCGCTGCCCGCGTGTGACAAACGGGCGAACCCATCCCACCCGGCTGAAGTAGGCTGACGCCAGCTGCCTAGCGGAAAAAAGCTTTCATCAATATTTGCGCTCCTTCTAAGCTTCTTGAACCACCGGATATGGTTTTGATACCACTGCTGATCGGCAGTACTCAAGTTACGCAAATCACCCAGCAAAAGAGGCGCGGAGCCAATTGCGGTCGCAAATACTTCCGGGGGAGTGGGTATATCCGCGTGAAGATTACCGATGAGCATGCTCTCAACAGGCATGGAAATCGCTCGCTGATACAGAAGAGTACGGGCTTGAAGTGGTCCGGCTGAATCGGATGTGGAGTCGTTTACATTGCTCATCCAATCCAGATCACCGGCCGCCAACAGGCCAGCATCAATGACGTGCTTTTGTCCCCAAAGTTCAAAAGTCAGGTCGATAAGAACGTCTGGATGTTTTTCATAGACTTTACTGGTGACATGGCTGATACCTTCATAGATCATGTTGAGCGACTCCGCCCAACTGCCGTGGTAGTGCCCCTTAGCCCAGCAACCAGGGGCTTCGCCATATGCATTGAAGATCGTCGTCAAGTCGAGCTTCACATAGGCTAAGTGGAAGCGCTCGATCGCATCATTGATTCGGTCAGCCGCTGCCACTTGGAATGGGCTCGCCAGACACATGACAACCTTGGAGCCACCCATAGTGGAAGTAAGTTTCGCCTTGCCGGATTGATCGACTGCCGCCCAGCCCGGATGTCTGACATAATCTGCCGTCTTGGGTCCGACGGCCGCAAGAGGAATCCACAGTCCGAGCCGCATGCCCTTGGATTCAACGGCTTCTCGAATAGGTTCGAGGCCTCCAGGGAACGAGGTAGAATCTACGGTGTTCTCGCCATATTCTTGTTGCCAACCGTCGTCGATGGTAAAGATATCCATCCCCATGAAGCCGGCTACATCGATCAATTTGAGTGTAATGTCGCGGTTAATACTCCTTTGGAACGGTTCCCAGGTGTTATAAATCCACGGTGCTCCGCTTGCACCAATCCTCCGCTCAAGAACCTTAGCGGTATAGGACGGCAGTATCCAATGCGGATCATTAAAGCTATCGCCATTGCGAAACAACAGGAGCGAGACAGCCGCAGTTATGAACTCTTCACCCGGCGCGAGCGAACGCTCGAAGGGCATCAGATCGGTATCGTATAAAACGCCAACGTGTACGCGCCCGGGATCGTTCCAGGCATCAATTTCTGTCCGCTTCATGTAGCCGGGGACTTCGCTGAGAATCGCAAAGCCATTCCCGGAGCGGCCGTTTGCCACCAGAAGACCCGCATCTTCCGACCGGCCGGTGTAGAAAGTCTCTCTTGGAATGGCGCCGTACTGCGCATTCAATAGCGTTTCATTGGATGGACCCACCGAGGGTGCGATGGCCTCGATGTTCATATGGGAAAGATGCAATGCAGCAGAGCCGGTATTTCGTAATACCAGCCATTTCCGTATCGCCGGATGCCCGTGATAAACCCTATACATGACGGAGACTTCAAGGGGTAAGGTCGTGCTCCGGAGACGAACTGTTAGCGATTTTCCATCTGGCAGTGTGCTCTCGTCTGCTCTCAGCAGTTGAAGCGTCGAGCTTGCCCCGGTCAAAGTCTGCCCATTGCATACAAACGAAAATTCCTGAACAGAGGTCCGTCCTGGTTTTCCAGGAAGGATGAAATCGGTGTGCGTCGTCAGATCCGCAAGTCGTTCCGTAAGGAGCCCGGATGCAGGATCAAACGTAATCTTCCTCTCAATCTGATCATTACCGATGGTCCAGCTTTGGGAAAGGGCACTCGAAGCTAGAAGCAGTAACAGAACACTCACCAAAGGCTTAATCCTCATTGAGAATGCTCCGTCGTGTCTTCGCCCTAGGCGAAGATGAAGTTCAGAAAAACGAGTACCAGCAGAATGCCTGCGGCGGAAAGCAGCAGCGGTAACGGTAGGCCAATGGGACCGGTGCGGACGGAAGCCGGCCGGTTCACCGGGATCGCAAGCAGGTTGCATTTCGTCACGAGGCTAACACCAATCGTGGTCAGAAAGCAGGCTATCCATCCAACGCCAGCGCCGTAGAAATTCGCCGTCATTTCGCTGCCGTACTTCAGTACGCCCTGGTGATACAGCAACCAATGACCAAAGGACGCCAGCGTGCCGCAGATCAGCCCGGCAAGCGCACCTGCCGGCGTAGCCCACTTGGTGAACATACCCAGCAGAAATGTCGCAAAGAGAGGCGCATTGAAGATGGAGAACAGCATCTGCACATAGTCCATCAGATTATTGAAGCGCAAGACGACAAAGGAGGTGCCCACGCTCAGAACCGTTGCAACTACGGTCGCTACGCGGCCAACGAACAGGTAATGCGCATCACTGCGGCCCTTTGCGAGGTGCGCCTGATATAGGTCGTATGTCCAAACGGTATTGAATGCGGAGATGTTGCCGGCCATTCCAGACATGAAACTGGCCAGCACCGCAGTGACGCCAAGCCCGAGCAAGCCATGCGGATAATAGCGCGCCAGCATGGCCGGCAGTGCGAGGTCGAAGCGGCTGGAGAGGCTCGCCGGGAGGGTTGCAGCCGCAGCGAGTCCGGGCACCACCACGAGCAGTGGCAGAAAGAGCTTTACCGCCGCCCCCACCAGCGGGGTGCCGGATGCGGTGGTAAGGTCGCGTGCAGCCAACCCTCGCTGAATCAGCACGAAATCGGTACACCAGTAGCCGAAGCTCAACACAAAGCCGAGACCGAAGATCACGCCAAGCCCGTCCATCGTCGCCGCATGAGGATCGGCCGCGTGCATGCCGGCCCAAAGGTGTCCCATGTCTGGCGGCAGGCTGGATGCCAATGCATGCCGGGAGCCGAAATACCGCAGCGAATACCATGCCAGCGGCGCAAAGCCAATGACGAAGAGCACGAACTGCAGAACCTCGTTGTACATGGTCGCGCGCAGGCCGCCGAGCAAGATGTACATAAGTACGAACACGGCCGAGATAACGGTCGCTGCAAGAAAGGTCCAGCCGAAGATAACCTGTAGGATCAGCGCCATCGCGTACAACCCCACGCCGGAGACCAGCACAGTGAGCACGGCAAAGGAGAGCGCATTGAAGACGCGCGTCGGCTCGCCGAAGCGCACGTTAAGAAATTCCGGCACGCTACGCACGTTGCTGCGGTAGTAAATCGGCATCATCATCAATCCGAGAAACAACATCGCCGGAACGGCGCCGATCCAATAGAAATGTGCTGCCCTCAAGCCGTATTTCGCGCTGGTGGAGATCATGCCCATGACTTCAAGCGAGCCGGAGTTGGCCGCGACGAAGGCAATGCCAGTGATCGCCAAAGGCAGGGAGCGTCCCGCCTCGAAGAACTGTGCTGAAGTGTTGTTGCGGCGGCGCAGGCGAAGTCCGATAACCAGAATGAGGAGGAAGTATGCAGCGACGATGCCGTAGTCCAGCGCGTTCAAATGAAGTTTGAGCAGGGCCGTTTACCTTTCCCCTGGCGCGAGCCGACAACTCGTTCCCAGGAAGGTCTTGCGAAAGCCATTTTTGCCTTCTCAGCCATCCCCAGCGTTGCCAACCACATTATCGCTTGCCAGCCTGAGCATCGCGAGCGCTGCGGCCGGCAAGCACGTAAACTGTAATGTGATGCACACCCTTTGCACGTCTCCAGTCGTGCCGCCGTGTGCGGAGATCGGCGCTGGGCCGGCCGCCGCGCCCTGTGCCAAGCCCGATCGTTCGCGATCAGATTCTCGCCAACCGGGCTCGCCTGCACGACATCCCCATCCCGGCCGGCCTTACGCAGGGGCAGCGTGCAGAAGTCTCAGCCATGCTCGATCGAGCGTTTCTTGCGGGATTTCGCTCGGTGATGCTGGCCTGTGCGATGAGCGCCTGGATTGGAGGGCTGGCTGCGCTCCCGATGCTGCCCAAGAGCAGCCGTCCTTGCGCGTCTCGTAAACCCCCAGGCCCTACCTTCCGTCTATTGGAGCGGGAAGGCTTGGTCCAGGCGGCGGTACGCGTGGCTTGCCGCAAATCCTCCCACCTGCCAAGGAGGAAATATGAAGTATTCGCTCGTGCTTCTCGCAGGCCTGGGGCTGTTCCAGATGGCTCAGGCGCAAACACCGCATACCCCGCCGTCACCGGCGCTAATGGCCCAACATCAGGTGCAACGTTACACCACGCTTCTTTCCCTTAACTCGGCTCAAGTAGAGCAAGCCACCACTTTCTTTAGTGCGGAAGCCACGTCGCGCGGGAATGCACGAGCCACCGAACGCACTGCCCACCAGGCGCTGGAGGCAGCCATCAAAGCAAACGATACCGCGACGATCAAGTCGACGGCGGCCACATTGGGGCAAATGAATGGCGAGATGATGGCCGCCCATGCGCTTGCCGAAGCCCAGTTCTATGCGATCCTCGACGCCGACCAGAAGAGCAAGTTTGCGGAGTTGGAGCATGAGCACATGATGGGCGGACCAGAGCACGGACCCATGCGGTAGCCAGGGAGGTGTCCCGGATTTCCTGTCGAGCTTGGTGGCGCCGGCGGCAGGGAACTGCAAGCGATCCCGGCGGCCGGGACCGCACACCCGGCCAGTCCCCAACCGGGAATCCGGGATATTGGGCCAGCTGAGCCGTGTTTGATGGCGCTTGACGTATTTTCGGCGTAATCTGCTGCCCGGGAAGGCGCGTCTATGGAAGCATTGGAGCAGCTTATACACGCCGGACAGCTATCACCCGTTCGCCACCGGATGGCTGCAGAGCTCGAAGACGTAAACACGCTCTGCAGCACTTACCGGTCTCGCATATACCGCTACGCGCTTCTCTCGTTGAGAGATCCTGACCTGGCGGAAAGCGTGACCCAGGATTGCTTCCTCAAGGCATACAAAGCGCGCAACGAATTTAGAGGGGACTGCAGCGTGGCCACCTGGCTCACGAGGATAGCCACCAACCTCATTCGCGACGCCACGCGGTCCCGGAAGTTTCAGTTCTGGAAAGCGGCCAACTCGACAGCAGTCGATGCCGGCGCGATCGCGGATCGCCTTCGCTCCCCTGGACTCTCACCGGAGACCTTCTTAATGATTAAGGAGGAGCTCCGGCAGTTGTGGGACACGGTGGCAACCCTCCCCGGCCAGCAGCGCAGCGTCTTTCTTCTGCGGTTTGTGGAAGAGATGGAAGTGCTCGAGATTGCAACAGCCATGGGGCTGCATGTAGGGACGGTCAAGAGCCACTTGCACCGCGCGCTCACGGCGGTTCGCAAGGCGATGGAGGGAACCAAATGAAAACCACCCATCTGTCAGCATGGGAGCATGAGGAGTGTATCTTAGGTCAGGCGACTCCAGAGATGCTTGGCCACCTAACGGAATGTGCCCCCTGCCGGGCGGAGATCGGGCGCCTGGAGCACGGCGTAGCTCTTTACCGAAAGGCCGCCATGGAGTGGAGTTCGGAGTGCCTGGCAACCCGCCCGCAGCAACCGCACATGGCCGGCAGGAGAGGGCTGCCCGCAGTCGCCTTACGATGGGCCATCGCCGCCGCAGTGCTGTTAGTGCTGGCGCTCCTTCCCTTTCACGTCGGGAGCCCGCGTCCGGTTCAGCGTACTGCGGAAATCAGCGATGATGTGCTGCTGCAGCAGGTGGACGAACAGGTCTCGGTTGCTGTTCCCGCATCCATGGAGTCCCTGACCCATTTAGTTTCGACAGAGAGCGGCAGCGGTGCAGGCGCCGTTACCTCTGCGCCAGGGGGCAAACACATTGTCCAGACAAACTAGCATTCGTGGCGGTAGGACGGCCCGGTTGCTTTCGCTTGCCGGCCTGCTTTGCATTGCGATGGGATCGGCCGCCGCAGTCGGGCAGGAAGGCGGCCCACCACCCCCAAACGGGCCAGGAGAGGGCGGGGGAGCACCCCTCATGGAAGGCCGCCGCCCCCCTATGGAGCGGGCCTTTCATCTAGGACCTCACGGCCGTTGGTGGAACAATCCGGAGTTGGCACAGAAGCTCGGGCTCACTGCGGACCAGCAGAAGAAAATGGAGGCGGTCTTTCAACAAAGCCGCCCCAGCTTGATGGATCTAAGTGCCACCGTTCGGAAAGAGGAGGCGACGATGGAGCCCCTGCTCGGTGTGGATCAGCCGGATGAAGGAAAAATTCTGGCACAGATCGACCGCGTGGCGCAGGCCCGGGCAGAACTGGAGAAGGCAAACGCGCGCATGCTGCTCGGTTTGCGCAGAGTGCTCACCCCGGAGCAGTGGAAGACGCTTCAAGCAGAAGAGCCGAAGGAACACCATCCATATTTCAGGCCGGGCCCAGGCCCCCGGGGGGAATCCGGGCCGAATCCCGAGTAGCGGGCCGGCCGATCAGCAGCTCAAATGGGCCCGAGGGCATCGGCCGGGCGCGCCCCCATGCACGAATGTAACCACCAGTACACCGAAGGAGGTTACTGCCCCACGTCCCCATTCGCGTCCTGAGTTTCACCGTCGAAACTTATCGTTGCTGAAAGGTGCCTGTCGTATTTTTCAGGTGCGTCGTAACTACCCATCGACATAGAAGTCGACCGGAGCCGAGGCTCCAATGTGCGGTGAGAGTAAAGCAGGCTGGGCAGTTAGCCTCAAGTTTGATCTATCGGATTGCCGGTCCCTCTTGTTCCGAGGCCCCATTCACATAACGAGCAAGCTCCACTCGATTGGAAATCCCCAGCTTTTCAAACACGTGGAACCTCAGTGATTCGGTATTCGAAGACTCGGCCACACACTCGGATCCCGCATGGTATCCACTGCAGACGCGCTACCAATGCGAGAAAAGAGTGGACGCAGCATTGCGCGATGAAGGCTTTGAGTCTTTTGCGCCGATGCGGCTGGAAACCCGCCGATGGAGTGACCGGACCAAGGTGGTGGAGTCGCCGCTCTTCCCAGGTTACATGTTTGTTCGTATGGTAGCGGACCCTAAATTGCTCACTACCGTACTACGTCTGCCTGGTCTGGTGCGATTCGTGAAGGTTGGACGTGAACTCGTCACCATGCCGAATGCTGAGATGGAAACAGTACGCGCTCTCGCTGAAAGCGACACCAGCTGTGAGCCGGCGCCATTTCCAGCCGTGGGAGAAAGAGTCCGGCTCCGCGGCGGCTGTCTGGAGGGCGTTGAGGGAGTCCTGACGGGTCAAACAGACCGTAGGGAAATCGTAATCTCAGTCGGCGCAATACAGAGATCTCTGAAAGTTCTGCTCGGCGGTTATCAGGTCGAGCGGTTGTCTTAACCCCCCTACTCCCTTCGCAGCAAACGAGCACGATTGTACTAGCTAGAGTATGGCTCGAAAGAGCTATGGGCCTGCGTTGACCTCTGGTTTCTCGACAAGTTTCCGTTTGCAGGGAAGTATGACCGAACCTATCATACCCCGGCCCAGTTACTCGAGACGCTGCAGTTCGCCTATTCAGCCGGATTCGATTACGTGTACGTCGAGCAGGTCAAGGCACTGCTAAGCAAGACTCCTGCCTCCGAGCCTATCGCGTCCGAGGGCTGGACGTCCGAGAACGCTCGCCGATCAAGTAGAAAGTTCAATGCCTCGGTACACGGTTTGCGCGGCTTGGCCGCACTTTCTGTGTTTGTTTTTCACACAATCTTCCAGATTCAGTTTACAGCTCCGTTTCCGGTCGCGCTCGAAGCTACACTCGGGTCGTTACGAAGCGGCGTCCAGCTATTCTTTATGATCAGCGGATACTTGATTACCGGGAGTATTATCCGGCATGCAAATGTAAGAGCATTTCTACTGGATCGCGTCGCACGTATCTATCCGGTGTTTCTGTTTATCCACCTGTTGCTGTTCGCGCTCGCCCCGGTCATGGAGAAGTGGGTGCTAAAGGACGGCCTCGGGATGTGGTTCGTCCATTTCTTCTGTAATCTGTTTTTGTTGTCCACGATTTTTAAGATGCCTCTCGTCCAGCCGTATGCCTGGACTCTGACCGTGGAAGGCATTTTCTATTTGGTCTGTGCTGCGGTATATGGGCTTTGGCCGCGAATGCGCACCCTCGCGGTGGTTACCTTGCTTGTTGCCCCGGCAGCCTTAACCGTCTATTATCCACCGTTTGTTTTCTTTGCCGTTGGAGTCTTGATTTTCTTCCTGATACATAGAGACAAAAAGGTACGATCGGCCGGTCTTCCACGGGTTGGTTTGGCTTCGCATCGCGCGCGCCCAGCAG
>PLZN01000618.1 GCA_003152195.1 Acidobacteriaceae bacterium
CATGGGCCCATGGGCTGGCTGGGGCTATAACCACGGCTGGGGTAGCCATCGCTTCAGCTCTTCTGGTGGTGGAAGGTATAACGGCGGAAGTGGTTTTGCGGCCGATCGTGGACGTGCCGGCGGCCCATCGATAGTACGCGCCAACAGCAGTGGCAGGTCAAACGCCAGAGCCTCCGCAGGTGGTTCCCATGCCGTAGCAGCGCGTGGTAGCGCCTACTATGCTGCCCCCCCAACGGCAGCACCGCGGGCTGGGGCATCCCATGGTGCCTCCCACGTCGCAGCAGCGCATGGTAGCGCAGCTCACGGCGCCGGGGGCGAATCCCGTGGCGGCGGGTCCCATGATGGCGGTGAACACCGCTAACCGTAGCTGCTGGGCGCATAATACAGAAAGCGACGGAGCCTAAACGCTCCACCGCTTTGGAATTGAGCCCTATCGAGCAAACCGGGTCGAAGATCAACAGTTGCACGTGGCCAAACGAAAGACCCTGGCCCCCTCTCAAGCTCGCCATGGGTGTAACCCGGCGGCGCTCCCGCCCTCGAGAATGTCTTCGCCTGGTTTCGAGACCGCAGCTATGGTCTAAGCTACCGCAGCTTGACAATGGTGGCGCACAAGCCTAGCGTCATCATAAGAAAGTATCTCTTCTCTCTTTTTCAGGTTCCCTGAACTAAGTCGGCCCACCTGAAGTTTTCCTCTCCTTAGGCGCTCGAGACATTCGGGTACGCAATGCCTTCGACTGCAATTTTTCATGAAGCCAGGAAACTCTACGACGTAAGTGACCGCCTTGACTCGCTGGCGGACCAGCATCCTCTCATCACAGAAGCACTCATCACCATCTCAGGAAGCATTCGCAGCACGGCCACGCTGCTTGAGGTGCTGGTGGTGACGAAAATTGGGCCGCCCTCCGGATCGGATCCAACAAACGCGTGATTTACCGGAAGCATTTCTGGCGGGATTGCCACACTGAAGCTGCACCGCTTCGATCGAACGGAGTTGTGAGCCATTGAGAACAGATTCTACGCACGATCGGTGTCATTCTATTCGAACGATGCAGAAGAAGAAAAATCCGATAAACCGCAAGGACGACGATTGCCAGCGTGAAAAGAGAGATGCAGAAGCCGCGATTGACTGAGTCAGTCCGCAACCACGGGATAGACCAGGACGTTCCGCTGGCCGAAGAACAACCTGCTCGTCCCGGGAGAGGGCGAACTCTGATCTTCGGCCCAGTGCATGCCAGTTCCTTGGGGAAGGCATCAGCGGTGCCTCATGCTTGCGGTGCCGTGGAGCTGCGTCGCCTCGGCAACCGTGCAAGCGAAACTGAAGAGATAGTTGTGCCTCGCTTCCAGCTTTGCGGCCGTTGATGGGAGTGGCACCCGCCAGGCTTGGCAACCCGGATTCAGTCGTGCAGAACAACGTTGAGCAACGACCTGTGTACGCGGATGCGACCGTTGTATTCAANNCTGGAGTTGAAAAGCTGATCGACAAGATCGGCCTGGGTTCGCATACTGCGGGCCAGCAAAAACTTTAAGAACAGGTCGGAAAACGCGTGCTCTTCGTGCAGGACGCGGATAATCTCCTCTCTCTCTATCTTGAGCGCTGTGCAGGCGGTAATCGCCGTGGCAGTCGCCAGTCGAAACCCGACCGCTCCGGCAATCGACTCCTCTCCAACGAAGTCGCCTGCGGAGATAAGCGATAAGGTGGCTTCCTTACCGTTTTTCGAAACGATGGTGAGTTTTGCGCGCCCCTTCTGAAGATAGAAGATGGAGTCAGCGGGACCTCCCTGCGAGAAGAAAGGCCGCTTTGGCTTCAATTCGACGATTTTCCGGCCTAGTCCAGCTTTTTCCAGGAAGGCGGCAGTATCAAATGCAGTTTCTTTGGGCTCAACCACACGAATGGTCCCTTCCCGAAAGCGGTCGGGTCGGGCGGTAATCCAACGAGTCCGCGGCCGCTTCTGATCTGAAGTAAACGGGAATCCTGCAAGCATTATAGTACCTCGTCAATTCTGACCGGTTTTCCCAGGTCTGAAACCTCGTCCATTGCCAACACAGTCCAAAACTTCAATTTCCTGCCCAAACCTGTCGGTTTGGTCCCAAACTGTGCCGGATCGCCGCCAAAACCCGCAATTTGTTGCGCAGGAAGCCGTTTCTGCTACTGAACGTTCACTGTGACCGACATTGTCGAACGTCCATACTGGTTCGTTGCGTTCAGGGTGTAGACGGTCGTAGCAGCCGGATTTACCGTCTGACTCCCTCCACGCACCGGACCAACTACGTCGATGTAATCATAGGAGTCGTTGCTGACGGTCCAGCTCAGGGTCACGGCGGTGCCGGCCGTTACCGTAGTCTGCGAGGTAGTGAAGCTGCTGATCGTGGGCACGGCGCCCGTAGGAGCCGTGGACGAATCGTATTCCGTTCCCATCCGCACCACATCAAATTCCGATGCATCGATGGTCTTCAATGCGTCCAGGCCGTTATCGTCCCAGCGTGCATCCGGGCTTCCCTGGAAGTACATGTTGCTGCCGTTATCGGCAACGATCAGGCCGTAATTCTTCATGGCGGTGAGGATCACCCGATTGGCGGCGCTGAAGCCGGAGATGTCAAAGCTCGCCTTGAGCCGAAGCCGCATTCCCATTATATTGTTTGTGCTCGAATTGTTCCCCGCTGCGTGGGTAGCCGGAGGCACAAAATATCCGCCATTCGAATCGCTCTTGGTTTGCGCCAGCGTCATGCGAATTGCATGGTTGATCGCTCCCGCGGCCACCTCGTCATATCGCACCAGCCCAGGAAAGATGGGCAGGCCTGCCGCATCCGCTGAGGTCCACCCATAAGGACGCCGCTCGGTGCTGGTCAGGTCCCAGATCGCTCCGTTCGCCGCAGTCCAGGCACCGTTGCAGAGCTGCGTTTGCCAGGTTTCATAAATCCAGCACTTTGTCTTGTCGATAACGATGAGGTGATTGTCTCCCGTGGCCGTACACTCTGCCGGAAAGCCTTCGATCGGGGCTGTAATGGGGATTGGGTACAGGGTGATGTCACTTTCGCTGGGATAAGTGTTCATCGTCACCGGTATCCCTGGAGTGGCACTGGAATCCACCACAACGTAGGGTATCCCGTAGTTTCCATCGACAACGTTGGAAAAGTCCGGATGCAGGTTGCTCCCCGTAAGCACAGTAATGATGGCTGCCGACGTAGGATCGATCGCGGACGAGGCGATGTTGGTGTTCCAGGCATTGGAGGATGGGAACGGGACGTAGCCGTTAAGACTGGCCCCATTTCCCATACTCATGTTGCCGCATGCTTGCCCGGCGGGGTTCACGGTGATGCTCAGGTTACCTGTCAGGGAGAGTGGCGTGGGTGTGGTTGAATCCACCACATCCACGGAGAAGGCCGTGCTGCCCGCGGTTGTGGGTGTGCCGCTAATCGTGCCCGAGGAAGAAAGCGTCAGTCCCGCGGGCAGGGAAGTGCCGTTTGCCAGGCTGAAGGCATATGGGGCGACTCCCCCCGCCGCCATCAAAGCTGCCGAGTAGGACACATTCACGGTGGCGTTTGCCAGCGTAGCCGGTGTCAGGGTTAGCCCGCCCGAACTCCCCCCCGAAATTGTAAGCGTGAGCGCAGCCCGAGCCGTCTCCGGAGTGGTGAAGGAATCCGTGACCACGAAGCTCAACGGATAAGGCCCGTTGGATGCGGCAGCCGGCGTCCCTGAGATTGCTCCCGTTGGCGACAAACTCAAGCCCGCAGGCAAATTGCTGCCCGAGGCCAGCACCCATGTATACGGTGGAACGCCGCCGGAAGCCTGCAGCGTGGTCGACGGATAGGATGACCCGGCAATGCCGCCGGGTAGCGAGGTGGTTGTCACCGCAAGTGGGGCGGGGCTGATCGTGATGCTCAGATTGGATGTCGCCGACTGCGATGAAGGCGTGGCCGAGTCCGTCACCTTGATCGCCGCGGACGCTGTGCCGATGGAGTTTTGCGCCGGTGTACCTGTGATTGCGCCCGTGGAACCATTGATAGTCAGTCCGCTCGGCAGGTTGCTCGCGCTATATGTGTACGGAGTGGTGCCACCGGACGCTGTTACCGGGCTGCTATACGCAGCGCCAACCGTTCCGCTTGGAAGGGAGGCCGCCGTGACCGTGAGATTGCTAGCTGGGACGGTCATCGTAGGGGTTTTGCTGACCGAACCACATCCCCCGAGACATACTACTGTCACGACAATTAGACTCGTGTCTAAGTTGCGCATGTTGACCATTCCTATGCAGATCTCCCGGCGAAATACCGATTAATTCCTGGCGATGAAAGCACAAGTCAGGATCGAAGGGACCGCGGTATATGTCCCTGATGCTAGACCAGGAATCTGTAACAAGTGAAGGTTGTATTCGCGCCAGTACCCACGCCAAAGTTGTAGTTACAACTTGAGCAACGGCTCCCACGCGGGGTGTAAAACGCCGTTGTGTTGGTCACAGTAGTTAGCGCCACAAAACGACGGGTGCCCCATCCCCCCGGATTTCCTGTGAGGCTTGGTGGGGTCAACGGACTTCATGCGGCTTTCCTTAAGAGAAAGCCGCACACGCAACGCCGGCTGGGGCAGTGAAGTAGAAAATCCGGGGTCCTTGAACCCGTTTTGTGGGTTCAAGGGGGGGATACCACGACGAGTTCCTGTCGGGGTTTGGTGCGAACTTGATGCGGCCATGGGCGGTGCCGCGGAGTAGGAAATTCGGGGGGATGGGGCACCTCCGGATTTGCTACGCTCTGAGCCTGAGAAGTGTAGGCTAGTGGTCGGCCATCCTGCGAGGAAGGAGTTTTACTTCAGCAACCCCAGGGAACCCTGCCAGGAAGGTAAGCTATGGCGAAGGCGTCTTCATGACTTGGTTTGTATGGGCAGTCCTCTCCGCACTTTTCGCCGCCGCAACGGCTTTGCTGGCCAAGGTCGGCGTCGCTCATGTGGATCCGAACTTGGCCACCGCGATTCGGACCTCGGTCGTTGTCCTTTTCGCCTGGATCATCGCGCTCAGTCTCGGCAGTCATGCCGGTCTCGCGCACGTTGATCGCCGCAGTTGGCTGTTTCTAACTGCTTCGGGCCTGGCAACCGGTTTGTCCTGGATTTGCTATTTTCGTGCGCTCTCGATGGGAGAGGCATCGAAAGTAGCTCCGATCGACAAGTTGAGCGTAGTCTTTGTCGTGCTGTTAGCCTGGCCGCTCCTGGGGGAGTCGATTACGCGCACGAAAGCGGCCGGCGTTCTGTTGATCGCCGGCGGCGCGATACTTCTCGCTTGGGCCTGACCAAGGAGCGAATGCTTTCATCGGGGGGGAACTCGTTCGCTCCGGGACAAAGCCCTTCCTGCGCTACTCCAGATTCAGCGTCCAGATGAGGAGGGTCGACGTGTTGTCATCGATCGCCGCAAAGATCGCCGTATCTTCAGTGGTACGCACGGCCAGACCGAACGATCCGCCCGGATTCGGATCGACCGAGAGTTGCTTTACAAATCTCCCGTCGGTCGTAAACTCTACGATCTCGCTCGGTTGATTCGGATCGGGATTGATACCATCGTTGTTCGAGACCAGCAGATGGCCATTCGGAGCCATCGCCATCGCCAGCGCGCCGTGCAGATGGACGTTGTCCTGATAAATGATGGTTCCCAGACCATCGTCATTTTGACGATCGGCCGCATTCCGCACCGCGAAGACAGCGTTGTCACCCGTCGAAGCAATGTACAGCACGTCGCGCCGGCCGTCGTACACCAGTCCCGTAGGCGAAACGAACAACGTCACCGGATCACCGCGGTGGACATATCCCGAGGCAATCGTCTTCGTGCTCTGCAGCGTAAGGCCACTGGAGCCTACCTTGAAGTCCAGCCGGACGACCGTCCCGGTGAGTGCATTGGAAACAAAAGCAATCGCTGAGTCTCCACCATCTACCAGCGCCATGTCCCACGGCCCCTGTATCGCCGCATGCTTGAACGTCTGTATCAGCTTGCCCTGATTATCGATGACCAGCAGAGACCCAGGGCCCGCCGTTGCTGCGGTGCCATCCGCCGTTGGAGCGTTGCCGACTACGACGAACCCACGCTGCAGCGTTCCCAACGCCGTAGAGAGCCCTAGCGGCGCTTTACCTTGGAAGAACGTTGTCGCCGGCCCACTCTTCGAAATCCTGCTGATGGTGGTTCCCGTACCTTGCAAATTTGAACTATTGTTGTAATTCGAGATCAGGATGTCCCCGTGTTTCAATGGGCCTGACCCCGTCTGGAAGTTGTCCGGAACGAACGCAACGCCGTACGGATTTACGTCGCCATTCGCCGGTATCGTCGAGACGCTTCTTACCGGGCTGGGAAGAAATGCATCATCACTATTGTTTTGTGCCAGGCCGATTCCGGTCGCACTGGCTAGAAGCGTAATGGCTGTAAGAGTTTTGCCCCAGCCAGCCATAGCTCCGGGGCGAAACATCGTCGCATTCTTTTCACACTGGCCCAAAGATTCGTAGATTCGCATTTCGCATTCCCTCGAGATGTGGGATTCCTGCTTGGGTTTGGACACCGTACAATCCATCCCTCAGCAGCACGCGAAAGCATAGTCTTCCGACATTGGCCGCAATGTCTTTAACTTGTCATTACTTTGTCTCTTCGACTTCAGCGTGGGCGATGAAGCCGCTTTAGCGCCGGGCAACCCTCTTCTTCTTGGCGGCCCGCATGCGCACCGCATTCTTCGGCTTCTTCTTCTTCGCCGCGGAAGCACCGAGAAGTGTGATCAGCTTGCTGCCGATGGGAGAGCCGAGGCCGGTGCAGGCGTCCCAGCCCGGTCCGGCGGAGAATGCGCCATTGTTGCCGGAGACGATGTCGTTGAACGCAGACGCGGCCCCGGCGGCGTAGATCTGGGGCTGGATGAAGCCGGCGCTCTTCCCGTTCGTCTGATTGTTGAGGGCGATGAGCCCGGCCCAGAGCGGCGCAACCGCGCTGGTGCCACCGATCACCAGGCTCTGGCCGTCGACACGCACCTGGTAGCCAGTCGTAGGGTCGGCGTCGCCGCAGACATCCGGGACACCCCGGCCGCCGGTGCTTCCCGCGGGTGCCGGCACCTTGGCGTTGGCCTGCCAGACAGGCAATGCGAATACGTTGCTGACTCCGCCGCCGGTCGCACCTTCATTGCTGGCCTGCTCATTCCAGACCACCTCCGACGCGATGGTGCCGCCGCTGCCGGTCAGCTTGGTCCCACCGCAGGCCAGGACGTGCGGGCTGGAGGCAGGGAAGTCGACATTATTGCCGGTAGCTCCGTCAGTGGAACCGTTGTCGCCCGCCGCGACGGTGATGGTGATGCCGAGGGCAGCCGCGGACTGGCAGGCGGCGTCGAGCGCGTTCATCGCCTGCGTAGTCCAGCTGGACTCCGGCCCCCCCCAGCTGATGGAAATGACGCTCGGATTGTTGGTTGCGTCGTGGACGGCGCTGCCGATGGCGTCGATGAAGCCTTGATCGGTATTGGGCGCAAAGTAGACAACAATCTTTGCGCCGGGAGCCACGGCTGCGGAGACTTCGATGTCAAGCATGACCTCGCCGTCCGCACCGTTGGCGTTGCTGGGAGAGTTCTTGCCTTTGTCAACGGAGACAGCGGTCACCTGGGGCGCCTTTTGGCCCAGGGCTTTGAAGTAGGCGGTGAGGTCCGCGGTTCGGTAGCCGCCACCGAGTTCGATGATGCCGATGGTTTGGCCGGCAGCCGTCGCGCCCTGGGAAAACTGATAGAGCTGTGCGACTTGAATGGGAGTGAAAGAGCTGTTGGCAGCGCTGGCATGGGCGCGGGCGAAGCCTTCAGTTCCAGCCGTGTTGGCGTTGATCTGGGAGCCCAAGACGCGGAAGTGGGGCGTTGCCTGAGGACGATTGTCGAGCCCGAGGATGGCCTCTACCGCGCCGGCGAGCTCGGCGGGCAGACGGATGCTTCCCTCACGGACGCGATAGGTGTTGCCATCGAGAATCTTCTGCATGAGGGTGACGTCGAAGGCTTTCTGCATAGCAGCAACGGTCCCGGTGAGCATGATCATGCGTCGCTCCGGCTTCGGCGTGGCTTTATCGACGGTGAGTCCAAACTCTTTCGCGAAAGCGCGGACCAGCTTGATGGCGGCAGGATCGGCGGCGTGCTGCGCGCGGTACTGTGTGCGCGTGAGGCGGTCTTTGCCCAGGCGCTTGGTATTGAGGGGATTCTTACGCCTGACGAGGACCGAGACGGTGATCAAGCTGCCGGGGGGCGCCGGCTTTTCGCCGGTTGCTCGGGCTATGGGCGCTTTTTCACTCCCGGGTAGGACGACGCGATTCTGGGAGGAGGGGCGAGGGGCGGATTTTTTGGGGACCATTACGGGTTTCTCCGAGTCGATAAAGTTGTTTGGGATCGCTGGGCGGCCAACGAAATTAGGAGCAACCATAGTATTCCGGTTTGGCTTGTTGGAAAACTTAGATCGTAGGGCGTTTTGTTACGTCTTGGTCATCTACTTCGCGCGCGGAGGGCCGGTTGGGTCGCGCAGATGGGCAGAAACAGGGGAACACAACCTAATTTATCCCACGTACCACCGGTGAAGGTGCGAAGAAACCTCCCCGGAGGACTTCGTCGTGCCCCGGGGGTATGGGGCACCCCTCGGTCCTTGGTCAGGACAGAGTTTTGCAGCAAGCCGGTCTCTTCACAGCCGTTGCTGATAAGCAATCCAGGCTGGTTCCGCCGTGTGTCAGCGCGTATATCATCCACCTTGTTGAACACAGATCTATCTATTCGAGGAAGATATGGCCACCGCCAAAAAGAGTACAATTCCCGCGGATAAATTGGAACTGTACGAAAAACTCATTGCAACCAATCCGAACATTGAACGGAAGGGTGCTGTACATCCTTATACTTCCCTGAACGGTCACATGTTCACGTACCTTGATCAGACTGGCACCATGGCCATCCGGCTGCCTGAAGATCAATTAGAACCGTTCCTCAAAAAGTATAAGACCATGTTGTTTGTGTCCTACGGTGTCGTTAAGAAGGGCCTCGTGACCGTCCCCGACGCGTTGCTGCAAAATACAAAGGAGCTAAAGAAGTATTTAGAAACAAGCTTCGAATACGCCAAAAAGCTAAAGCCAAAATGAGCCGGCAGCCCGGGCACCTTAAGGATAAGTGCTGACGCCGGCCGCCTTCGGAAAAATCCACAGACGCTGGGCGGGGATGACCCATGGTATACATGGCCTATTCATTACTGCGAGGGACTCATGGCAAATCCGGTTGTGGCAGATGGTCAGGAAGTTGGGCACTGGTACTTGGAAATGGTAAAGACCGATTGGTCTTCCACACGTAGTCTCCTGGACCCGGCTCCTACCTTTGAATTGGGCGACCAGGATGCCGACCGTCCCAGAGAATATGAAGGGGTTGTGAATTCGCCAAGCAACACAGTCAAGATTGAGTTTGGCCCGGGTCCCGTATTCCACTGTAGCCCGGGGGATGCTCCCGCCGAGAGCAACCCGTGTGCGTATATTGACTACGTCAACTTGACCCAGATAAGCGATCAGAAGATGCACTATCACGCGAGAAATCATGGTGGACGTTGCGTGGTCACCCTCGTGATCTATAAGCGAGACCAGGTGAAGGTCACGCAACAGACGCGGCAGCAAAGTTGGATTAAAGGCGCCAGTTTTCTGGTCATGGTGCCCGAAGATGTAGTTGACGCTACCGTCATCGGGAAGATGGGGCCAAGCGACATATTTTTCACTCCATCCATACCCCTTACCGGCGATGATGCGAGGAGATTCAAGCTGTCACAAAGTAAGCATATCGATGGCGTTGGAACCTATTACAGTTTTATCGTCGTGGATCCATTTCCAACCTAGGCTTGGTGTCGCGCAAGATCGCCATCTCGATCAGGACGGAGCGACGGATGAGACATCTCTTGGCGATCGCTCTTGTGTTGGCCGGCACGCTTGCGCCGGCCGCGGTTACGCCTGAACCTGAGTTGACCACTGCCCAATCCTGTGAAGGCCTCATTCGGCTGGCATTGCCGAATGCCTCGATCACCTTCGCGCATGTCGTCGACGCGGGTGCGTTCATGACCACCAGTGCTGGCAGCGGAACGCGGACGTTCAGTAATCTTCCGGCATTCTGCCGTGTCGCGGCCACGCTCAAGCCGTCGAGCGACTCCGAGATCAAGACGGAAGTGTGGTTACCGATTACCGGTTGGAATGGCAAGTTCCTGGCTGTAGGTAGTGGCGGTTGGGGTGGATCGATCGCCTATCAGGCGATGAGCGACGCCCTGCGCCGGGGTTACGCCACCAGCGCAACGGACGATGGTCACACAGGTCCGAGTGGCAGCTTCGCGCTGGGGCACCCGGAAAAATTCATCGACTTTGCCTACCGCTCTCAACACGAAATGACGATCAAGGCAAAGGCGATCATCAGCACGTTTTATGGCCGCAATCCACGATACTCATACTGGGACGGCTGCTCAGGTGGCGGCAGAGAAGGTCTCTTACAGGCGCAGCGCTATCCGGGCGAGTTCGATGGCATCATTGCCGGCGACCCCGCCACCTTTCGACGCAACCCGTGGGCGCTGTGGTTGGCCAACGCATCCTTCAAAGATCCTGTCGACTATATTCCACCGAGTAAGTACCCCATGATTCACCGGGCGGTACTCGACGCCTGCGATGCGATGGACGGATTGAAGGACGGGTTGATCGATGATCCCACGCGCTGTCACTTTGATCCCGAGGTGCTGCAGTGCGCAGGTGGGGACACCCCATCGTGTCTAACCGCACGACAGGTCCAAACCGCGCGGACCATATTGAGCCCTGCGACAACGCGCAGCGGCCGCGACATCTTTCCTCGTCTGGAACCGGGTACTGAACTGCGCTGGGGTCGCCTGGCTGGAGGTCCCGAACCTGCCCCGCTGTTTGTCGATTATTTCAGGTACATCGTTTTCAAAGATCCCAATTGGGACTGGAGGACCTTCGACCTCGAGCGAGACTCCGCCTTGTCTGACGAGANNCTTATCTACCACGGCTGGGCCGATCAGCAGGTGGCGCCGGTGGCCTCCGTCGATTTCTACAAGTCGGTTGTGAACACCAGTGGTGATCCGGCGCAGTCTTCTCACTGGGTGCGGTTATTTATGGCGCCCGGCATGGCGCACTGCGCGGGCGGCGAGGGACCAGATACTTTTGACAAGCTCGCCGCGATGGAGCAGTGGGTCGAGAAGGGCAAAGCGCCCGATCAGATGATCGCCTCGCACAGCACCAACGGCAAAATTGATCGCACGCGCCCACTATGCCCCTATCCGCAGGTTGCCAAGTACCAAGGCGCTGGCAGCCAGGACGAAGCCGCAAACTTTATCTGCAAGCCGCCGCAACCTGCGGGCAAATAAGACACAACGCCGAGTAGAGCAGACCTGGAAGAAGGCCGGTAAATCTTCCCGGGGAATTCTATTGCGCCAAGGTGTCCGTTCTTCAGCCGTCCCGTTCGCGACTGGTTTCGGATTGGAAGCCATTACCCAGAACTGACGTCCTGGGCTATTTTCAGT
>PLZN01000479.1 GCA_003152195.1 Acidobacteriaceae bacterium
GGGCGCATGCAATCGAACTCGGCGGCAAAGCGACCGCGCGCCTGTAGCCCATCGAGCACGGCCAGCGTGGCTGCACCCTGGGCGATGGCGTGACCCTGGAGACCAATCTCGTGGGTCATGGCGAGGAAGATGCGCCTGGTCTCAGCTTGTTCTTCCTCGATCAGGCGGACCAGTTCGTTGTTCTGCTCGATGGTCTCGAGCGGTTCCAGGTAAACCGTCTGGCCGCTCGAACTGGCGCCGTGCACCACGCCGGGAATGCGCCGCTTATGCTCCGCCTTGACGGGAATGACGAAGCGCTCTCCGCGGATGGTGATCAGGTCATCTTGTGTGCTGCCCCCTTCCGACAGACGGCGCAAGGTGCTGCGCAGGCTCTCTTCAATAACCCGCTGCTGGCGCTCGATCTCGCGGCGGATGCGGCGCAGATCGGGCGACGCGTCGTCGCTCAGCGAGCCATCGGGATTGAGCCGCGATCGCAGCGAGCGCGCCAAGCTTCCGAGTTGCGAACCGAGAGGCAACTGGCTCAGCGCCTTCAACCCGGCGAGTTGCGCGGCGACTGCTTCGGGAGGGCGTTCGATGAGCTCCTGCCAGGTGGTGATGTTGTCCACCAGAAAGAGCAGGTCGCGAATCTCTTCCGGTTCGAGTAGCGCTCCCTGGATGCGCGCCTTGTCGGTCAACTTCGTAGGATCGAACAAGCCGCCAAGCGAAGGGGCGGCTCCTTGCCCAAGCAGCAGGCGCATCTCGCCTACCAAGTCGTGCTGGCGGTCAATCCAGGAGAGATCGCGCGATGGCTTCAGGCCCAACAGCCACTCGCGGGCTATGCCGGAGTGGGCAAAGCTCGCGATCAGCTCCAGCAGGCGGCTCCACTCGAGCGCTTCGCAGCTGCATTCTTCCACTACCGACGGAATTGGCTCAAAGAGACTCACTTGACCATGCTAGATCATGGGGAGAAGGACATGTCTGGCTGCCGGAACCGAGCCCACGGTAAAATTAAGTTGATAGCCGCTAGTCGTACTGGCACAAAGGAGGAACATTGTATTTCTCCGAACTCGTCAATTGGTTTCATGACTGGAGGCGGTCCCGGGCGGAAAGAGCAATCCAAGCAGATCCGCTCTTAGCTCTCTACGGCTCGGGCAAGGAGCTTTGGGCAGACGAGCATGCTGACGAATACGTCAAGCGCTTGCGCGAGGGTTGGGAGTAGAGGAAATGCACCGTCTTGCTCGATGAATGAATCGAAAAAGTCTCTGTTTTGGAGATGATCGGGGAGTTTTTAAGGGAAGCTGCCGTTCTTGTATTGGTGTTTGTACCGCTTGAGCTGAATAAGCCCTGCCATCAGATGTCGATTAAGTGGTATTTGGCATCCTCGGCGTCAGCTTGGCCTTGTTATTTGGCGGCGTTTTCTTGGAAAGGATTAGGCCATGATCGGTGTAACCTCTGCGTTGATCGGCCTTGCAGCATACTTCCTTGCCCTATTCGTGTTTGGCTTGCTCTGGAGAAGGCACAAACTCTCGCAGAAGATCGTGAAGGAGAAGGCGTTTGCCGGTCGGCCAATCTCATCTCAGCCAGCGGCAAAGGGAGGCTTCGCCCATCTCGGTTGATTAGTCCATCGGACATACCCCCGGTTTGCTGCAAAGCAACTCATCTCGCTACCCCGTAAAATCAAGAAATGGAATTCCCTGTTACCCGCCTCCGGCGTTTGCGACGCACCGAGGCGATGCGTTCGCTGGTCCGCGAAGTTCATCTCCATCCGGGAGCCTTGATTTACCCGCTCTTCATTTGTCCAGGTGAGGGCGTCCGGCGTGAAGTCAAATCCATGCCGGGGGTCTACAACCTCTCCATCGACGAAGCGATAAAGGAAGTGGAAGAGGCCGCCCAACTGGGCCTTGGCGGGCTGCTGCTCTTCGGGCTCCCTGCCGTCAAGGACGAAGAGGCGAGTGGCGCCTACGCTGAAGACGGTATTGTGCAGCAGGCCCTGCGTGCTTTCAAGCCTGCAGCCAAGAAGCTGCTGCTCATCGCCGATGTTTGCCTTTGCGAGTACACTTCGCACGGGCACTGCGGAGTGGTGAGCAAGACCGGCGAGGATTATGAAGTGGAGAACGACGCCAGCCTGAGCCTGCTTGCCCGCACGGCGGTATCGTTGGCCGCGGCCGGAGCGGATATCGTGGGCCCTTCCGACATGATGGACGGCCGGGTGGGCGCCATTCGCGACCACCTCGACGATGCCGGCCTGGAGCAGGTGCCAATTCTCTCCTACGCCGCCAAGTTTAGCTCTGCTTTCTACGGACCCTTTCGTGAAGCGGCCGACTCGGCGCCTCAGTTCGGCGACCGCCGTACTTACCAGATGGATGGCGCCAACCTGCGCGAGGCGATGCGGGAGATCGATCAGGATATCGCGGAAGGCGCGGACATGATTCTGATGAAGCCGGCCATGCCCTATCTGGACGTGATCCGGGCCGCGCGCGAGCGCCTGGATGTGCCCATCGGGGCCTACCAGGTCTCCGGCGAATACGCCATGCTGCAGGCCGCTTTCGCCAAAGGCTGGCTGGATCGGGACCGCTCCATCCTGGAGTCGCTCATCTCCATTCGCCGCGCCGGCGCGGATTTCACCATCACTTACTTTGCCAAAGACGCTGCGCGTTTGCTTGGATGACGGCCGCACCAGGAGCGGGGGGGTGCCCCTTCGCCCCAGCGTACCTGGGATGATGATGATTGGTTTCCGTTGCTTTCCCAGAAGGACGCAACGGCACTTAGTTCCGCGTCGCGACGACGAAAACAATGGGTGGGGCTGCCGCCCCGGCTTTTTTGTCCCACGTACGCTGGGGCGAACGNNCGAACGTGGGGCACCCGTCCGTTACACAGCCCCCTACGGTGGTGACAGACCGCAAACGCAGGTCATCCACGTCCGCTTTGAGCTGACGATAAATGCAGTTTACGCGTGTTCCAGCGCGGCTACGGCGGCCTCTAGCCGGCGAGTGAACATCAGCGGCTCTTCCCCGGGGGCGAGGGTCAACGGCTCGCCCAGGCGAACGGCCACTGTACCTCGCTTCGGCCATTCCTTGCCTTGTTGCCGGCCGAGACCCTCCACAAAGATAGGCTGTACCGGCACTTCGGACTCCTGCGCCAGCAAGCCGATACCGGGCTCGAACGGCTGCAACCGACCATCGGTGGAACGCCGGCCTTCGGGAAAAACCAGCACGTGATAACCCCGGTCCAGCGCCTCGCCGGCATGGGCGAAGCTCTGCCGCAAACCGGCGCCTCGGGGCAGGGGAAAGACGTTGAAGAGAGCGGTGACCAGCCAGTAGGCAAGTGGGGTGAGCGCGCCGACGGCGCGATGGCGCTGGGCCTTACCGCGGCGCCATCCCGTCAGCAACTCCCCAGACATAGCGACCGCCACATGTTCACGGTCCATAGCGCTCAAGGAGTACAGGATCACGGGAACGTCAAAGGCGGTGAGATGATTGGCGACCAACAGCGAGGGCCGGGCAAGGCCGACCGACGGTGCGATGCGGGGCGCGAGCACCAACCACACCAACGGGCGCATGATGGCTTCGAGGAAGCCGATGCGCAGTATGCGGACGAGGGGCCACCAGGGCCAGCGTGGAAATACCGCTTCCCCGCTCTGGCCAGGGTTAGCACGTAACAGTGCCGGAACGCCGTCCGCTGGCGGGGCTACCGAGTTCTCCGTCGGCGCGCCGCTTTCCTCTCTGCGGATCGGTCCCGGCTGATGCCGGACGAGGCCGCGAAGATCGCCGACGGTTTTTACCTGTTGCCAGGCGGCATCGTCGAGCTCGAGGCCAAAGCGGGTTTCGAGGGCTACCTGCAGCTGCACCAGGGCAAGGCTATCCAGGTGCAGTTCCTCGGTTAACCGGTCGCTCGCCGTCACCTCCCGGTTGGCCGCCCCCAGCTGGCGCAACACCTCGAGCAGGGGGTCAGAGGGGCTGTCAGCCGGCTCTCCGCTCACCGCCAGCGACTGCTGCGCCCAGCTCCGCACCGAGCGGCGCAGGACCTTGCCGGTCGAGGTACGAGGAAACTCCGGTTGAGGCCAACGCAGCCAGTAGCGAATCTGCTGGAACGCCGCCAGCTCGCGGTTGGCGGCATCCACCGCGCGCTCCAAGGTATCGTTCTCGGCATCGGGAATCAGAACCGCTGCCGGGGCTGGCCCGGCAGGCGAGGCGTAGGAAACGACCAAGGCAGCACGCAGCCCGGGCTGCCTGCGCAAAGCCGCCTCCAGATCCTCGGGGTGGATCTTCAAACCCGCGGAGGTGACGATGACGTCGCTCTTACGCCCGGCAAAGACCAGTTCGCCGGTAGCATTGCGTGTCGCGAGGTCGCCGGTAGCCAGCCAGCCCCCCGGCTCCAGATCTTCGCCAGGGGCATCCGGACCATTTTTGTCGCGAGACTCCAGCCGGCCGTGACGCCATACCTGATCGGCAATGGATGCACCGCGGACCAGAATCTCGCCATCGGGTCCAGACTTGACCTCCCGTCCGGCGAGGGGCTTGCCAATACTGCCGCGGGCGATCTTGAAGGGATGATTCAAGGTGACCAGCGCCGTCGTCTCGGTCATACCGTAGCCCTGGATCAGGGCAAAGCCGGCGGTGGTCCAGAAGCTCTCCAGGTCAGGAGGCAATGCGGCTCCTCCCGAGACAAAAGCCCAGAATTTAAGCCCCAGGCGGCGATGCATGGCGCGGAAGCGCCACCAGCGTTTCCCGATGGACTCGCCCCGGGCTGCGGCCAGGCGCTCGGGAAGTGCCGGAAACTCCGCCTCCATATAGGCGCGCAACAGATCGAGCACCCGGGGAACGGCTGCCAGAACCGAGATGCGCTCCCGGCGCAGAAGCCTAATCAGGCGTGGCGCTTGCAGGCGGTCCTCATAGTGGACTTCGGCCGCGAGCAAAGGCGGCACCCAGAGGCCCATGAACTGTCCAAAGACGTGGCTGAGCGGCAGCGTGTGCAGAATGCGCAGCGGATGAACGAAGCGCTCGTAGCGCAGATACTTGCCGATCTCCTTTTCCAGCGGATCGAGCGAGGCCAGCACATTGCCGTGGGTGTGCACGATGCCTTTGGGCTCGGCGGTAGTGCCCGAGGTGAAGATGATCTGCAGCGGCATATCCCGCGAGAGCCCCTGCAGGGGCTGATAGTCCGGAGCAGGCAGTGAAGCGGAGAAGGTGGCGAAACCGAGAGCGGGAATCCCCGGGCTGAGTTTACCCAGCAGCTCCAGATCGCCTACCAGAAGCCGGGGTTGCACCTCGGCCACGACACGCCGGGCCAGCTCCAGGCTGCCTGCGGCGTCGAGCGGGACAGCGACGATTCCTCGCAGAACGCATCCAAAGAATGCCGCAACCCACTCAACGGAGTTGTTGCCCCAGAGCAGAACCCGGTCCCCGGGCAGGAGGCCGCGCTGGCCGAAGGCATGCGCACAACGGGCGCTCAGCTCTGCCAGTTGGGCGTAAGTGGAAGAGAAGCGGCGGTTGCCGCGGTGGGTGACGACCGCAATCTGCTCTCCGTAGCGGCGGAAGTCAGCGACGAGCGTAGCCAGGTGCGGTCGCACTCGTTCAGTGTGGCACAAGACAGGGTAAACGAAATAGCTCGGATTGGCGGTAGTGGGTCAGTCTCAGTTTGAGCGGCAAGTTTCAATCAATCTGTTATCGTCACGCGCTTGGAACGCCCATCAAAGACAATAACCCAGTTCCGCAGAATGTCTCTGCCAATCAAACATGCGTAGTGTCGTTCTTTTGCGAAAACGGCAGAAACGATACGAATAGGGTCGAATGACCGGAGGTCGGTCCCGGGAAAACTAATGGAGCGGGCATGCTCCCCACACCGGTGCGTGGCGCCGATTGCCGTTATCTCGCTCCCCTCATTGGTCTGAAAGAGCTTGCAGCAGTCTGCAAATTTCTTGCTTATTACCGTGACAGATGCACCAGTATCCAGAAGAGCTCTGATGGGGAGAGGTTTTTGATATTCGAGGCCGATAGCACGCCAGCCTCGATAACGTCACGTGAATTCATTACTACGACGTCGATGCACGGACCTGGATCGCCCTGCTCGAAAGGATCCCACTTAAGCTCAAAGCGGGCCATTTTATGAAACGAGGTATACCGGCTCGGTAATCCATACTTGTTTTGCGAGAAAGCTTCGGCGGACACCAAACTTCTGCAGGCCAGCTTTTAAAGCCTCGGCATAGGTAGCGAAGAATCCTTCCGCTATAACGTCGTCTTGGATCGCAACATATTTGCCGGGGTGCGAACGCAGCCATTCTTCGCGGTGCTGTTCGAATACCTTTAGCTCCGCAGAGAAACGGCCGGCAGGTGCCATTTCAATCCTCTCCAGAATCTTAATACGCGATTACCGTTGGGAAATGGGGACAAATTGCCCTACTACGTTAATGCATTATCACGTAATAATGTAGCAACTTAAGAATGCGGTCAATAGCGATCTGAATCATGAGCCCGAGAGAGAAACACATCCCGGACGATGCCCAAAGGACTACCGTTTGTCTCACCGCTGAAGACAGGGCGGCCATACGCTGGATCAAAGAGGTCCGCCGAGCAAAAAATGACAAGCGGACGACCACCAACGACATTCTCGTCGATGCACTCTGGTATTTCTTGGAAAGGACTGAGGGCAGGACCAAAGAAGAGATCCGGGCCATGATACCGTTCGTCCCGGTAGACGAGCGCCCGCAAAGCAAAGTTACGGAGATGCCAAAGCCGAAAAACAAGCGTTGAACCCTTGTGTAAGCGCCGAGATCGCAAACTGCCCCTATCGGATTGCCGCTGACAAAGGCGGGCCATGGGTCCCTCGCGTAAAATAAGAGTTTTGCGTCGAACAACCGGCCGGCTGACGGGTCCGTTCGCCAACGTGGTCTATTTGGAGAGGTTGCCGTGGCAGAGACAATTTACGACATCGTCATCATCGGCGGCGGCCCGGGCGGATATACGGCCGCCATTCGCGCCGGACAATACGGTTTGAAGGTCGCCCTGATCGAGCGGGAAAAGAAGCTGGGCGGCACTTGCCTGCACGTGGGATGCATCCCCACCAAGTCGCTGCTTTTCGACGCCGAGATATATGACCACCTGAAGCATGCCAGTGAACATGGCATCGAAGGCGTGGGCGAGATCACCATCAATTGGAAGACCATTCTGGACCGCAAGAACGGGATCATCACCAAGCACGTGAAGGGTCTCGACTTCCTGATGCGCAAGAACAAGGTCACCACAATTGAGGGCTATGGCCGGCTGACCGGCCCAGCCAAAGAAGGAATTCACTCCGTTTCCGTGGAGACTTCAGCCAGCGAGCGCAAAGTCATCAAAGGCAAAAATGTGGTGATCGCCACCGGATCCGACGCCCGTATGTTGCCCGGCGTGGAATCAGACTCCAAGAGCATCCTTACCAATATTGAGATCCTCGCGCTGCCCCAGATACCCAAGTCGATGGTGGTGATCGGCGCCGGGGCTGTGGGGGTCGAGTTTGGCTCCATCTTCAAGAGCTTCGGCAGCGAGATCACAATCGTCGAGTACCTGCCGCGCATGGTCCCGAACGAAGATGAGGACGTGAGCAAGGAACTGGCACGGGTCTTTCGCAAGCGCGGCATCGAAACCTATACCGGCGCTAAGGTGGACAAGGTGGAGAAAACCAAGGACGGCGCAAAAGTGACCTTCACCGGATCAGACGGCAAGCAGTTGGTGAAGGAAGCGGAAACGGTGCTGGTGGCAGTCGGCCGCGCGCCCCGCACCGCCGATCTCGGGTTGGAGACGACGAAGGTTCAGGTGGAGCGCGGCTTCATCAGAACCGATGAGTGGATGCAAACGGAGGAACCCGGCATCTTCGCGATCGGCGATGTGGTGGCGGGCATGCCTCAGTTGGCCCATGTCGCATCCATGGCGGGCATGGTGGTGGCAGCCAGGGTCGCCGGCAAGGCGGCGCGGGCCGTACGCCGCGACCGGATCCCTGCCTGTACCTATTGCGAACCGCAGATCGGCAGCGTGGGCCTGACCGAGGCGCAGGCCAAGGAACAGGGCCACGAGGTGAAGGTGGGCAAATTTCCCTTCTCCGCCAACTCCAAAGCCTCGATCGTCGGCTCTCACGAAGGCTTCGTGAAGGTGGTTGCGGACGCCAAACACGGAGAGGTGCTGGGGGTGCACATCATCGGGCCTCAAGCCACGGAAATGATCGCCGAGTCCGTCGTGGCGCTGGAGCTGGAAGCGACCATCGAGGAGCTGATGTTCACTGTCCACGCCCATCCCACGCTGGCCGAGGCCATGCTGGACGGTTTTAGCAGTGTCGAAAACATGGCCATCAATATTTGAACCGCGCCGTTAGCAGAACTATGGTTGTCTCTCTGGTCAATCTCGGTCGCCTGGACTACACCAAAGCGCTGGCCCTGCAGGAGCAGGTATGCGCGTTGCGCAAGCAAGAGCGCATCGGGGACGTGCTGCTCTTGCTCGAGCATCCCCCGGTATTGACCCTGGGCAGGAATGCCGATCGCCAGCACGTCGTGGCCAGCGACGAGTTGCTGGCGCGGCGCGGCATTTCTTTGTTTGAAACCAACCGCGGAGGAGACGTCACGTATCACGGGCCGGGGCAACTGGTTGGCTATCCCATTCTCGATCTGCGCGGATTTGCGCCCCCGCTCGGCCCTGTGAACTACCTCCGCAAGCTGGAGGAGGTCCTCATTCGTGCCTGTGCGGATTATGGCGTGCTGACCGAACGCATCCCTGGGCGCGCCGGAGTCTGGACTATGCCCGGCGGTTCTGTCGCGGAGAAGAAAATCGCCGCGTTGGGCGTGCACGTCTCCCGCGGGGTCACCTCGCACGGCTTCGCGCTGAACGTCACCACGGATCTGCACGACTTCGACCTGATCGTGCCCTGTGGGATACGCGACCGCGGCGTCACCAGCATGGAGGCGGAAGTTGACACCCAAATGCGCCCTGCGCCTACGCTTGACCAGATGGCAAACTCGGTCGCCCGGCACTTTGGCCGGGTCTTTGGCCGGCAGGTGGTTTGGATCGAGGCGATCGAGGACCTCATCGCAGCCCCCCTGCCGGACTGCAATACCGCAGTAACTGTGTGATTGCTCTAGAATAAAGTCCGCATTGAGCCGAGTGGTGGCTCAAGGAAGTTGCGAAAGGGAGTCCATGCCGACCGATGTAATCATGCCCCAGATGGGCGAGTCGATCTTTGAAGGCACCATCACCAAGTGGTTGAAGAAGCCGGGCGATACGGTGCAGCGGGACGAGCCTCTTTTCGAGATCTCAACCGATAAGGTGGATGCTGAAATACCCTCGCCCGCAAGCGGAGTGCTTACCGAGGTCAAAATCGCGGAGGGAAACACGGTCCAAATCAATACTGTGGTTGGCGTCATCTCCGACGCGGAAGGTCAGGCTGCTCCCAAGGCGGCTGCGCCGGAGGCCTCCAGGAAAGCCGATCCGCCAAGTCCCGCGCCTTCCCCCGCCGCCGTGCCTGCGGCTGCAACTGCGGCTCCGGCTTCCCTTACCGATGTCGTCATGCCGCAGATGGGCGAGTCGATCTTTGAAGNNAGATCTCCACCGACAAGGTCGATGCTGAGATTCCTTCCCCGGCCGCGGGGATTCTTTCCGAAATCAAAGTGCAGGCCGGAACCACGGTCCAGATCAACGCCGTGGTGGCAGTGATCCATGCCGGTGGGGCGGCCGTTCCTGCTGCTAAGCCTGTTGCCCAGCCCGCGCCTCCGCCTGCCGCGGCAGCGGCGACAGAGACTGCGGCGGAGGAAGACGCCGAGACCGAGACCGTGGAACCTGGAGAACGGGTTCGCTCCTCGCCCCTGGTTCGCCGCATCGCCAAGGAAAACAATCTTGATCTACGGAAGGTTCCGGGCACCGGGTCGGCGGGCAGGATTACCAAGGAAGATATTCTCGGCTTTCTGGCCAAGGGCAGCCCGCCTGCGGCACCCGCAGCAACGCCCGCAACCAAGCCGCCTGCGGTTGCGCCGGTTCCGGCCCCGGCGCTCGCCACCGCCAAGCCCCCGGCCGCCGCGGCTCCGGTGGCCACGGTTGGGGATGAATTGGTGCCCATGACACGGATGCGCTCGATCATCGCTCAGCGGATGGTCGACTCCAAGCGCACCAGCGCTCACGTGCATACCGTCTTCAAGATCGACATGAGCCGCATCGTGCGCATTCGGGAGAAAGAAAAATCCAAGTATNNTGCGCAAGATGCCCATCGTGAACGCCTCGATGGAGGGAGATGCCATTCGCTACCACAAGAACATCAATCTGGGGATTGCGGTGGCCCTGGATTGGGGGTTGATCGTTCCGGTCATTCGCCAGGC
>PLZN01000512.1 GCA_003152195.1 Acidobacteriaceae bacterium
TGGCCTCGACGATGCAGAGCACCTGCCCGCTTTCAATCTCATCCCCAATCTTGACAAAGGCCGGGGAACCAGGAGAAGAAGACTCGTAAAACGTGCCCACAATCGGCGACTTGACGATGTGCAGCGCTTGCTCCTCTTCAGCCTGAGCGTCTGGTGCGGCAGCCGGCCCAAGGGATGCCACGGCATGGATGCCGTGCGAGCCGGCAGTCGGCGCTTGCTGCCCGGGGGCCAACAATTGCCCGAGACGAGCAAGATCCATGGCCGAAACAGGCGATCTCTCTGCCGACGCGAACTTGATACGAAGCTTGATATCGCCGCGTTCCTGCTCGAACTCGCCGATACCGTTTTCCTTCAGGAACTCGATCAGTTCCCTCAACTCTTTGATTTCTTCAGGCGTCATGAATCTCTCGTCTGCTTCGTACAATAGCAATGTTCGGGGCTCTATAGTTGCGTCCAGCCGGTGGATGCCGGTGTCAGCACTTGCCCACCCTTTTGGGTAACGGCAACCATATCCTCGATGCGAACTCCAAACTGGCCTTCCATGTAGACACCGGGCTCAATGGTAACGACCATCCCCGGCAAAAGGGACTGCGACTGATCAGCGGCAATGCGCGGTGCTTCGTGAATTTCCAGTCCGACCCCATGACCGGTGGAGTGAGTAAAGTACTCAGCCAAGCCAGCCTTACGAAGAACACTGCGGGCTGCTTCGTCTACCTCTCCACAGGAAACCCCAGGCTTGACTGCTTCCACGGCAGCAAGTTGCGCCTCCCGCACAGCATCATACGTTAAGCGTTCCCGGCCTGTTGGCTGGCCCAGGAAAACGGTGCGTGTCATGTCCGAGCAATAACCCTTGAGGATAACACCGAAGTCGAGTGTTACGAAGCCCTTACGCGGTAACCGCTGAGCGGTGGCGTGGCCATGGGGCAGCGCCGAACGTGGGCCGCTGGCCACGATCGTAGCGAAGGACATGCCCTCGGCCCCGTGCTGACGCGCGTTGTTTTCCAGCTGTGCCGCGATCGTCGTCTCCGGTACCCCCGGCCGGAGGTGCGGCAGCAGTTCGAGAAAGAGTTCGACGCCCAGGTGCGCGGCCTGCTTCATGAGGCGGAGTTCTTCACTATCCTTAATAAGGCGCAGATTCCGGACCAGGGGCTCGGCCAGCGGTTGAAAGAATCCGCGATGGCCGGGCACGGCTTTGCGGTAAAGCGCCAGCTCGGCGACCGTGGTCGATTCCGGGTCAAAGGCGCAGTGCTCGACCCCGCTGGAGGCAAGCCACTGGCAGGCCTCCTGGCGCGCGGACTTGGCGGCGATCATCACCCGAGCTGCGCTTGTCTCCTGCCGCGCCTGCGCCGTGTACCGGCCGTCCGTAAACATGACGGCGCGATGCGCGGTTATCCCGAGGGCGGCGTTGGAGCCGGTGAACCCGCAGAGGTAGCGCACGTCGGCCAGCTGCGTGATGAGCAAACTCTCAATGCCCTGATGCTTCATCTGGCGGCGCAGCGCGCGGAGCCGGCGTACATTATCCATGAGCTCAGGTATATCAGGACTGAGGCCCGGATTCACCAGCCTGATGGCAACCCGACATCTCCACAGACGACCAGATGTTTGCCGCCAGTTCATTGCACCCAGTACACTTAAAGTTGCAGGAAAGGTCGTTGGCCCGCATGCTCGTGGTTATGAAACCGCAGGCAACGCCGGAAGAAATTCAGGCGGTCTGTGAACAAATTCAGCTCTTAGGCTTTCGCGCCCATCCCATGCCCGGCGCGCAGCGCACTGCCATCGGAATCACTGGCAACAACGGCGCAGTCGACCAGGAAAACCTCGAAGAACTCTCCGGCGTCGCAGAGGTGATCAGGGTCTCGAAACCCTACAAACTGGTCAGCCGCGATGTAAAGCAAGAGGACACCGTCATTGCCTTCGCCGGTACCAATGCGACCATTGGCGGCCGCGATCTGGCGGTGATCGCCGGGCCATGCTCGATCGAGTCCCGGGAGCAGGCGTTCGCGGTGGCGGAGCAGATCGCCCGCACAGGAGCCCAGTTCTTTCGCGGGGGCGCCTACAAGCCGCGCACTTCTCCCTACGCCTTCCAGGGCATGGGCGAAGAGGGGCTGAAGATCATGGCTGAAATACGCGATGTCTTCGGCCTGCGCATCGTTACCGAAGCGCTCGACAATGAAAGTCTCGACCTGGTCGCGGATTATGCCGACGTGGTTCAGATCGGCGCCCGCAATATGCAGAACTTTTCCCTGCTGAAGCGCGCAGGGCGGGCGCGCAAGCCGGTTCTGCTGAAGCGCGGCATGTCCGCTACCCTCGACGAACTCCTGATGGCTGCCGAGTATGTCATGAGCGAAGGCAACTACCAGGTCATTCTGTGCGAACGCGGGGTGCGCACCTTCGCCGACCACACCCGCAATACTCTCGACCTCAGCATCGTGCCCGCCGTGCGGCGCTTAAGCCATTTGCCGATTATCGTTGACCCAAGCCATGGCACCGGAAAGCGCAACATGGTTCTGCCCCTGGCTCGCGCGGCTGCCGCGGTGGGCGCCGACGGACTGATGATCGAGGTGCACCACCAGCCGGATAAAGCCCTCTCCGATGGTGCACAATCGCTCTATCCTGAGCAGTTTGTTGAACTGATGGATGAGATTTCCCTGATCGCCGCGGCGGTACACCGGTCACTGCCACGCGGCATCACCGTGGCCGAGCCCACCACTGCCTGGAGGCGATAAGCTCCATCGAGAACTTCAAGCGGTTTCGCGATTTCTGTGCCCGATCCGGCCTCAGTGAAGTGGGGCTTGTCCTGGTGAAAAGCCCCGTCCGCGGCATTTTCACCGGCTACACCTATCGTGGAACTGCTCTGGCCCTCATCGCCTTCGGCGCAGCCGGTTGCCAAGAGCGCTACGTCACCAACTATCCACCGGAGTACCGCGAGTACGCCTACATCAGCAATGGCGGCAGCAACACGGTAACCGTCCTGGACCTGGTCAACATGCGGCAAGACCGCGTCATCGCCGTGGGCGCCAATCCTTCCGGATTAGCGGTCAACCCTCGGCGGAACGAGGTTTATGTGGTGAACTCCGGCAGCGGTACGGTGAGCGTGATCAATGCGGAAACCAATACCGTTGCCGCGACCATCCCGGTACAACGCCAGCCCTACTCTATCGACGTGGACGCTGAGGGTCGCCGCGCTTATGTGGCCAACTCCGGTTCCAACAATGTATCGGTGCTCGACCTTGCGCTTCGCCGTCAGATTGGCGTGATTGGCGCTGGCGTGGCGCCTGGTCTCGCCCGGATCGCGAACGACGGAAAAACACTCGTGATCACCAACCGTGTCAGCGGCAGCGTCAGCATCGCCGATGCGAACTTATTCAAGGTGAGAAGCAGCTTCGACCAATGTCCGGGGGCAACGGACGCCATCATCTTGCCCGACTCCTCCAAGGCTTTCGTCACCTGCTCCGGAGGACACCAGATCATGGTGATCGGGCTGGCCCATTCCACCGGCAGCGAACCCGCGCCTGCCGACGTTCTCCTCACCTTTCTCGACGTGGGAAAGACCCCGCTCCAGATCACCTTGAAGCCGGATGGCGGGGAGGCGTTCGTCTCCAATTACGACAGCGACACGATCTCGGAGATCACCACATCTTCCAACGAGGTGGGCGGCGCGTATCTGGTGGGCGCACACCCGGTGCGGGGGCTGGTCAGCGCGGACAATTCTCTTCTTTATGTGAGCGATTTCAGCGCGGGGTGGGTGGGTATCTACAGCATTGACGATGGCAAGCTCATCAATTCGGTGAGCGTTGGCAAGGGTCCTGACGCATTGGGCTTCTCCGCTGACGGCCACCTTCTTCTGGTGCTGAATGCGCAGTCGGGGGATATTGCTGTCGTGCGCACGGGTACCACTCCTGCTTCCCTGCTCACCTTATTCCCGGCAGGGCGAGCGCCGAATGACATCGTGGTGAAGGCCTTCCGGGTTCATTAGGCTTTGGCTAAACGGGCCGTCCCCTTCAGTGACCAGACTTCAGCCAATCCCACAGAAACCAGCGTCTACCACGCCACATTGAAAGTGATGATTTAAGTTACAATCCCTACTTTTTCGCTTTGGCGTCTTTCAAATCCGCCAGCGACGCGAGACGCAGCGCATGACGCGAGGCTGAGTAATGCGCACCCGCAAGCAGAAGCAGCCCGGTCACGAACGCCCACAACATCAAGCTCACCGAGACGGAAAAGGGGCCGTAGACGGAATGAAGGTCCATCCAGGGCAGGACCGCGACGTACAGCATCTTTGCCAGTTCCCAGGAGAGCCCAATCACGATGGCGGTCGGCAGCACTGCGCGGACGGGCAGCCTGCGGTTGGGAAGAATCCAATAGACGAGAAAGAAGAGCAGGACGCTGGCGACAGCCGCCGAGATTTGAAGCAGCCAGTGAGAGACAAAGGCGAATACGAAATTATCTGTGTGGCCAAAGAACACCGCTTGCAGAATCGATCGCTGCGCCGCTGTGACGGCGACGCTGATCATGGCCAACGTGCCAATGCCTGCTGCCAAGCCCAGCGATACGAGCTGGTTCATGATGTAGGACCGATTCCTGGTTACACCCCAGACCCGATTCAGCGCCACTTCGAGGGGGAGGAAGATTCCGGTCGATGAAATCAGCAGCATAAGCACCGACGCAAGCTGCACCCCCTTGCGCGCGTGGGCCACAATTTGCATGTTCTTGGTGACAAATTCCTGACCGGTAGGCAGGAAGTATCGGATCATATCCCCAATCGCGCTCTCCATGGCATGGGAGTGAAAGACGAGGCGGGCAATCGTGAACATCATCACGATGAACGGGAACAGAGACAAGATGGCATTGGCGGCCACACTGAAGGCATAGGTGTGCACTTCGGTCTGTGCCATGTAGCGGGCAAGGCTTGCAAGCTGATCCCACGGACTAGCGTTCCTGGATAACGTCGCCGGCGGCTGCGGTGCGGCGGGAACACCGGCAAGCGCGTCTTTTTCGGGCGTTCTCAGGACCGGCGGAATGGATATACCTATATGCATGCCACTTGATGCTATCAGCATGGAATGGGCCTCGGAATGACCCACATTGTCCGGTGCCTACCACTTTGATGCGTCGCTAGTTCTTCCGCGCAAGGCAAATTCTTCTTGCACTGAATTCCAATTCCTGCCATAACATCATCAAGCTTGAACAAAAGTTCATTGTTCCTGACGTTCGGAAGGCCGATTGGTGTAATTGTTTCACCGCTCTGAAAGTGTTCCAAGTGATCCAGGATTTGCCGTTCTTCCTCTCTTACGATGAACGGCGGCTCCCCTGTCTCTGAGGAGCTCTGGAGATGATCAATAAAGTCTGGAAAGGGATTTCGCTTGAAGGAAAATGGCGTGGTGAAGTGGTTCAATGGAGCGAAAGGATACGGATTCATCCAGCGTTCCACCGGGGAGGATGTGTTCGTACACTTTTCCGCTATCCAGGAAAATGGATATAAGACCCTGAACGAGGGCGATGCGGTGGAGTTTGAATGCCAGCAGGGCCCCAAGGGACTCAACGCCGCAAACGTTGTGCGCAGCGTCTGATTTAAAAATAGCCCCAGGTTCGCGCCAGAAGCGTGAAGAACGGGTTTTGCCTTCGTGCAGGGAATCGGCCTTACGCAGTGGTGGGATCTACAGTTCCCACGTTTCACCCGGGAGCCCCGAGGCGCCTTCACTACGGGCTAGTGCCCATTGGGCCGCTTCCGCAAGTACGGGGTCGGAGCCGGCGGCCCACTCGCGCAGCTTGGGCAGGTATTCCTCAAGGCCGCTGTTCCCCATGGCGATGGCCACATTGCGCAATAAGCCGCCCAGCTTGGCGCGCTGCACGGGAGATTGCCGAAACAGCTTACGGAAGCTCTCCGCATCCAATTCCGCAAGCCAAGAAAGCGCCGGGTTCACCAAATCTGGACGAACCGCCAGTTCCTCATCCCCGCTCACCGGCGCCCGGCGATTCCAGGGACATACATCCTGGCAGATGTCGCAGCCGAAGACCTGCCGGCCCATTTGAGAACGCAATGGCTCAGGAATGGACCCGCGCTTCTCAATCGTCAGGTATCCGATACACAGGCTTGCATCCATCTCATACGGGGCGACCAGCGCGCCGGTGGGACAGGCATCGATGCATCGCGTGCAACTGCCACAACGATCTTCGGGTACCTGGATTGGATCAGTGGACGGCAGCTCGAGCCCGGTAAGAATTACGCCCAGAAAAAGCCATGATCCCAGCTTCTGATCAATGATGCAGGTATTCTTCCCGATCCAGCCAATCCCTGCGTACTTCGCGTAAATCCGCTCTACCAGGGGACCTGTATCCACATAGCAGCGGGAAAGGAAGGGGCCCAGCGCCTGCTGCAAACTCTGCTCCAGCTTCTTCAGGCGTGCCAGCAGGACATCGTGGTAGTCGCTCGGCTGACCTGAATCTTGGCCGGTCCACGCATAGCGGGCAATCCAGGCACTCTCCGCAGGCGCTGGATCAATGGATTTTGGTGCGTCTGCGTTGTAATTCGCGGCACACACGATAACGGATCGCGCCCACGGAACGGCAATCCGCAGAGACGATCGCAGCAGGCGGTTGGCTTCGTCACGTCGCTTCAGGTACTCCATCTCGCCTGCGTAGCCGAGCCCGATCCAGGGCTCAAAATGACCGAGTTCGGGATAGTCGGCCTCTTCGCCGGGCGACGGAATCGGGGCTATGCCTGCCTTCGAGAACCCCGCCTCGTGCGCCAGCGTGGCAATCTGATCGTGAATGACGGCTGCGGGCTTCATAGACGAACCCAAAATCAGTCGCAGCAAGCGTCAGGCGACTCGGCCACCAGCGAATGCTCTAGGGCCCTCGAAGTAGAGTGTTACACGGAGAGCGGAAATCTGCGAGCATCGGATCGAGGTTATTTCCAACGATTCTTTCCGCAATACGGTTAGCGGCCGCTCAGCACGGCAGTGACCCTAACGTGAGAGATTGCGTGTGTCCCGTCGAGATTTTCAACGAATGCTTTGATGAATGGGCCGTGAGCTTCCAATGCAACCGTTTTCTGGCCAGTAGTGCCGGGTTGGAAGTCATTGTCGAACGTAAAGAGATCGGCAGAATCATAGTTCATTCCGTCAACGCTGGAGCGTATGTGAACGCGCATGCCGGCCTTTGCTCCAGTCTCGTAGTCAGCGTGTGCCACGAGAGTCACCCGCGAAGCGCCGTTCAGGCTGATGGGTGGGCATTCTGAAAGTTTTGTTGTGCTCAATGCCGCCAGGGAGTCCTGCACGAGAACGGGGACAGGCAAAATGAAGGCGCTCTGGGTAACAAGGACTTCAACTCCCAGGTCCTCGGTCAGGAAATCGCCGGGCTTAATCGCCTCTTTTGGGTCGATGTATCGAAGCGTGTGGTAGGCGTAGACAAATGGTGGTTCAAAGAAGGCATGTACCTCCGCAAAGGCTGCAGCGTTTGGGCTGGACCCTCTGAGCGCAACCGGGTTCCCGCCATACTTGATGAAGTGTTCTCCGTCTAAACTATAGGCGTATCCGATACTCTCTTGCGTCAGCCGTCGCGGGACGTATTCCTTGGCACCGCCGTAGAACATGTGAAACATGCCATCCCGGTAAAACACCTTAGCTTCAGAATAGCCCGCATCATCCCAGGCGCCGGTTTCTCCGACAGGTAACACGGGATTGCCGCTCCAGGGAACCCAGGGTCCTTCGGGCGCATCCGCAACAGCCAGGGACATTGGACCGTAATCATCTGCAGATGAGCCAATGGGGTGTTCGGAATACAAGTAATATTTCCCATCTTTCTTAACTACGCTGCTGACATAGCCGAAGCCATCGATGACAGGGTTCTTACTGTATTTCGTCCAGGGTCCATCGGGAGAAGAAGCTGTGGCTAAGCCGATACTCCATCGATTCGGTACAGTGCTTCTCGTCCCGCAGTACCACATGAAATACTTGCCCGGCTTTTCCCTCAGGACCACCGGACAAGCCACACTTCCGTCATCCCAACTTCCGGGTTTTCCGACATCAACCAGTGGTTTATCGCCGATCTTGGTCCACGGCCCCAGCGGGTGATTTGCGGATGCGACACCAATCCGATAGACACCGGGTCCCCAAATTTGATGGTCGACGGGAGCACCGTGATAGTAGAAATAATAGGTGGTGTTCTCCTTGAGAATATCGCCCGCTTCGGTGTAGTTCTCGTCCCATGTCCCTTTCGCACCCCTGGTGATAATGGGATTGGGTCCCGATATGTGCAGGAACGGTCTCGCCGTGAGAAGCGCGTTTTGCTGCATCTGATCTACCACGGGCGCCTGCGCAAAAGCACAATCCGCAGAAAAGGACAAAAGACTTGCACAAGCCCCAAGCAGCACGAGCCGATTAAGTGTTGGCATTAAGAGCACTCTCCCGAGTTATTTTAGGCAAAGCCCAATTATTCACATCCCTACGCTCCAAGCCGCTCATCTCTCAGAAGAGAAATTTGAGGGCAAGTTGGAGCTGTCGCGCAGTATTAGCAGTGGTGTTGACTGTACCGAATTGAGCGCCCGTGTTCAGATCGCTGATAGGAGTGCCCAAGACCACGTTGTTCAGTAGATTGAACGCTTCCACACGAAACTCAAACTGCCGTTCACCCCCAACGGGAAACATACGAAACACAGAAGAATCCAGATCCCAATAGCCAGCCGAACGCAGCGAATTTCTCCCCGCGGTGCCGTAGGTATAGCCTGCCGGAGCAGCATAGGCAGCCGTATTAAAGAACTCCGAGTAGGATCGCTGCGAAAGGTTCGGTTTACCCACCACGTCTAAGGTTTCGTATGTCAGACCGTTACCGGTGTTCGCAATATCGCTGCTAATTACTGGCGTGAAAGGCAGTCCGGAGCGAGCGAAGAAGATGTTATTGATCTGCCAATTACCCAGGACATAGTCCACCGCGGAGTTCCCGGTCGAGAACCTTCTTCCCTTGCCGACAGGTACTTGATACAACGTGTTTACGGAGAGAACGTTTCTCAGATCGGTCCCGGCTACGGAACGGCTCCCATAGGAGGCTGGCGCGTACGGATCTTGAGGCACACCACCCTCCGCGCCAAACCAGCCATCAGCTCCCACGTTGATAGCCTTCGACCATGTATAGGCAACCTGATACGCCAGGCCATTGCTATACCGTTTGTCGATTGAGAACTGTAGAGCATTGTAGTTAGCAGAACCTACGCTGCGATCATAGAGCGTTGGAGCAATGTAGGTGTAGACCGAACGTGACTGCGGATCTCCAGGACCCGGCGTGAGGGCAGTATTGTAGTAGCCGCCGATATCCATCCGTTTGGAAACCGATCCAACGTAGTTCAACGTCATTGCCGTCGAACTATTTAGCTGGCGCTCGGCCCCAACCGTCCATTGCTCGGAGTAGGGGTTCTTGATACGTGGATCATAAAACCATGTCACCTGGTTAAAGGGTGTAGGCGCCGGGAAAAGGCTGCTTGAACTATTTCCGAATGGGTTCTGGGCCTGAACCGTCGGTGTGGCCGACGCGCTACTCGGCTGGTTAAGATTATTCGCAATCTGTTGCCCGATGTCTGGCCATGCCCCTTCAATGTTCTCAGTCAACTGACTTACCGCTGCCCAGTTGTCATAGACGATCCCGAATGCTCCGTGAATCACGGTTTTATCGTCGGCCCGATACGCGAGCCCAACTCGCGGTCCAATATTCGTATACGTGTTGTATGCAATCGTACCAGTCGGACTTTCCACCACGTGCTCGGGTAACGTCCCATCTCCAGGAATACACGGCGCGTGTCCTCTCTGGCTGCAGGGCGGCGGAACCTTCTGCACAATATAGGTTCCATTAGTAAAATCCATATCACCCGTTTCAATCCCCCCCTGTTCGCCGATCGTCGCATTGGTCCCGTAGGGCGGTATGAAGGTAACGTCGTAGCGCAGTCCAAGGTTCAGCGTTAGTTTTGCAGAAGTTTTCCAGGAATCCTGGCCGAATACGCTGAACACACCTCCCGGGCGCGTCGTCTCGTTTACGTTTTGCCGATTCGCGCCGTTCGGAACATTGAGAATAAAGGACGCAATCGGATTGCCGGAATTGATGGTGTCCAGAGGATTGATATCCCCCGTCTGCTCAGCCGCAAACTTGAGGTGGGCACTCGAAAATGGACTCGCGAACAGATTGGAAATGTATCCGGCTCCAAAATGAAATTCATGTTTCCCCAGGGTCTTGGTCAAAGTACCAGTGTATTGATAACTATCCGTAGCCTCCGTGGTGTGCACTACATTTTCCCCTCCATCGGAGTAGCCAACAATTCCTGGCGAGGGAAGCATAGGCTGCCCATTCACTCCAATGAAGTTTCCCGCAAATGCTTGAGAAAAACCAACCTGGTTAAAGATATCCGTGATCGACTTCGTGAAAAGGATCGAAGTAAGGGATGCGTTGGTCGTTCGCGCAAATTGCCCCTGCAGAACGAGGCTGGGACTGAACACATGCACGTAGCTGCCGCCCCAATCACGGGAGGGAGTGGACACCGCCTGCGGTAGACCCGGAAGCCCGCCCGACGAATTCACCACGCTATTGATCGAACTGTAGCGGAAAAATGCCGAGTCATTCGCCCCCACCCGTTCGTCCACGCGAATGCTCCATTCATTTTGCGTCTGCGTGACGGGTGTCGTATCCAGCGCGTTGTCTCCCGAGCCGTCGAACACCGGCCCAGCTTGTGGAAACATGAAGTTCGCATAGTTAATCATGCGGGAATCAATCATGCTCGCTGGAATCTGGTTCCCGGGAAAAGGATCGCGGATATACTGACCCGGGTTCGCCGGGTCGGGACGTGTCGAAAATGGGTTATAGATTTGTGTCGGCCAATCACTCTCATCCCCGGCAAGCTCCGCGGCAGTTGGAACGTGCAGAGCCGTGTTGCTGGTTTGGGAATAGCGAAACCCCTGGTACGCCCCGAAGAAAAATGTCTTGTCTCTGCCATTGTAGAGCTTCGGAATCCAGACTGGCCCACCGCCCGAGCCACCAAACTGGTTTTGGCTATAAGGCGTCTTAGGCACACTCGAAGGCAAAAAGTAAGTGCGTGCGTCGAAAATAGTATTGCGAGCGTATTCCCATGCCGAGCCGTGAAAGTCGTTCGTGCCGGATTTCGTGACCACGTTGACCACGCCTCCCAGTACCGAACCGAACTCTGCGCTATCCGTATGGGAGACGACCTTGAACTCCTGGATAGCATCGACGATAGGCGGCACAGCGTAGGTGCTCAGAAAACTTCCATAGTCGTTCAGGCCGTCCATCAGAAAGAAGTTGCTGCGATTGGTTTGTCCGTTAATTGCAGGAAAGGAGAACGAAGAACCAATCGCTATAGGAGCAGCGAATCCTCCGGGGGAACCCGCCATGCCGTTTTGGCCCGTGCTGATCGGAACGACTCCCGGAGTCAGCGAGAGAAGCTGCGTGAAGTTCCGGCCGTTCAGCGGAAGATCGTTTACCTGTTTCGTTGAAATCACCGTGCCTAGATTTGCGCTGGATACATCTAATTGCGGCGTCGCAGCTTCCACAGTTACCAACGCATTTTGCGCTGCCACCTTGAGGGAAAGGTCGATGGTCGCTACCTGACCGACTGTGAGTGTAAAGGCAGGAACCTGCACCGAACCGAAACCGGCTGCTCTTGCTTCGAGCATATAACTCCCCGGAGCTATATTGAACAAGGCGTAAGCGCCGGTGTCGTTGGATGCAGTCGTGCTCTCAACCGAGGTGTCCACGTTGCGTAACACAACGCTTGCACCGATAACCGCAGCTCCCGTTTGGTCGCGAACAACTCCGTTCAGAGAGGCAGTGGAAAGCTGGGCGATGCTATCTCTCGATACCAGCGCAAAGGTAACAGTAAGCAGAATACCTGCTAGTCCTACGCTTGTCCGTAAGCTCCGGATGGGCCTCACAAGATATTTCATATATCCTCCTTGCTTTCTCAGGAAGGCCCTACAGCACGTCGGTCGGATGGTGATATGCATCTCTTTATTTCCATAACCTAAGTGGAGTGCAACAGCAGTAGCATGCTCTTAGCGAAGCTGGCCGCCAATCCCGGACGCCAGAAACAAGCGTCAGGCGGTCGCGGCCTCCGATTCATACGGACCGGCGGGTGTGTAGAACCCGCGCCCAAAGACCAGATCCGAGTAGTTCCCGTCCGGGACGTTTCCCTCCGGCAACGTGAAGCTCTCGACGGCGGCTGGATCCAGCTCAATGCCAAGTCCCGGTTCCTGGGGAACCGGGATCTCTCCGTTGACAACCTTGAAAGGCTCGGTGAGCAAACGATCGACCAGCCCGTTGCCCGTACGGTCGATTTCAACCGTGAGTCCGGTAGGAAGCGACGCGATTACATGCATGTTGGCGGCCACGGCAATGGCGTCGCTCCATCCATGTGTGGCCACCCGAAGCCCATGCTCTGCCGCCATAAGGCCGATGCGGCGACACTCGGTAACGCCGCCTGATCGGCTGCAGTCTGGCTGCAGGATATCCACCATCTGCCGATCCACGAGTTCGCGAAAGCCCTGTAGCCCAAACTCGTTTTCCCCCGCGGCCAGAGGCAGGCCAAGGTTAGGCCGGAGTGCGAGATAGTTGTCCACGTCCTCAGGGGGGAACGGCTCTTCAAACCAATAAACGCCTTTTTCTCGATACTTCGCGGCCATACGTCTGGCTTGGTCGAGGTTATAGCGAGCGTTCCCCTCGATCATCAATTGATTGTCTGGGCCGATGGCCTTCCTCACGATATCGACCGCCGCGCGGTCATACTCATAGTTCCGGCCCAGGCGCATCTTCATTCCGCGAAAGCCGTCGGCCAGGTGTTGTTCGGCTTCGCGGCCAAGCTCCTCCGGGTCGTCTTTCCACAACAGAGCACTTGCGTATGCAGGAATCCGGGTTCGGCTCTCTCCCAGCAATTGACAAATGGGCTTACCCAACGCCTTGCCCCGAATGTCCCACAACGCTGTGTCGATCCCTCCCAGAGCGGATACGGCCACGCCTTTACGTCCGTACCAGCGTATAATGCGATAGCAGCGGTCCCACAAAGCTTCCAGCTCCAGTGGGTCCTCACCCAGCAGCATCGGCTGTAAATGGTCGACGACAATCTTGCTAACCAGGACCGGATGCGAATAGACGGAACCGATCCCGCTGATATGAGTGTCCGTATGGACCTTAATGAGGCAGGATAACCGTCCGTTGCAATACCCTCCTGCAAAGCGAAACCCCGCTCCCTCCGGATATTCGTAGCGCAGAGTCGCTACTTCGATGCCCACAATTCGCAAGCCGTGGCCCTTTCTTAAATGCGTCAGCGGGACAGGTAGAATGCCTTCCCTTCAAAGTCCTGATCAAACCCTAAGGCGATTACTCCGAATCGTATTGCAGTATCTTGCTCAAGTTTTTGCGGCCGATTGCTCCGCCGTTTTTCAATATGGCAATATNNAATACGGCAATATTGCCAACCGATTCATCCTGGGTTAAACTCTACCCTCACCTATGCAGCTGCCAGCGAGTCACCCACATGAGCGAATCTGCATAACTTCGCAGTTCTCGGTGACCCATGCGTTCCATTCCCCCATCGGCCCGCATGCGCATTTCGAACAACTCATCAGCTATTACTTTGGCGGACATGCTCGCTGCCGTATCGGAGCCCAGTCAGTAGAATTTCAAACCGGGAACATCGGGTTGTTGAACGCCGGTGAGGTCCACGAAGACTTCATCTTGCCTGGCAATCGGGATTACCTGATGGTTGGCATCAGAAAAGACTTTCTTCGTGACCTGCTGCAAGACGTTGCGTTGTCTACGCAAGACCTGCCCTGCTTTCCCATTCCCAGACTGGAGAGCGACAGCCAGATCAAGAGAATTTGTGAAGAACTGCGTACCGAGAACGACGGTCACCAATTGGGCCGCGAAGTCTTTCTCAAAAGCTTGGTGACCGAATTGGCAATTTATCTTCTGCGCCGCTTTGTTCCCGCTCCTTCGGCTGACCCAGCCATGACATCCGGCATAAATGCATTACGTTGGCAGGTGCGCAAGGCGCTGGAGTACCTGCATGATACTTTCACGGAAGAGTTCGCTCTGGAACGCGTATCGGCGGCGGCCAATCTGAGCAAGTATCATCTGGACCGCGTCTTCAAGAGAGCTACGGGCCTCCGCCCCCACGCTTATGTGGCGATGCTGAGAATCGATCGGGCGAAGAACCTTCTAGCGCACACCTCAAAGCCGATCGCTGATATCGCGTTGAACCTCGGCTTCGCCGATCAAAGCCATTTCAGCAACGTGTTCAAGCAGCTTAGCGGACTCAGCCCGGGCGCCTACCGTAGGGCGGCAAGCAGCAATTCCACGCAAGCGTAAAGCAAGCGCGTGCAAGACTTTTCCGTCTCTTCCTGATCTACTTCTTCTTTGCGTGGTCGAGGTTCGCAATTGAACGGGCAATCAGCCGGGATCGCTTTGCAGCGAACCCACAAGATCGGCATCGTTGGCGCGGGTGGAATTGTCAAGGCAGCACACCTTCCTGCATATAGGGCTGCCGGCTTTGAAGTCTCTGCAATCTACGGCCGGGAAACCCATCGAGCGACCACACTTGCCGCTGAGTTTGGCATTCCAAACGTCTGTCATTCGCTGGACGAGATGCTTCGCGATCCATCGCTCGAAGTGATCGATATCGCGGTACCGCCTGAGGCCCAGTCACAAGCCTTGCGCCAAGCGGTCACACACGGGAAGCATCTGCTCTGCCAGAAACCCCTGGCACGCACCGCCGCTGAAGCGGAGCTTCTGGTAGAGGCTGCCGAAGCCGCCTCGGTGAAGTTAGCCGTCAACGTCAGCATGAGATGGGCGCCGGCCATGCGGGAGACAACAGATCTCATCCGCCAGGGCGCCATTGGCGACGTGACCTCTGCTCTCTTCGACGTAAAGTACTACGAAAATTGGGACACATGGCCTTGGCTGCCGCGCAGTGACCGGCTCCTCGTCTTGTTCGACATGATTCACATCCTGAACGTCACGCGTACCATCGTAGGTCAACCCGGATCGTTGCAGGCACGGTATGGCCGTGCCCAGGATTCCGAAGTTGCGGGAGAGACCTGGGCAGACATCCGGCTCAACTATGGAAACAATGTATTCGTACGTTTCGATGAGGATTCGAGGATTCCATCCGCGCAAACTTGCGTCCGCTTTCAGTTCAATGGATCGCGCGGTTCTATCGCCGGCACATTGGGCGTTTATTACGATTATCCGTTGGGTAGAGCCGACACAATTAAGCTCGTTCCCAGCGCCGTAAATGAGAGCATGATCCCCGGGAGAAAACTTCCCGGGCGCTGGGCGCCAGACGCGTTCAGTAAAACCATGCGCGCATTGTTCGCTGCTATTGAAAATGACTCGGTGCCTCCGAACAGCGGGAGGGACCACCTGGAGACGTTGCGGCTGATCGATTCGATCTATGCCGCAGGCCGCCTGGAAATCCTGCCTCACAAACCCGGTAAGGATTCTCGATGACTGAGGCCAGGTCCGAAGTAACCCGTAGCGCTGTTCCCGGACAGCCGCGCTTACCGCGAGTCCTCCGGCTACATGATCTTATTTTTTACGGCATCGTCATCATCCAACCCATCGCACCCGTGCCGCTGTTTGGCATAGCCCAAGAGCTCTCGCATGGCCACGCGGTTACCACAGTCCTGATTGCCGGCATAGCCATGATGCTTACCGCCTTCAGTTATGGACGCATGGCCGCCATCTATCCTTTGGCGGGCTCTGCCTACAGCTACGTTGGCCGTGGCCTGAACCCTCACCTTGGCTTCCTCGCCGGCTGGGCAATGTCGCTTGACTACCTGGTGTTTCCGATTGTTGCCATTATCCAGGCTGCGCTGACCGTCCAGCGTCTCTTGCCGGCTATCCCGTACTCGGCTTGGGTTCTATTTTTTGTAATTCTCTTGACTGGCATAAATTTGCGCGGCGTCCGCACCACTGCGCGCGCCAATATTGTGTTGCTCATTTGCATGTTTGTCGTCATCGGCGCTTTCCTTTTTCTGGCGATCGGCTATCTTTTTCACCGCTATGGCCTGCAAGGCCTTTTTTCCATACAACCCTTCTATACTTCCGGTACATTTCAGCTTCGGCCGATAGCCACCGCTACGTCGTTCGTGGCCCTTACCTACATCGGATTCGACGGGGTCACAACGCTCGCGGAAGACGTCGACAATCCGCGCCGGAATATCATGCTGGCCACTATCCTCATCTGCGTCTTCACCACGGTGTTCAGCTGTCTGCTGGTATATCTGGCTCAGCTGGTATGGCCCGACTACCACCTCCTGCCCAATATCGAGACCGCCTTCATGGACGTCACACGCGCGGTTGGAGGAGCCCGGTTGTTCCAGGCGATGGGCATCGTCATCGTGCTGGGAAGCCTCGGAAGTGGACTCGCCGGCCAGGTAGCCGGAGCACGCCTGCTTTTTGCCATGGGTCGCGACGCAGTACTGCCGCGCAAAGTATTTGGATACCTCGATCCAGTTACCAACAACCCCACCTTTAACATAGTTCTGGTTGGGCTGTTGGCCCTCGTGGGTTCCCTCTTATTTAACTTGGAGCGTGCTGCCGAGTTGCTCAACTTTGGAGCTTTTCTGGGCTATATGGGTGTGAACCTGGCTGCGATGCGGCAGTACTACTTCGCCCCACGCAGAAGACAAGAACGCCGGCTGCTCGGCGACGCGCTGGTACCAGCGTTGGGATTTCTATTCTGCCTGGGAATGTGGCTAAGCCTCCCAAAGGTAGCTAAGATCGTGGGCGGTTTATGGTTCGTAGCAGGTCTCACGTATGACGCAATCATGACCCGCGGCTTCCGCAACCATCCGGTCATGATTGACTTCAGCCAGCCTGACTAGATTCCTGATTCAGGCAATGACGCCTCCCGGATATCGTTCAAATATTTCAGGATCGAAGGCAGGAATTATCAGGCCCTTTTCATCACGCACTCTTTCATAAGTAAGAAAAGCCTCTTCGAGATTCTCCAGGTATCCAATAGGAATGTTTTCCTCAACATTGCGGAACTTGAAGAAACTGTCGGAGTAAATCGCTGTACCCTTCGCCGTCTCGATACAGATAGCCATGCTACTGCGGTGATGAACGCCAGAGAAAAACACGCGTATTCCGGGAAGTACACTATCTTCATCTTGCAACAAGCGAACCCGTGGCCATGCATCCGTCACCAGGTGCCGTAAGATGTTATCGGGGATGCACATGGCGCGCATGTTATCCATATAGTGGTGGGCAGGGGCGTTAAAGTCCACCCAACCCCGCCTCAGCAGGCAGATTTGAGCCTTTGGAAATAAGTCGATATTGGCCGTCGCATAGTAAACCAACGGAGAGACGATAAGAACATCCACTTTGGCTGGATCCACCCCAGCCCTTGTAAGTGCATTCAGTGGCCGTTCGGCTTCACTCACCTCGATCTTCCGCTCCCCGGTCCACTGAGGCCAAAAAGGATCTAGGACGGAAAGATCTCTTGGTAACCCTGTGTTGATAACCACGGTTTTTCCCTCGCCGCGAACCACCACCATGGTGAATATAAATCGCTCCCATACGTCAAAGCGCGCCATGTAGCTGACGCAGGCTCCTAACAGCTCCTGGCGTCCAACCTGAAGAACCTGAACCGAATATGACATTCACCCTCCGTAGCAACAGGGCGTCTCACGGAAAGTAGATCAGGCCGAGGTGCCGTCGTCTTGGATACTATTGCGCTATTGTGTTCGGGAGGGATAGCAGCCCGTGGTTAAAGTGCNNTAGATTCATAGTGTTAGAAAATCAGTTTCACGGATTTTAGACTTTAACCACGGGCTGATAGGGATCCAGGTCCCTCCAGCATCAGTACGCTACAAGACACAAGCGCAAAATGCTGCGATACTGCAACGTTGTCGTACCGCCGACAGTTGCCACAATAGGAGAGACGATGGCCGGTTTTTCGATAGATAGCATTTCGGCGTTTGATGCGAGGTATTCTCTGCCGGAGGGGGCGGGGAGCGATGCAGTTCACACCAACCCTCAGTATTGCCTGGCGGTAACCCGGTTGGGATCAGCGAAGGGTAACCTCTGTGGCGCGGGGTTCGCCTTGACGCTAGGGGACGGAAACCGTCTGGTGTGCGATGCGATCGAACTTTTGGCGCGCCCGTTGCGAGGCAGGCCGATCGAAGACTTGATGGCACAGTTTGGGCGTATTTCGCGAGAGATGGCAGACGATCCGATGTTACGGTGGTTGGGGCCCCATAAAGGCGTGGTGCACCTCGCCCTTGCCTCCATTACCAATGCGTGTTTCGACCTTTGGGCAAAAGCCAGAGGTGTGCCGTTGTGGCGTCTGCTGCTGGATCTGTCTCCGGAGGAAGTAGTACGTTTGCTCGATCTTAGCTACCTCGACGAAGTGATGAATGAACGGGAAGCCATTGAGCTGCTGCAGCAAGAAACCGGTAAGCGGGAGGGACGTGAGTGCCTCCTCCGTACAGGATATCCGGGTTACGATACGTCCGTGGGGTGGATGGCTTATGATGACGCCCGCATAAGAGAGTTAACCATGCGCGCGGTGAGCGAAGGCTTCGGGGCTTTTAAGTTGAAGGTCGGGTCTCGCGACCAGTCGCGGGATTTGCGGCGAGCGATGCTGTTGCGCGAGTGCGCGGGCGATGCGGGGACTATCATGTTTGACGCGAACCAGCAGTGGACTCTCCCGGTCGCACGAACAATGTGTGCAGAGCTAGCCAAGTTAAAGCCCCTGTGGATCGAGGAACCCACTCACCCGGACGACCTGATGGCACACGTGAGCTTAGCGCGTGAGATTGCTCCAGTAAAGATCGCGGCCGGCGAACATATTCCCAACCGGGTAGTCTTCAAAAACTTTATTCAATCCAATGCAATCTATTATCTCCAGGCAGACTGCACGCGGCTGGCCGGGGTTAGCGAATTTTTAACGGTGAGTCTGCTGGCGCGCAGGTTTAATCTCCCGGTAGTTCCGCATGTGGGAGACATGGGGCAGATTCATCAGCATCTGGTGATCTTCAACCACATTGCGATGGGCCATGAGCCGCTCTTCTTGGAGTACATCCCGCACTTGCGCCCCCACTTTCTTTTTCCGGCACATGTGGAGGGTGGCCGCTACAGAACCCCGGAAGAGCCAGGCTCCTCCACCGATTTGAAGGAACTGGTTGCGCAGAGCTGCGGATAAGTGTCGGCCCCTGGAACTTTTTTCACTTTCGAGATGACTAAGTATAAGTTTGCTTCGCACCGTGAGATTCGGCACTTGGACAGGCTGATTCGTTTGCTTAACACTCCACCCTAACCTTTGTCATCTCGACCGAAGCGGACCCGGATTTCCTACTACGCAACACCACCAAGCACCTCGTGTGCGGCTTTCCGTAGAGAAAGCCGCATGCAGTCCGCCAACGCCGCCGCGCTTGACAGGAAATCCGGTGTGGCACAGTGGAGAGATCTGCGGTTCTCCCAACCAGTACCTAATGCGGACGGAAGCTCCGGACTGGCTGTTTCATCTCCTCGGGGTCGGCCACGCCGGTGGGTCACTATAAGGAAAGCCGCATGAAGTTGGTTGGCCCCACCAAGCCTTACAGGAAATCCGGGGGGATGGGGTACCCGGACATTTGTTGCACCTTCCGATAATAAACATCCAGCCTTCCGTCATCGCTCGGAATCGTCGCGAGCAATGCGGGCTAGCGGAAGGCTAGCTAGAGTTGGTGGTGCTTGCGGCAGGATCGATGGGGCGCGGTGTGGCGATGGAACTGCCTGCTGTGGTGGTCTGCCCCATCACTGCGAGGCTGGCGCTGACAAGCAACCCCATGGCGGCGGCACCAGCTATCGAGCGACTGCGCATGGAACCCACCTTCTTTCCCTTGCTCCGCATTTATACATGATTATCATCATATATAAAGCAAGAGATGTAGCTACCCGGGGAGAAGGTTCAAAAGATCGGTTTCTTATTGATCTACTGCCCGCCGTTTGCCGCCAGCGTCTCTACGAAGGCAATATTCTGCAGCAGGTGCTGGGGCAACCCGTGCCGTTCCCCTAGATATTCGGGGCTGTTGTAAGAGATCCAGGCTTTCCCCTGGTCATCTTCCCAGACCAGAATCTTGAGCGGCAGATCGATGGCGATGCTCGGCGCCGCCAGCATCAGGGGAGTGCCGCCTTTTGGATTACCGAAGATGAGAAGCTTGGTGGGGCGCATTTTCATCCCCACCTTTTCCGCTTCTCCGCTGTGATCGATCATGGCGAAGATGGCGATGCCCTTCCCTTCCAGGATACCTTGGAGCTTCCGCAGGGTTTCATCGACCGAATGATTGCTGGGCTTGTGAACGATTCCATTAGTGGACACGATAGGTTTCTCCTGACGCGGATTTCCTGGTGCAAGCTTTGCCGACTCCATCATAAGTCCCTCTTCCCCCGTCTGCCCTACGAGGAAACGGGCGTTGGGGATGGCTCTTTGTGGAGCGAAGCGGCGGCCGCGTGCAGAATCTCGCTGGAGAATGCAAGATCGTCTACGGCACGAGCCAGAACCAGTCCTCCTACCAGAAGCGCGTAAGTGGAAATTGCCTTCTGGCGGCGGGCAGAGTTGGAGCTACCCGGAAGGACGCGAGACAGGGAGTCGAAGAAGAGCCGCAATTCTTCTGTTACCGCGTGACGCACAGCGGGCCCCTGGCGCGCGACTTCCGCTCCGAGCGCGGCCATGGGACAGCCTCGGCCTGAGTGATCGCGATGCTCGTTTGTGAGGTAGCGATCCGCCAGGGCCTGAATTGGATCTCCTGGCCTCTCGCCAATTGTTTTCATCCAGGACTGTCTCATCTTCGAGATAGCCAGGCCGCAGGCCTGCGCCACCAGGTCCTGCTTGGATTTGAAGTGGCCGTAGAAGCCACCGTGTGTCAGGCCCGCACTCTTCATCAGGTCGGCAACGCTGACCCCGTCGATGCCCCGTTCTCGAAACAGCCGGGTGGCCAACTCGAGGATGCGTTCTCCGTTTTCTGCTGCTTGCTCACGGCTTACTTTCATNNGCTACAGACCCTGCGGAACCTGCAGCCCCCAAATTGCGTATTCTTCAGAAGGGCGGGACAGGGCCCGCTCAACGGAGTGGACGATTATGATCAAGTTTTTGCTGTGGTGTATTCTCTTTATCCTGTGCTGGCCGGTGGCCCTGCTGGCGATTCTCTTGTATCCGCTCGTTTGGTTGGTTTTATTGCCCTTCCGGCTGGCTGGCATCGCTGTGCACGGAGCGTTGGAGCTGGTTGTCGCCCTGATCTCGCTGCCGGTACGTTTACTCCGCGCTATCTAGGTTGTAACGATCACAATGGGGAGGAAGGGTTCGGTTGAGGGGCAGAAAGCAACGGAAAGCAACGGAAAGCAACGGAAAGCAACCTAATTTATCCCACGCACCCCGAATTTGCGGTCAAGGCTAGCGGGAGTTTACTGCGAGTTAAGCAAACAAGGGAGTAAGCAGGTTATTTCTGAGCGGGTTGCGAGGGGAGGATTGTCTTACCCACGTGGGGTACTACGATGCAGTGTTTCGAGAGCGAGAGTTTTGACCAGGGCTTGCTGCGCCAGGGTTTGTTGGGAGAGGACATAGGCAGCGCGGGGTGGGCCTTTTTCGCCCTGGGTTGGGTAGAGTAGCACAAACTGTTTGATCTGCCCCAGTTCCTCCAGCAGTTGCTCTACGGAGAGATCGGCCCAGGCGGTTTGCGCTTGCCTATGCACATACTGCTGCAGGGAGATGCCGAGCATGCAGTAGAAAGCATGGATGCGGATTTTGCGATCGGTCCAGTGGTACATGGGATCCCAGCCCAGCCAGCCTCCGTCTTTCAGTCCGCGGAAGACGCGCTCGATCTGTTGCTGGCCCGAGTATGCGGAGACGACTTGCTCGGCGGTCCAGTCCATCCGACTGGTGAGCAGCACGGTGCGCCCCAAGCGCTGGGCCAGGAGTTGCTGAAAGGCCGCCGAATCGAAGTCAAACTGTAAACGCCATTGGCCATCGTGCTCTTCCAGTTGATAGCGAATCAACTCGGCCAAGAAGGGAGCGGACAACCAACGCTGAATTTTGCGCAGGATCTGCTCTCGTTTCCAGCGCGCTCGGGGTTGATTCAATTCCTTGGCCAAACGGCGCAGCGATTGCAGTGCCCGGCTGAGGCTGGTGGTCACGCTATGCAGTTGCTCTCCCGCAAAGGAAGCTGAGTACTTGATCACGCAGAGATAATCGCGGCCATGCACCAGCCTTTTCTCGGCTGCGGCGCGCACTCCTGGGAGCGCGCTGCTGCACAGGGGCAACTTTTCTACCGGCCGGCCGCGCAGCTCCGCCGGCGTCTGATTCCAGGGCAAGGCGGAAATCCATCCTATCCCAGCTTCCTCTAAGGCGACGGTGTTGGCCAGCGCCGCCGAGCCCTTATCGAATACCAGCGTGACTGTCTGGCGGGCAATTTGATTCTGATCCAGCATGCCCGTGATGCGTGCTAGAGCCGTCGAGAACTCGTCCACGTCGACCACATTGCCGGGATAAACATGGTGGCACAAACTCAACCCATGCTCTCCGTCCAATAAGTAGCTGAGACCTACCTGGCGCAGGTTGTGCCGCCCCTGCTTGTTGTGTCCGCGCTGCGCCAGTTGGTTGCGCGTGTTGCTGCTGGCGATATAGGTGTAGAAGTTGGTGGTGTCGTAAGCCAGCAGACGACGGCTTACCAGTTGCTTTTCCTTCCATAGCCCCAGCAGACGCAGTTGGGCCTGATCGAGAGGATCTTGCTCTGAGGCAACGGCGGCTTGCTCTTCCGGCAGGATTTGCTCGAAGGCATCCCAGAAGGCTTGCGCGGTGAAGCGCTCCGGCGGGAAACCCCAGAGCGCCGACAGGATCGAGTTGCGATACCAATCGGCGACCTCGGTCTTAGGTCCAGGCTGGCAGATACGGTGCATCGCCGCCAACAACAGATAATGCCCCGCGGACGGGCCCGGAGCGGGGTACGGGCCAGAGGGACTGGAGCAACTCCCATACTCCAGTTCGCTCTGCCGCCGACCACAGAGCGGCGGGCAATCCAAACTCGCGCGTGCCTGCCGCCAAGGGGAGGGGAGCGGTGCGGTCACGCACCATTTCGGCGAGCTTTTCCGCCGTACCCAGATAGGCTTGATGGACGATCCGGGGTTGACCCTCGACGCGGACACTCTCCACCACGTAGTAGTAGAGCTTGTTGCCCTTCTTCTTGGCTATGACGCTCGGCATATAGGGCAATACAACAGACAACCATAAGCGTGGTCAAGTGATTGATCGCATCATGTTCCTCCGGGGAATCTAGATTATATAGGGTAATACGGAGGCCGCGATAAGGACAGCCTGCTTAACTCACTCGTGTGCAATCATTTGGCTGGGTAAACTCGCACTCTGCTGGAGCGCTCGCAGTAAACTCCCGCTAGCCGTGTTGTCGAACTCCATGCGGCTTTCCTT